>CAWUIP010000053.1:0-21446 GCA_963922415.1 uncultured Aliishimia sp. | reverse complement strand
CGCGTGGGCAGCGGATCGACCACCCGAATGTGGGGGTGCGTCTCTTTTGGGACGCACAGCCTGTGGGCGGCAACGCCTATGAGGGGCGCGCCTTTGTCCCTGCTTTCAACATGACCTATCGCGCGACTATGCGGGTTGAGGGCAATCACCTGCGTGTGCGCGGCTGCAAGGCTGGCGTGTGCCGCGGGCAGACCTGGACGCGGGTGAAGTAACGCGGGGCTGCACAGCAGTCGCTTCTGATCCCTAAACTCTTTGCACGTCTTGGCGTTCCCATCGGTCAGGCTAGCTTCCCTGATCACACGGTTCGCCGGGCGGATTTATGGTCAATCGAAACTTTGCGCTGATCCTCTTGGGCAACGTTGTCCTTGGGTCAGCACTGCCAATGCTCATTATTCTGGGGGTGCTGGCGGGCGCATGGCTGGCACCACACAGCTGGCTTGCCACGGCGCCGCAATCTGTGTCGATGCTGGCAGGCATCGGTGTCGCGGGGCCGATTTCCCTTTTTATGGGGCGTTTTGGCCGCCGGGCGGGGTTTTTGCTGGGAGCGCTCTGCCTCGTCGTGGGGGGCGGGGCCGGCGCGGTGGCTTTACACGTCCAAAGCTTCGCACTGCTGTGTGCCGCGCATTTCGCACTGGGCTCTGCACTGATCTGCGTGAACTACTTCCGCTTCGCCGCAGCCGAAGCCGTCGAGGAGGCGTTCCGCCCGCAAGCGATTTCATTAACGCTGGCCTCGGGCCTCGTCGCGGCCCTTATTGGCCCCGAGGTGTTTACGCAGGCCAAAGATGCGCTGGCGCCAACCCCTTTGGCAGGGGCCTATGCAGCCATCGCGGTGATGGGAGCGTTGGGCGCCTTGCCGGTACTCGGGCTGGCGCTGCCAAAGGTCGACCCGCCGCCGGGAGCCACACGGCGCGAAGGCCTGCGCCACGTCGCGGCGCAGATCGCCAGTCGTCCAAACATCTTGGTCGCCATCGGCGTCGCCGCTTTGGCCCAAGCGATCATGGTGCTTCTCATGACGCCAACGCCGCTTGCGATGATTGGATGCGGCTTTGTCGAGACCCAGGCCGCCGACGTCATTCGCTGGCATGTGGTGGCCATGTTCGCGCCTGGCTTTGTGACCGGGACGCTGATCAAGCGGTTTGGCGCAGACCGTGTCGCCGCGACGGGTCTGGTCTTGATCTTGTTTTCGGCGCTTGTCGCACTGTCGGGGCTTGCGCTGTTGAACTTTTACACCGCACTGATCCTGCTTGGGATCGGTTGGAACTTTGGCTTTGTCAGCGGCACATACTTGCTGCAGACTGCGGCGTGCGACGATGAACGCGCAGCCCTTCAAGGCACCAACGAGACCATCTTGGCCATTGCCTCTTCTGCCGCGTCACTCGTTTCCGGCGCGCTTTATGCAGGAATTGGGTGGATCTGGCTTGCGGGCCTCTCGCTGCCGGTCACGCTTTTGCTTGGGCTTTTGTTGATCCGCCTGCGCCGCCCCGCGCAGGTGTAAAACGCCCGCGCACCGCCTTCCAGCTAGGGCGCCCAGGTCAAGAAATTACCGATCAACCGTAGTCCAGCGGCTTGGCTCTTTTCCGGGTGGAATTGCGTGCCAATGCGGTTGTCCGATGCGACAATGGCCGTCACGTCGCCAGCATAATCCACATGGGCCAAGCGCTGGTCCGCGTGCTCCATCTGCATTTGGTAGCTGTGGACGAAATAGGCATGATCGCCGGTCTTGAGCCCGTCCAGAACCGGGTGTCGCGTATCGATGACCAGGTCATTCCACCCCATATGCGGTATCTTTTGCCCAGGGGCCTCAATTCGGCGGACGGTGCCGGACACCCAGCCCAGGCCTTTGGTCTCGCGGTATTCATGCCCCGCCGTTGCCATCAATTGCATGCCGACACAAATCCCCAAGAAGGGACGTGCTTTGACCTCTACCGCGTCGATGAGCGCCTCAAACACGCCCGAGCTTTCCAGCGCGTCCATGCAAGCCGGGAACGCCCCATCGCCCGGCAGCACGATCCGGTCCGCACGCGCGACATCCTCGGCCTTGTCAGACACCAGCACCGTGCCGCCATTCACGTCGCGCGCCATCCGCTCAAACGCCTTTTGGGCCGAGTGAAGATTGCCGCTTTCGTAGTCGATCAAAACGGTTAGCATGACCACCCTCGCGCTAAAGTGTGCCTTTGGTCGACGGCACAGCGTCACTGCGTCGGGGGTCCGGCTCTACCGCCTCGCGCAGCGCGCGCGCGACCGCCTTAAACGCAGCCTCGGCAATGTGGTGGCTGTTCAACCCATGAAGCTGATCCACATGCAGCGTGATGCCGCCATGGGTGCTCAGCGCCTGGAAAAACTCGCGCACCAATTCGGTGTCAAAGGTCCCGATCTTGTCCGTGGGCATCTCAAGCCCCCACACAAGAAAGGGCCGCCCCGAGAGGTCCAGTGCTGCACGCACCAGCGCGTCATCCATGGGCAAAAGGCACGCGCCATAGCGCCGGATCCCGCGTTTGTCGCCAAAGGCTTGGGTCAAAGCCTGGCCAATCGCGATGCCTACATCCTCGACCGTGTGGTGGTCATCGATATGCAGATCACCCGTCGCGCGCACGGTCATGTCGATCAGTGCATGGCGCGCCAACTGATCCAGCATATGGTCAAAGAACCCGACACCCGTCTGGTTGTCATAGGTGCCGCTGCCGTCCAGGTTCAGCGTCACTGTGATGTCGGTTTCCGCCGTGGTGCGGGTGATAGTGGCCTGGCGCATGGGGCAGGGATCCTTTGGGTCAAACGCGCTGCCTTATAGGCACCGGGCGGCCCCGCGCCAAGAGGGACATTGCGCGCAAGCGCCAAGCTGTGTCAGTCTTTGCACAACGCCCATAGAGGAGCCCGCATGACAGTTTGCGTCTTTGTCCAAATCCGCTGCAAGCCCGGCACAACATATGCCGTGGCCGAAGACATCGCCTTGCGCGAGATCCACTCGGAACTGTATTCAACCTCGGGCGAGTACGACCTTCTGATGAAGCTCTACATTCCAGACGGCGAGGATGTGGGGCGCTTCATCAATGAACGCTTGCTTGAAATAGACGGGATTGAGCGGTCGCTGACCACAATGACCTTCAAGGCGTTTTAGGCGGCGTCTGCATTTAGGCGCAGCGCTGGGTTCAGTCCAAAATCCGCGCGTGCCAGGCATTTTCGCGCCGGAAAGGCGGCCCCTTTTCAAGCGGAAATAACGCAGCACGGGCGGATTTTGGCGAAATCCCAAGGGGACGCGGCGGAATTTGCCTCTGACGGCAGAGATGTGCCCTTCCGATCCTCCTGGTCGCGGCGGCCAAATCACTTTGTCAGCGGCAAATTCCGACACGCGCCAGCGCCGCGCCTAAATGCAGACGCCGCCTAGGGGCCCGCGTTCATCATTTGGCCTGCGCCGCCTTAGAAGAGCCGCAGAATGGTCGGGCGGGCGCTTTATCCATGACATATGGGTCCGATACGCCAAATCCGCTTTTTGGTGAAAGGTGGTTTGGGAACGATGCGGTTTGGTTTCTGGTTTTGTGTGTGTCTGATGCTGTTGCCGGTATCGGCGGCGGCGAAAGTCTATCAGGGCAAAGAGGCCGCCGCGCTGCGCTGTGCCGCGATCTTGTCTGTCATCCCCTCGGCCGCCGCCCGCGCGGGCGAGATCTCGCAAAAAGATGTACGCATTTTCCACGTGGCCTCGGCCGTGATCATCACGCGCTATGTCAGCGGCGATGAACGCCAACGCCAACGCGCCTTCACGACCGTGATGCAGCGCTACACCCCGGAAGAGCACCTGCGCGATTTCCACGGCAAAGCGGGCACCTGCCTGCGCCAATTCCCGATCCGCTAAGCCCGATTACAAACCAGCAATTCGGCAATCGCGGCCCACGGTTTCATCTTGCGGCGCAAAAACCGCCATGCTAGCTACCCGCACGGTTCTCGACGAGACACCCCGTGCCGCCTTAGCTCAGTTGGTTAGAGCGCTGGATTGTGGATCCAGAGGTCCCCTGTTCAAGCCAGGGAGGCGGTACCATCCTCTTCCAACGCGTCTCGGGATTTGCTGACTGCGCTGTGCAGCATTTGGTCCTTCTTGTGGTGCTTCTGAGCTACAGTAAATGTCAGCTAAGCTGCGCGGGCGTTCGTTATTGAACCCGGTACCCTGATGGCGCATTCTACATTAGAATGCAGTGCATGCGAATTGGCGTTCGATGAGCGGTCGGGCGCATTATGTAAAAATTGGGGGGGATTGCGATGTGTCGAAAATTAGAGTTTTCCTACTAATTTTGGTTCTATCGCCTATTATATATTTCCCCACAACATATCTATTGTACTTCTTCGCACAACGATCCTTTTCCAATGAAGTAGTGTCCGAAATACATTCCGAATGGTTGGACAGCGGAACCATCGGAGGTGTATCACACACAGGTGCGCCACAAGATTTTGCGGATGCACGCGTCTTGGGTCAGCGTAGTGGATATCCCAACGACAGTGGGCTGTACGTCAAGCAGTTGGTGGAAAAATACACACCACTGAGCGATAAAAGTTTCTACGCGGTTGTTGAAAGATCACATATCCGATCTCTGATCGAAAGCTCTGATAAATCAAGATTCTACAAATACCCAGTGAGGGAATGCGGTGGAGTTTTTTGCCCGTTTGATCCCGATTTATTCACGCCTTTGGAAGACGAGAGCGTTGGTGAGGAAACACTAGGGTCTTCGTGCCATAGTGAACGTGAGGTGACCGTCAGGTTTTTGATTAAGTTTCATCGGTACTCCGGAAAGTGTTTTCGTAAAAATGGCACGACGCCAAAGAGGTTTGTCACCTCGATCTCTGTAGCTGCTTTTAATCCATTGATGAGCGCAGTTCAATTTCTGCCAGGTCGAGGCGGTACTGACCCGCATACAGGGGAGCCAAATAGCTTGTTTTTTGAGGAGGTCATTTTTTCGTTTGAATTCGACGAATATCTCATTAGTAATGGGAGTCTTCCATATGGGCCAGAATAGCCTCAACGAAGTAGCGGCATGACTAAATTTCAGTGACGGCGTCTATAGAGTTGTCGATCGCCAGAGGCTGAGCTCTGAACGCTCCGAAACTGAAGTCGTCAGTGATTTCCATGTCTTTATCTTGCGCAGGCAGAGTGAGCAGGCTTCGGGTCACTCTGCGGTGGGCTATGTTGAGAAAAGCTCTGGTCTAGGCTGGGTTCTTGGCCGAGGCCCGCGAAAAGATCACTGCCTGGATGGAAGACTAAGACCGACTGAGACCCCACTCATCGCTGGGCAAGGTCACCCCACGGGAGTTTGCAGTGAAATCAAAACTGAAAACCAAGGCCGCATGACGCCAGAAACCAACTGACGGAGTCTCCCAAAAGCTGGAGGGAAGTCGGGTCTTAGGTCAGTCCCCTATTCAAGCCAGGGAGGCGGTACCACCCTCTTCCAACGCGTCTCGGGATTTGCTGACTGCGCTGTGCAGCGAGGTTCGGTTTGAGCCCATTGCACACGTTTTAATCACGCCATCACCGGCACCTTCAAAGCAACGTTGACCATAGTGTGCATCAAAGCCAACCTAGTAAGGCTGGCAGAAGGATTGAGAATCAAAGACCTGTAAACAAAATTTCCGAGATCTGCCGGGCTCTGTGTTTCGACCGACGTCGAACAAACGGGACGAGTGTCCTGGGCTTTAGGTGGGACGCGTGTGCGATATTAGCAAACTGAATTTTTTGGCAAACTGAATTACGTGGACGATGCAACCATGCTTGTCGAAAGTACCAAACGTGGGATTTTAAGCTGGGTTTACGCGGCCGACGGCGCTCAGTTCGCCTCACGTTTCGAGAAAACCAAACACTTAAGGAAAATTTCGCAAGTCAGTCTATCCTTTCGTGATGGTCTCTACTTTGTGGAGAGTGATGGCGAAACCGTAGCGGTGGCTCGCAAGTCCCGTCTGAGTCTCCAGTACAGGAACGGTGTTCAAAACCGCCGTGCCTCTCTGATGGCGGAGTACTGTGTGCCTGACGGCCTAATTCGAGCAGGGGACTTCGTAATAGACTGTGGGGCAAACATCGGGGAGTTTTCCGTCGTTTGCGCAAAGGCCGGCGCCAAGGTTGTGGCTTTTGAACCGGATATTGCAGAGTTCCGGGCTCTCTCCCAAAATGCCAAAGATCTGGAGATTATGCCCATTCAAGCCGCACTGTGGAAAGATTCAGGCGAAATGCAATTCTATGACGCGAACAGTACGGGCGACTCCTCGTTAATGGATCAGGGGCGTACATCGAACTCCTATACTGTAAAAACAATACGGCTGGATGACTGTGAAGATGTGCCCGACACTAGGGTGCGCTTGATCAAGTAAGAGGCGGAGGGCGTTGAGCCAGAAATTCTTGAAGGCATGCAGAATACGTTGCAACGAACGGATTACATCACAATAGACATGGGCCCGGAACGAGGCGTTTCAGCCGCGAATACCGTTCAAGAATGTACCGATTTTTTGTATTCGTCTGGCTTTCGAATGTGTGGTTTTTTTCATGGACGATGCTCCGCGATGTTTAAGAGACAATGAAACGTACTTTCCGGTGTTCAAAATCGCGACACCCATGTTGGGCAGCTTAGTCCCGCGGAACTGCCGCGCGGGTCGTTCTACGCGCAGTGAATTGCAGAAAGACAGCTTTGGGTACGGCTGGTCAAGTCCACTCCACGCCGCCCGTGACCGTGCGAGGAGTCATCTGTGGGTCGAAGGGCAATCGTATGGAATTGCGTTTCGTCACGACATGCCAAGCTGCCATTTGATGGAGCTTCAGCGAACGGATCAATCCAATCCAAAGAGCTTCGTGGGCGTGTCGACGAAGACGGCTTGGCGGGTGGCTGTGTCGGGAATGAGGGCGTCGACGGCCTCTAGCAAGAGGGCCGCTTGCGGCATTTCGGCCCCGTTCAGCATAAGGTGCGGCCAGTCGCTGCCCCACAGGCACCGTTCGGGATTGGCGGCGAGGAGGGCTGCCGTGCAGGCTGCCGCCTCGGCATAGGGCGCGTCGCACATCCGGTAGGGGGCAGAGAGTTTTACATAGGCGTGTCCCTCGGCCAGCAGTGCGCAGAGCGCTTGGAAGCCGGGGCTGTCGGGGGTCATGCCGTCGGCGGGCCAGCCCAGGTGGTCAAAGACGACCGGGCAGGGCAGCGCGCGCACGTCGTCCGCGATCTCTTCCATATGGCGGTCCGAATGGGCGAGCATCTGGATATGCAGACCCCGCGCGGCCAGTGCCGGGGCCATCGCCTTTGCGCCGGGCCAGGTAAGCACACCGCCGTGGACGTAGTTCAACCGCACCGCCACCATGTTCCAGGCGGCGAATTGGTCAAGCTCGGCCTCGCTCGCGCCGTCTGGCAGGAGGCCCACGCCCTTAAAGCCGGCCCCCATCCGCTCAACAGCCGCCACGGTCACCGCATTGTCGGTGCCATAAAGGATCGAGTGCACGATCAGGCCGCGCGCGCAGCCCAACGTGCGCAGATGCCTGCGGTACAGCTCTAACCATCCGTCGAAACTGGGGCCGGGTGCAGGGTCCTCGACGCGGCCGTCCCACAAGGGAAACTCGCCCGCGCCGGCCACCAGGTGGACATGCGCGTCGACGGCGCCTTCGGGCAGGGCACGTTTGGGTGGTGTGGGTGCCGGGGGCATCTGAGCGGTTGGTTTATCCATAGATCTGCAAAAGCTCCTTCAGATCATCCAGCGAGTTGGCCTCGCTCACCGGTTTGTCGCGCCGCCACCGTGCCATGCGCGGGAACCGCAAGGATACGCCGGATTTGTGCCGCGTGCTTTCCTGAATGCCTTCAAAGTGGATTTCAAACACATGCTGGGGCGTAACCTGCCGCACCGGCCCGAACCGTTGCTGGGTGTGTTTGCGGACCCAGGCGGTGATCTCGGTGAATTCTTCGTCCGTCAGGCCGGAATAGGCCTTGGTGAAGGGCACCAGTTCGTTGCCGTTATGCACGGCGAAGGTGAAATCCGTGAACAGGTTTGCGCGGCGTCCGTGGCCCGACTGAGCATAGATCATCACCGCGTCGATGGACAGAGGATCAAGCTTCCATTTCCACCAATCCCCCTTCTTACGGCCCGACAGGTAGGGCGAGGCCTTGCGCTTGAGCATTAGCCCTTCGGCATGGGTCTCTCGCGCGGTCAGGCGGGCCTCCGACAAGTCAGACCAGTCCGTGAAGGCAACCTGCGGTGACAAAAGGACAGGCGCGTCCGCTGGCAGGCCATCACACAGCGCGTCAAGTTGCGCGCGGCGCTCTGCCAGGGGGCGGTCGCGCCAATCTTCGCCCTGCCATTCCAGAAGGTCATAGGCGTAGAGGATCACGGGCGCCTCTTGCAGCAGCTTCTTCGGCACCGTCTTGCGCCCAATCCGCTTTTGCAGCGCGTTGAAGGGCATTGGCGCGCCGTTCCAGGCGAGAATTTCACCGTCCAGCACAGTGCCGTCGGGGATGAAATCCACGGCGCGGGCGAGTTCGGGGAAACGGTCCGTCATCAACTCTTCACCGCGCGACCAAGTAAAGTGCTGCCCGTCCCGCAGGATCAACTGGCCGCGAATGCCGTCCCACTTCCACTCAGCCTGCCAGTCAGCAGGGTCGCCCAAGGCCTCGGGCGCGTCCTCTAGCCCATAGGCCAGGTAGAACGGGTAGGGGCGGGAGGCATCGGCGCTGGCGTCTTCCGCCTCGACCAATTGATGCCAGTCGGTGGTCTCGGGCGACCAATTGCCCATCAGCCGGTGCGCCAACTCGGCCTCAGGCTTGCCGGTGGCTTTGGCGAGCGCGCGGGTCATCAGCTTTTGGCTTACGCCAATGCGGAACCCACCTGTCAGAAGCTTGTTGAACAGAAATCGCTGCGTCGGGTCCAACTCGTCCCAGGCGGTATTGATCTTCGCTTTGCGCTGCGGCTCTTCATCATTGGACATCGCGCGCAAGGTTGTGATCCAGTGGGTGAGCCCGCGATCGGTCACGCTGTCAGGCGGCGGTAGGATCAGCGCGATGGTTTCGGCCAAATCGCCGACGATGGGATAGGCCTCTTCAAAGAGCCAAAGCGGCAGGCCCGCCCGCTCTGCCGCCCATTCGCGCAGGCGCGTTGTGTTGACCGCGCGCTTTGGCCGCCGGCCGGAGAAAAGCGCGATGGTCCAAAGCCGGTCTGTCTCAGGTGCCGTTTCAAAGAACTGCGCCATCGCATTGATTTTAGACGTGGTTTTGGTGCTTTGATCGAGATCGGTGAAGAGGGCGGCGAAATCCTTCATGCCGCTTCGCTTTCGGTCTCATCACTGTCGCCGAACTCTGTTTCAACAATGCGCGCGTTCCAGCCAGTCTCATTGAGGTAGCGTGAGAAGATCTCGGTGTAACCATGTGTGACATAGATGTTTTCCGCGCCAGTTGCGCGGATAGTCTCCAGTAGGCCCGGCCAATCGGCGTGGTCCGAGACGACAAAACCCCGGTCACCCGCACGCCGTCTCCGAATGCCGCGCAGGCGCATCCAGCCAGAGGCAAACCCGGTCTCGCGCGGGCCAAAGCGCCGCGCCCACGTGCTGGACAGCGCCAAAGGGGGCGCGAGGACAATCGCGCCTGGATGGTCTTTGCCCTTGGTGTCGGGCGTGACCATTTGGGTGTCGGGCAGGACGATGCCCTGGGCGCGCAAGACCTGGTTGGTGCCTTCGACCGCGCCGTGGGTCAGGATTGGGCCTGGCCCGTCCAACAGCGACAGCAACCGTTGGGCCTTGCCCAGCGAATAGGCGCCAAGCATTGGGATCTTGCCCGCAGCTGCACAGGCCGCCCACCAGGCGTTGATCTCTTCGGCGACACGGGGCTGCGGCTGCCAGCGAAAGACAGGCAAGCCAAATGTGCTTTCGGTGATGAAATGCTGGCAGGGCACAGGTTCGAACGGGGTCGATAGCCCGTCATTTTCGATTTTGTAGTCGCCAGAGACCACCCAGGTTTCGCCTTTGTAGGACAGGCGGATCTGTGCGGAACCCGGTACATGTCCTGCGGGGTGAAAGCTGATCTCGACCCCGTTGATCTGGCGCACTTCTCCATAGGGGACGGTCTCCAAGGGGATGTCCCCCAGCCGATGGCGCAAAACCGGGGCGGCGATATCTGTGCTTAGGTAGTGCCGCATGCCGGGGCGCGCGTGATCTGCATGCCCATGCGTGATCAGGGCGCGATCCACGGGCCGCCAGGGGTCGATAAAGACGTCCGCTTGGGCGCAGTAAATGCCCTCGGGGCGAAAACTCAGAAGGGGACCGCTCATAGTCACGGAGTTTAGCAGAGCGGTGGCAATTTCCAAATCCGCTCTGGCTGTAGGTGGTGTCTCCATTCAGGCGCAGCGCTGGTTTCAGTCCAAAATCCGCGCGTGCCAGGCATTTTCGCGCCGGAAAGTTGGCCCCTTTTCAAGCGAAAGTAACGTAGCACGGGCGGATTTTGGCGAAATCCCAAGGGGACGCGGCGGAATTTGCCTCTGACGGCAGAGATTTGCCCTTCCGATCACCCAGATCGGGGCGGCCAAATCACTTTGTCAGCGGCACATTCTGGCACGCGCCAGCGCCGCGCCTAAATGCAGATGCCGCCTCAGGCACAGGCGGCTTAAGCCGCCTTGCTGAAATGCGTGGCGAGGCGGTCAAAGATCGCCTGACGCGTGTCGGGCGTTTCCATCAAGACCTCGTGCTCGCAGCCCTCTAGGACCTGCAGATCACCACCCGCCCAGGCCTGCATCCGCGCATCAATGCTGTCGGTGTGCACGATCCGCTCATTTGACCCGACAAATGTCAGGCACGGCACTTTGGGCGAAGGCATTTCGGCCAGTGTTGCGCATTCGCCAAGGGCTTCGCCCAGCCAGACATAGCTTGGGCCGCCGAGGCACAGCCCATCATGCTTAGTGACCTGATCGCGCATCATCTGGTGCATCTCTGGGTCGGTGGTGAGCATATTGTCTTTGAACGGCGCGCGCAGCACATAAGGTTCGGGCTGGGTGGTTGGTGCCAGTTTGCCGCCGAACCCGAGTGCTGGCATCAGCCGTGTCAGCACCCAGGCCACCGGCTGAAGAGCGGGCGCTATGCGTATCCCCCACATCGGTCCGGTGAACGCTGCCGCCGCCACAGGCAAATCTTCGTGCAAGGCGCGCAAGCCAATGCCGCCCCCCATGGAGTGGGCCAGCAGGAAGTACGGCTCCGGTAGGTCGAGGACCCGCGTGGCCCGCAGCATCGCCGCCACATCTTTTTGGTAGTCGCGGAACGCACCCACATGGCCGATCCGCCCATCGTCGAGCAAGCGGTCGGCCAGGCCTTGGCCGCGCCAGTCAATCGCCAGTGTCGCAAAACCGCGCTGTGCAAGATCGCCCGCGGCGGGCGCGTATTTCTCGACATATTCGGTACGGCCCGGGAAAAGCAGCACTGTTCCCTGCGCGGCCTCGATGCCCCAGGCGGCCACCCGCAGCCGCACGTCATCAGACGTGTTTATCCACCAGGCCCGCCCATCGGCGGGCCCGGGGTGTACGTCAGTATAAAGTGGTGCGTCTTCCAAAACCTGAGAACTCATGCCCGTACCATACGCCGAAAGGTGTTAACCGAGGACTGAGGCGAGCTTCATCGCCATCCCCATGTCACCATCGACCTTCAGCTTGCCTGTCATAAAGGCAGAGGTCGGATTTTCGTCGCCGCTGAGGATGCCTTGGAAGGTGTCCGCATCCGCCGACAGCGTCACGTCAGCCGCTTCGTCAGACGCGCGCACGCCTGCGCCATCGATGATCAACGCACCTTCGCCGACAATCTCGAACTTGGCAGAGCCGCCAATATCCGCGCCACCGCCCAGTTTTTCAGTCAGCGCCGCGATTGCAGAAGTTAGGATGTCACTCATTGGTGAAGCCTTTCAGTTGTATTAGCGGGCCGTTGCACTGGACGCGCCATATATTGATGTTACCTTGCCGTATATGCGCATCTCATCTCAGCTTCGCCAGTCTACCGTTGCGGCACTTGTCCTCGCAGTCGGGTTTTCCTTACCTTGCGCTGCGCAAAACACGGTGCCGGACCTTCTGGAGGCCCTTAAAGAATCGACCCCCGAAGAGGCGATGCGCCTGGATCGTCAGTTGCGCGCTGAATGGTCGAAGTCTGGGTCCGCCTCGATGGATCTGCTGTTGCGGCGGGGGCGCGAGGCGTTAGAGGCCGAAGACATGGCCGCCGCCGTAGATCACTTTCGCGCGCTAACCGACCATGCGCCTGACTTTGCCGAAGGCTGGCATGGCCTCGCACGCGCGTATTTCGAGGCCGAGCTATATGGGCCAACGCTTGATGCGCTCGGCCATGTGCTTCGGCTTAACCCAAATGAATACAACGCCTTGTTCGGCCTAGGCGTGCTGTTCCAACAGTTTGGCGATCTGCGGCGCGCGGAGGATGCCTTCCTTCAGGTTCTGGCGCTTCATCCGCATCACGAGAACGCGCAAACCGCGCTGGACCGGCTCAAGCGCGACGGTATCGGACGCAGCCTTTAGGTCGCAGTCTCTAGGGCCTGAACCCTAGGGTGCTGGCAAGCCAAGCGCTGCGCGGCCTTCGGCGGTCTTCAGCGAAAAATCTGTGCCCAAGTAGGTGTCCGCTGCAGGTGTGGACAGATACGCGATGGCTTGCGCGACCCACTCAGGTGGGATGTGCACGCCAGGGTCCAACTGGCTGACCGGGTTGATGCCGCTGGCTTTGATCTGCACCTGCATGTCCGTGGCAACCGTGCCCGGGCTGAGGCCGACAACACGGATGCCCTGGTCGCCGTATTCTTTGTGCCCCAACTTTGTAAGCGACAGAACCGCCGCCTTGGTTGCGCAGTAATGGCTCCATCCTTCCAGCACCCCGGTCGCAGCACCCGATGAGATATTGATGATCGTGCCCGCACCTTGCGCCTTCATGACCGGGATCGCAAAGCGCATCGCGTAGTAGACGCCTTTCAGATTCACATCGACGATGTGGCCCCAGGCATCCGGGTCGCTGTCTTCGAGCCGCGCAATGGGTTCGATCAAACCGGCATTGTTGACGACGATATCGAGACGGCCGGTGATCTCAACAGTCTGAGACACAAGCGCCTCAACCGACGCTTTGTCGGCAACATCGACTGTGACCGCAGTGGCTTTTTCGCCGTTAGCCGAGATCTCGGCGGCGAGATCCTCAATCGCGCCTGCGCTGCGGGCTGCGCAAATGACATGGGCGCCAAGAGACGCCAAATGCCGCGCTGTCGCGGCCCCGATGCCGCGGGATGCGCCGGTGATAAGCGCTGTTTGGCCAGTGAGATCCGTCATCCTGATGCCTCCGTTTAGTAGCCTGCCGAAAAGATAAGTCCCGGCAGACGGAGAGTGAATGCGCCTGCGAAAATTCTTTTGCCGCCGCGAAGGCGCCTGCATGGCGTGGGCTTAGCTGGCACTCGGGCCTTCTTCCAAAAAGACGCCGCCCGACACGGTTTCCCAATACTGAACAATATCGGCACCTGTCGGAGCACCCGTTCCGTTGGCACGCGCAGCAGCAACATCGCAGGCAAACAGGGCAGCGCACTTGTAAAGTTCGAACCCAAACTGAGTCGTCGAAGGGTCGCGCGCCGAATACAAATACTGGAGCTCATGAGCTGTGCTGACGAGGGCCACCAAGATCAGATCTGCGGAGACTGTCGTATACTGCTGCGCTGTCCGCTCCACGACGCGTTGCGGGGTCAGCTGATCTGATAAAATGAATTCAACAATCGATTCTTGAATGGTCGAAATACGCGTCATTACCCGACAGCAACCCAAAACCAATTACGCAAAACGCGCGCGCAAAATTCTAATGCACCCACGTTAACGCGGGAAATGTGGAATTGAACTAACATTGTCATAGAAAAGACACAATCTTTCCATGGTTTTGCCGCATGAAATTCAATCCCAGATAGAATATTGTCACTCAACGTAAGATAGTGTCCCACCTAAGGCCGGATAAATGCACGATTTAATTCTGAATTTCGATTGCTGTCCGCATCACCCCATGCGCAATCGATCCCACGCATAAAGACGTGCCAAATTTGTAAAAGCGCGTCAATCCAAGGGTGCTGGGGTCAGGACCATTAATCCCGCATTGCCAGTTCAGTAGATTTTGTTTCTGAAAATATCGAAGCCGTTGGAATAGTAGTTCTATTTCAGGGCTGTGGTCTGCAGCTAGGAGCAGAGTCCACTGAACCCGTCACACCTCTGGTGTGCCATTAAAGCTTGGCAACGCTGGATTAATGGGTCCTGACCCTAGGAACCAACACGGTCCGAAATCGTACTCGGGGTGCTTTCTTGAGGGGTTTCTTAGACGCACGCGCATGATAGCACATGGTCGCGCTTAAACGCCCGGTCATTATCGAATTAGAACCTTGGGCGCGTATCCGCGCCAACACCAATACCGTTCAGCAGTGAGTTAAGTTGGAGCGGGCGAGGCGATTCGAACGCCCGACCCTTACCTTGGCAAGGTAATGCTCTACCCCTGAGCTACGCCCGCATCCATTGGGTGCAGCGGAGATACTTGTCTGCAGCAAAGGCTGCAAGCGAAAAATCACAAGCAGACAAAAAAGTTAGGATCGCGCGCCGGAACTCTCTGGCTTGGACGTGCCAGAGTCATGAAATACATGATTTGGATCCTCTGGTTTTGTGCGACACTTTCGTCCACCGTTGCTTGGGCGCATGAAGACGGTCACGAAACGCAGATTGCGGCAAGGGCGATTGCCGCACAGTCGAACGATCAGGTGTTGACGGTCACGTTGGAGGTCGAAGCCTTTGAGCATGCGGACATGCTTGACGGCGTTGTGGCCCCTGCCAATGCGCGGATCACGTCGAACCCAAGCGGCGCGCTGCCCGCAGATGTCGCGACGACATATACGGTCGCATTGGAGTTCGTGGATCAAATCCCAGCCTTGTTTACGCTGATGTTGGTCTTTGAGGATGGGCGGCTTGGACCTGTTTTGATCATCCCTGATTTTGTTGCTGAAGAGAGGAGTCGTTATGAAACGAACACTGATTTGCCTGTCTACGTTTGCAGTTGTGGTCCCGCTGTTGGTCTATGCCCAAGGCCGCCCAATGATGCGCAAACACACGGCCACAGTAGCCCAGTCGCTGCCATTGCAGGCCGCCACTCGTGCCGTCCAGGGCGCCACAGTTTCGCTGTCCGCTGATGGGCGGCAGCTCAAATTGACATCTAATGGTCTGCCGACGCACGCTGTCGGGCAATTTCCCAACCGCGGCAATCCTCATCGCATCGCCGCCCAGCACTACTCCTTTACTATTCCCACCTCGAACACACCGGGACGTGCGAAAGACCTTGGACTTCGAACGCTCTTTGGTGTGGCCATAAACGGTGTGCCGTTCGATCCTGGTGCCGCTGAGTTTTGGCAGGGAAATCGTCGGTCCGGCTGGCAATACGAGGCGCTGGGTGGTGCCGTGCCACTGGGCTTGGATGCAAACTATGCACATGTCCAACCCTCTGGCGCTTACCACTACCATGGCATGCCCGTGGGGCTTCTAAACGAGGTGGGTTGGTCAGGCTCTAAGGCTTCCCCCCTCATCGGGTATGCGGCAGACGGGTTTCCCATCTACGCAATGACAGCTGAGGTAAACGGGCAGGTTGTGAAAATGACGTCAAGTTATCGACTTAAGTCTGGAGCCCGGCCGGGAGGGTCCCAACCGTCTGGTCGATATGACGGCGCATTTATACAGGATTACCAATATGTTGCGGGGGCCGGGGGATTGGACGAGTGCAACGGTGCAGTCGTTAGCACACAGGAATTTCCCCAAGGCACGTATGCCTATTTTCTGACCGACAGCTTTCCAGTCATTCCGCGCTGCCTCAAAGGCGATCCGCATCCCAGTTTTACCAAACGGCGATAGACCTTTTGCGCGTACCTGCCTAAACGGGGGGCCGGGCCCTTGCGCGGCTCTTTGCAACGCAGAGAACATCGACATGGACGCGACCTCGTCTGGCTCTTCAATGGGGGCTACTCTCTTTTTTGGCTTAACGGCAGCGGCGTTGATCACGCACACGCCGCCTGAGGTCACGTATATCAGCCCGATTGAGACGATGGGGCAGGCTCCGTTTGAAGGCGGTCTTCAACCAGCGGATCGGCCTGTTGCATTGGACGCGGTGCGCGCGCGTCCGGGACTGCGTCAGCATAGGGAATTGCAGGTGGCCGTTGTGGCGACGACCGCCCCGACGCTTGCAGGCTTGCCGCAGGCCCAAACCGGTTCCGCGACAGTCACTGACATTGGGTTACAAGCACCCAATGCCCCGACTGCAACGCAGACCGTGCCGCGATTGGAGCATCAACGCGATGTGCCCGACTTGGATCCACGCATACAGCGCGGTGCACAGGTGGCGACCATAACCGAAAGACCTGCCGTGACACGTGTTGTAGGTGTGCCGGAGCGGCCTCAGGCAAAGGTTGCGTCTGTGGCGACACCGCAGTCACCTAAGCATGTGGCGAAGCTTGTCGTCGATCGCCTGGCGATTGGGTCGGACCGACGGCTTGACGCTCAGATTAGGTCCCGCAGTTTGGCCGAAGAGTCTCAGCCCCGCATTCCGTTAACGGCCAAAGCACGTTCAGTGCCGGCAGTTTCTGCTTTTGGGGTCGTTACAGCACAAACCATTGCACAGACACCACCGCCCTCCATCAATGTGCCGTTCAATGCCCCGGAGCAAATACCGCCCTTAGAACGTTTGGGCGTCGTTGCAGTCGATGCTTGGCAAACTCCACTACCGCCACCGATCGCCGCTCAAGTCACCGGCGACAGCGTGTACTTGCGACGCGGCCCAGGCATCGAATTTGAGCCGATAACTCAGTTTGATGCAGGCACTGGCGCGCTGATCTTGGAGACGCGTGCCAGGTGGCGGCGGGTCGAGATTGGTGACCAAACAGGCTGGATGTTTGGCGGCTACTTGGCGAGGGCGCCGGGCCCCTAGTCTCGGACTTCGCCCGGGAAGATACCCCACAAAGCGTCCCGGCGCGCCCAACCGCGATAGCCGCCCGCCCGCAACCGGCACCATTGGGCGTCACAGGCACCTAACTCGGCGATGACGCCAGCCTCTAGGGCGGCGTTCACATGGGTTGTGGCGTCCGGGCGGCTGTAGAGTTGCAGCATATTTGCCTCGACGATCACCGTGCGGTTGCCCGAGATCAGCGAGTAGTGCAGCCAACCGCCGACGCCATCGCGGTCTTCGACACGGCGCCAATGCCCGTGCTCAGCAGTGACGCGCAGCGGCATGTTGCGGTGCTTGTAAACCCAATCAATCCGGTGGCTCAGCGACGGGCCGCGGCGGACATTGCCCTCGGCCGCCTTCAGCGAGACATAGCGCGGGAGGGGCAAATGCGTCACGGGTCCACGGTCGGTCGCCGCCGCCTGCGCACCCAGGCCCAAAGCCACCAAAATTCCAAAGATCCGCGTTCTGAACATCGGACGACCCTGCGCGATTTGCCTGTTATGGCCGGAGTTCTTGTGCCTCCATGCCCTTTGCGGCACCATGCCATGCAGGGGCAAAGGCTGAAAAGAGCAGGGGAATCGTCCATGGCAAAACCGCGTCTAAGTGTTGTCGTTACGCGACGGTTGCCCGCACCGGTTGAGGCGCGTCTGAGCGATCTCTTCGACGTCGAGCTGCGCAGCACCGATGCCCCGATGTCGCGCGCGCAACTGGCAGAGGCGATGAAGTCTGCCGATGTGCTCGTCCCCACGATCACCGATAAGATCGATGCGGCGATGATCAGCCAAGCGGGCGACCGTCTGAAGCTGATTGCGAATTACGGGGCAGGGGTTGACCACATCGATGTGACCACAGCCCGGCAACGTGGCATCTTGGTGTCGAACACGCCGGGAGTGTTGACCGATGACACGGCGGATATGGTTATGGCCCTGATCCTTGCCGTGACGCGCCGCATCCCCGAGGGCCTGAGTGTTATGCAAAGCGGCGCGTGGGAGGGCTGGTCGCCGCAAGCGCTGCTTGGCGGGCGGATCAGCGGGCGCCGTTTGGGCATTATCGGCATGGGCCATATCGGGCAGGCGGTGGCGCGGCGTGCGAACGCCTTCGGGCTGCAGGTGCACTATCACAACCGGCGGCGGCTCCATACTGGGATCGAAGACGCGCTGGGCGCGCGCTATTGGGAGAGTTTGGACCAGATGTTGGCGCGGATGGATATCATCTCGGTCAATTGCCCGTCGACCCCGTCGACTTATCACCTTCTGAGTGCGCGGCGGCTCAAGTTGATGCAGCCCGATGCGGTGATCGTGAACACCGCGCGCGGCGACGTGATCGACGAGAACGCGCTGACCCGGATGCTGCGCGCGGGCGAGATCGCAGGCGCGGGCTTGGACGTTTACGAAGGCGACGCGGCCCATCCACGGTTGCCGGAACTGCCGAATGTCGTGCTGCTGCCGCATATGGGATCGGCCACGCGCGAAGGTCGCTTGGAGATGGGCGAGAAAGTTTTGATCAATATTAAGACCTTCGACGATGGGCACCGCCCGCCGGACCTTGTTGTGCCGTCTATGCTGTGACAGCGTCGCAAAATGCCTCTACCATGAGGGGAAACACCCTGAAGGAGGCTTTGCTATGCACCGAATTGCCCTGACCGCTGCCCTTGTTTTGGCCACCCCATTGGCGGCCCAAGAGGCCGCTGACGCGGTCGCGCCCGAAGCCGCGACGATTGGTGCTTTTGCCGCGATTTCGCCTGCGGTGGCAGACGCCTTGGCCGCGAAAGCCGCAGGCACGCCGGTGAAGGCTGAAAATTGGATGGTGGCGGCGGCCAATCCGCATGCCGTGCAAGCTGGGGCGGATGTGCTGCGCGCGGGCGGCACGGCAGCGGACGCCTTTGTGGCGGTTCAAGCCATGCTGGGGCTGGTGGAGCCGCAATCCTCTGGCCTCGGCGGTGGCGCGTTTCTGGTCTGGTATGATGCCGATGCGGGCGCTCTGACCACGTTGGATGGGCGCGAGACAGCGCCGCTCTCGGCCACGCCGCGATTGTTTCAGGACGAAAGCGGGGCACCGTTGAAATTCTTTGATGCTGTTGTTGGCGGGCGGTCTGTTGGGGTGCCGGGTACACCGGCGCTGATGGAGGCGGCGCATGCACGTTGGGGCAACCAGGCTTGGGCTGATCTGTTGCAGCCCGCGATTGATCTGGCCGAGGGCGGCTTTGCCGTATCACCACGCCTGGCGGGGCTTGTGGCGCGAGATGCCGAAAGATTGGCGCGCTTTGCACCTACGGCGGCGTATTTTCTGCCAGATGGACAACCCTTGGTTGAAGGCACGGTCTTGCAGAACCCCGACTACGCCGAAACCCTGGCGGCCATGGCCCAGGACGGTGCGGGCACGTTCTATGCGCTGGGCGACAGCGGTGTCGGGGCCAAAATCGTCGAGGCCGTCCAAAATGCGCCTGGCAATCCCGGTGATCTGACCGCGTGGGATCTCGCGCTCTATCAGGTGATCGAGCGCCCTGCGGTCTGCGCCACCTACCGCGCACATGAGGTTTGCGGCATGGGGCCGCCATCCTCTGGCGCATTGGCTGTTGGCCAAACGCTGGGCATGCTCGAGGCCTTTGATCTTACGGCTTTGGGACCGGATAGCGCAGAGGCCCGCCGCCTGATTGGCGATGCCTCTCGGCTCGCCTTCGCGGATCGCGGCCGCTACGTTGCCGATAGCGATTTTGTGCCCGTGCCCGTCGCGGGGATGGTGGATCCGGGCTATCTCACGTCTCGGTCGGCGCTGTTGCTCAGCGGTAAGGCCCTGCCCGAGGTGACACCGGGCCAGCCGGAGTTTGATCACGCACTGCTTTGGGCAGACGATGATGCGATTGAGATGCCGTCGACCTCGCATATCTCGATTGTCGACAGCTACGGCAATGTGCTGTCGGTCACGACGACGATTGAAAACGCCTTTGGATCGCGCCTGATGGCTGGCGGGTTCCTGTTGAACAACGAGTTGACGGACTTTTCGTTCCGCTCGCACCGCGACGGCGTGCCGGTGGCCAATCGGGTGGAGCCGGGAAAGCGTCCGCGTTCGTCCATGTCGCCCACGATTGTGATGAAAGACGGCGCGCCAGTTCTGGCCATAGGCTCGCCTGGGGGCAGCCGGATCATCCCATATGTCGCCAACGCAATCATCGCGCATATCGACTGGGGCATGGATGTCCAAGCGGCGGTGTCGATGCCCCATGCGGTCAACCGCTTTGGCACTTATGACTTGGAAGAGGGCGCACCGATCACCGCATTGCAGCCCGAGCTCGAAGCCATGGGGTTTGAGGTGAACACCCGTGCTTTGACCTCCGGTCTTCACGCGATATCCATCGGCGATCAGCTTTTGGGCGGGGCGGATCCCCGCCGCGAAGGCATCGCGATGGGGGAGTAGCCGCTAAAATAGTGCGTGCGCCACAAGACCCAGGGCCGTCAGCACTATCATAATCAGCGTCAAGGCCATGCCGCCCACGCGCAGTGGCATGTTGCCGGGGCTTTGCGAAAAGCCATAGCCATGCATGAAGCGGCCTGCCAAAAGAATCAAACCAAGCGCATGCAACACCAAAAAGGGTGCTCCCTGCAGTTCTGCCAAGAGCAAGAGCATTAGGCCAATCGGCGCGTATTCCGCGCAGTTGGCCTGCGCCCGCATCCGCTTGAGAAGTTTCTTGTCGCCCGCGTCGCCCACGCTCAACTGGTGCTTTCTGCGATACAGGATCACTCGGGTCGACAGCAGGATAAAGATCAAGGCGATGAGGCCTGCATAAAGTGGAGTGACAGAAAGGGTCATGTGCGCGCCTTTTTTTGTTTGCTGCGGGTGTTGGTCAGAGTTGTGGGTCAGCACGACACCGGGATCAAGCATTCTCGTCGTCGTTGGGTTTCACCCCAGTTTTGATCGACAAGAAATAGGTTAGGGCTGCGATTACCAGCGCGCAGGCGGCGCCATAGCCCAGCAGGTCGCGCTCGCCATCCCAGCCGACCACTTGGCCCAGAAAAAGCACGCCCAAAACGACGATCACCACCGCGATGAGCTTGTTCTTCAAGTCATCAAGGGTTTTGATTTCGAGCCAGGCGGGTAAGGCGACGTCGGATGAGATGAAAAGCTCATAAAGTCCGACGGCGATGATGTAGAAGACTGTGCCCAGCAGGAAGAGGTCCACGATCTCGATGAATTCCAGTGCGAGTGCTTTGGCGCCCTTGCGCGAGATTTCCCCGGCTTCAAGCGTTGTCCAGATCAGTTGTCCCGCCTCCAGCAGCCCGTAGACGAGCAGTGTTGCCGCCGCCAGAAGCGAGCCCAGAACGGCCAGGATGATCATGTACCGGCTGGAGCCAAGCAAGCGGCTAAGCATAAGGGGTCTCCTGTCTCGTTAGGCGGGTGATGGCGCGCGGATGGGTGTAGGTCAAGTCGGACGATTTTCAGCCGCAGTTTGTGAGCGATGCACGTTTTGTGCGCCCGGACCGGATCGAGG
>CAWUIP010000052.1:0-21821 GCA_963922415.1 uncultured Aliishimia sp. | reverse complement strand
GGAACAATGAAAGGTTGGACAGATGCTTGATGAGGGGGCGCCTGGGCATTCCGTGCTGGATGTCACCAATATTGAGGTGATCTACAACCATGTGATTTTGGTTCTGAAGGGTGTGAGCCTGTCGGTGCCCAAAGGTGGGATCACTGCGCTGTTGGGTGGCAATGGGGCTGGGAAGACCACGACGTTGAAGGCAATATCGGGGCTTTTGGCCAGTGAGCGCGGCGAGGTCACCAAAGGGTCGATCAAGTATCACGGCGTTGATACGGCCGAGAAGGACCCCGCTGATCTGGTGAAGATGGGCGTTGTTCAGGTGATGGAAGGCCGCCATTGCTTTGAGCATTTGACAGTTGAGGAGAACTTGCTGACCGGGGCTTATACACGCAGCGATGGGCGCGGTGCGGTCGATGCGGACTTGGAGATGGTTTATACCTATTTTCCGCGTCTTAAGGAACGGCGGAGGAGCCAGGCCGGATATACTTCGGGCGGTGAGCAGCAGATGACGGCCATTGGGCGCGCGCTGATGTCGAAGCCGGAGACGGTGCTGCTCGATGAGCCGTCTATGGGTCTGGCGCCGCAACTGGTGGAACAGATCTTTGAGATCGTGAAGACGATCAATGAAGAGCAGGGTGTGACGATTTTGCTGGCGGAGCAGAACACCAATGTCGCGCTGCGGTTTGCCCATCACGGGTACATTTTGGAATCGGGTCGCGTTGTGATGGAAGGCCCGGCGGCAGAGTTGCGCGAGAACCCGGATGTAAAGGAATTCTATCTGGGTATGAGCGAAGAGGGCCGTAAGTCGTTCCGCGATGTGCGGTCGTATCGGCGCCGCAAAAGATGGCTGTCGTGACCTTGTCCGGATCGGTTGACAGGTAAGTTGAAAGTCCGGGGCGCACATGACGCCCTAAGCCCCCAAGCATGTAAGGCTTCGTTTATGACATTCTACGATGATCTTGAGACCCGCAGCGCGGATCAGCGCGCTAAGGACCTTGCGACGGCGTTGCCCGATCAGATCGCGCGGGCCCAGCGGATGGCGGGTTATGCCGACAGTCTGGCGGGTGTCGACAGTTTGCGGATCAAGTCGGTCGGCGACTTGGCCGCGCTGCCGGTTTTGCGCAAGGCGGAGCTGGGGGCTGCGCAGCAGGCGAACCCGCCTTTTGGCGGCTTTACCAGTGGTGTCAGCCAGTTCAGCCATGTGTTTCAAAGCCCGGGGCCGATCTATGAACCGGGCAGCCATGACAGCAAGGACTGGTGGCGGTTTGCACGGTTCCTCCATGCGGCGGGGATCACCTCGTCAGATGTGGTTCAGAACTGCTTTTCCTATCATCTCACCCCTGCGGGCATCATGTTTGAAAACGGGGCGACAGCACTTGGCGCGGGCGTGGTTCCGGCGGGTGTTGGGCAGACCGAACTTCAGGTGCGCGCGGCGGCGGATATTGGCTGCACGGCCTATGCGGGCACGCCCGACTACTTGAAGGTCATCCTGGATAAGGCCGACGAGATGGGAGAGGCGTTGCGGTTCACGAAGGCCGCTGTTGGCGGCGGCGCGCTGTTCCCCAGCCTACGCGAGGCCTATGCGGCGCGGGGGATCACCTGTTTGCAGTGCTATGCGACGGCGGATCTGGGCAATATCGCCTACGAGTCCCCGGCGATGGAGGGGTTGATCGTTGATGAGGGGGTCCTGGTCGAAATCGTGACGCCCGGCACGGGCGATCCCGTGAGCCCAGGTGAGGTCGGTGAAGTCGTCGTGACGACACTGAACCCGGACTATCCGCTGATCCGCTTTGCAACGGGCGACCTGAGTGCGGTGATGGAGGGGGAGAGCCCTTGTGGTCGGACCAATCAGCGCATCAAGGGCTGGATGGGCCGGGCGGACCAGACCACCAAGATCAAAGGCATGTTTGTGCGCCCAGAACAGGTGGCCCAACTCGTCGCGCGTCATGCTGAAATCGCAAAGGCGCGGGTTGTTGCGGGGCGCGTGCAGGACCAAGACACGATGACGGTGCATTTGGAGGCCACGGGCGGTGATGCGGCCATGTTCGAGGCATCGGTACGTGATGTGCTGAAGCTGAAAGGCGCGGTTGAGATCGTGCCGCCGGGCAGCCTGCCGAAGGACGGTCTGGTGATTGAGGACACGCGCAGTTACGACTGATCTGGCGTTGATCCGATGGACCGCGCCCAGAGGGCCAAGCCGATGAGCGCGATACTTCCGACCACACCATAGACCCAAAGGATGGCCTGCAGGTCGCCCAGTGGCATTTGACCTAGTGCAGAGGTTGAGCCTGCCGCGAGGGCGAGTGACGCCGCAAAGAGAAGACGGCCTGCGAGGCTTTTGACCGACAAGAAGGTGGCGCGGCTTTCGTCGCCCAAAAGCGGCTGAAGATGTGCCTGGATGAACGGGGTCGAGAGCGAATCCGGCACCATGCGCAAAAGCAGAAGGGCAATTGCAAATACGGACCCGAAGGCTGCAAGTGCCACTGCAAGGCCGACTTGGATCCCAAACGCGATGAGGAGGAGTGTGACGAGCCCCAACCGTTTGCGCAAACCGGGTGCCGCCAGGGACACCAGCACAGATAGGCCCATCATCAGCGCTGTGACGATGCCGCTGACCGCTGGGGCTTCGACCTGGTATCCGATGGCGGCCAGGGTTTCGGCGATGAACGGTTGGCCGAAGACGAAGGGGATATGGCTGAATCCGTACATCAAAAGGCCCAAGCAAAAGAGCCAAGCGACGATAGGTTGCGAGAAGCGGGCAAAGAGGGCGCGCATGCGGCTCCACTCGCTGGTGGCGTCGCTTGTGTCACTGGGCGGCTCGGCAAAGCGCAACGCGCAATAGGTCGCCACGGCCAGTGACAGGGCCGAGAGCCAGAACGGCAGCGACGGCGCCCAAAGCGCGAGCCCGCCACCGATGGCTGCCGACAGCCCTAGCCCCACGAAGCCAAAGCGCCAGGCGCGCAGCGATTGACGCTCCATTTCGCCCGCGCGGCCCAATCCGTTTAGCGACTGATAGAGGAACGCGGTATCGGTGCCGGACTTGAATGCCGCCGCCACGCCGATCATGCCTTGGGCCAGGGCCAAGACCGCAAAGCTTGACCCGACAGGGAGAAGGCCAAGCCCAATCGTGTAAATCCCGGCAGAAGCAACAAGCGTTATCCGCCGTCCCACGCGATCCGACATGTATCCAGAGGGCACCTCAAAAACCGTCACCGTGAGATCGTAGATCACGTAAAGCAAGATCGCCTGGGACGCGGAGAGGATGTCTTGGAAGTACAAAAACCAGGTCGCTTGCCAGAAGACCAAGTTGTGGAAAAGCTGATGCCAGGGATAAAGCCGGATATTGCGCGCCAAAGCGGTCGAAGTGCTCATGGTTGCGTGGCGTCTCCTGCTTCGTCTCCAACACTCTAGCGGCGCAAAACGGTTTGGGTAGGGCTGGTATGTCCGACCGTTATGGTAAAGAACGGTCCCATGACGGATCACGCGTTGCCATCAAGACCACGCGCGCCACGGCGGATCGGGGCGCATGCGCTGCTTTGGATCGCGCTTGCCGCAGGGGCAGTTTGTCTTCTTCCGATGCTGGCGGTTGTATTGGCCGCAACGACTGGGGGGACAGAGTCGGTGCGTCAACTGGCGAGCACTGTCTTGGGCGGGTACACGCAGACCACGTTCATCTTGGTCGTGTTGGTGGGATTGGGCACAACGGCGATTGGGGCAGGGGCTGCTTGGCTGGTGACGATGACCCGCTTCCCGGGTGTGCGCCTTTTTGAAGTGCTTTTGGTGCTGCCGCTGGCCTTTCCGGCCTATGTCTTGGCCTATGCCTATACGCATGTTCTGGATCACCCTGGAATTGTCCAAGCGACCTTACGCGACGTGACGGGGTGGGGGCCGCGCGACTATTGGTTTCCAGAGGTCCGGTCTGTGGGCGGCGCTGCTGTGATGCTGATCTTAGTTCTCTATCCTTACGTTTACCTCTTGGCGCGGGCGGCGTTTCTACAGCAGTCTGGCGCAACGTTCTTGGCGGCACGGGCCTTGGGAAAATCCTCTTGGGTGGCGTTTTGGCGCGTGTCGCTGCCTTTGGCCCGCCCTGCCATCGCGGCGGGCGCGCTCCTGGCGATCATGGAAACCATTGCTGACTTTGGTACTGTGGCGCATTTTGGGGTCCAGACCTTTGCCACCGGCATATATACAAGTTGGTTTTCAATGGCCGACCGTGCCGCTGCGGCGCAACTCGCAGTTTGCCTTCTGGGTTTTGCGCTCTTTTTGGCGGTGCTGGAGCGCGCACAACGCGGCCAGGCGCAGTATCATGAGGCAGCACGCAGCGCCCGGCCTATGCCCGCGCAACCTCTCGACGGTCCGCGTGCCTGGCTTGCAGTTGTGCTTTGTGCCACGCCCGTCATTTTTGGGGCGATTTTACCAATCATAATTCTGTTCAGCATGGGAGTGGGGTCCGAGCAAGACCTGCTCAGCCGCCGCTATCAGGGCTTCATCCGCAACTCCTTGACGCTCGCGACCGTTGCTGCGGGCCTTACCGTCCTGGCGGCGATCTGCCTTAGCTATGCGCAACGGCTGCAACCCGGCGTCCAAACGCGCGGCGCTGCCTATCTGGCGCGGTTAGGCTACGCGGTGCCCGGCGGAGTGATTGCTGTCGGACTCATGGTGCCCTTCGCGGCCTTTGACAATGCGCTGGACGCGGTGATGGAGGCGCGTTTTGGCATTTCCACCGGGCTTTTGATCACCGGGTCGATCTGGCTGCTGGTCATTGCGTATATGGTGCGTTTCTTGGCCGCCGCGATGGGCGCATATGAAGGCGGGCTGTCCACGGTACACGGCAACCTTGATGCCGCGGCGCGGTCATTGGGCCAGGGCCCGTTCGGAACGCTGCGCCGGGTGCACCTTCCACTGCTGACGCCCAGCCTCTTGACGGCCCTGCTCATCGTTTTTGTCGATGTGATGAAAGAGCTACCAGCGACGCTTATCTTGCGCCCGTTCAATATGGATACCTTGGCCGTTCAAGCCTACCGTTTGGCCAGTGACGAAAGGCTGGAAGGTGCTGCGGTTCCGAGCCTTGTGATCGTCGCGCTTGGACTTTTGCCCGTGATTTTGATTTGCCGCCAAGTCCGCCGCGCAGTCTGACGTCTGCGCCGTCAGGACCAGTCTAGCCGCGCGTGCAGTCGCGGCGTGCCAGCCGCACGTGTCAGCCCATCGGCGACGGCTGTGAAGACATTTTCAAAGACGTGTTCAGCCTTGGGGAACAGCGTTTTCATTGTGCTGGGAACGAAGGACATGAGGCTTGATCCGCCCACGTAGACAACCCGCGACACCTCCTGCGCGTTTATGTTGGCCATCGTCAACGTATCAGCAGCACCTTTGTGCAGCTTAGCCGCGAATGGCGCCAAACATGTTGCCATCGTGTCGGGGGGCAGATCAATCGACAGGCCGGGCTCGACCTCGCCAAGGTGAATGCGCGCGTCGATGGATGCGTCGTTTGCCGCGATCTTCCCGGCCTCAACGGCAAAGGCAACGTCGTGACCCAACTCGTTGTCCAGGACACTTACGAGGCGCCCGATCTGCGCAGGCTTAAGCGCTTGCTGCAACATCGTTTCCGCCGCGCGGCGGGTCTTCACATTATAAAGAAACGGAATTTTCTCCCACGTGGCCAGATCATTGAAAATGGCGACGGGCGCAGGCCCGCTTCCTGGGCCAATCGCGTCACGCAATGCTGTTCCTTTGCCCAAGAGTGGCATAACCCGATCAATACTGATCGCGCGGTCAAAATCGGTGCCGCCAATCCGAACGCCGTGATTGGTCAATATGTTCAGCCCGTCCGCCCTGGCTTCGAACAGCGCAAAGTCGGATGTACCGCCGCCAATATCCACCACCAACCCATATCCGCTTTGGTTTAGGCCTCCAGCGGCCAGTGCCGCAGCCTCGGGTTCCGGCAAAAACGCCACCTCGGTGAAACCAGCGGCGTGATAGCACTGACGCAGATCTGCTTCGGCTTGAGCCTCGCGCGGATCACCTACGCCGTGAAAAACTACAGGTCGCCCCGAGACCGCGCGATCAAACCGGCATCCCGTCGCTGCTTCGGAGCGGGCTTTGATTTCAGCTAGAAACCGCGCGATAATGTCCACGAATGTGACGCGCTCGTTCAGGATCTGACGTGGCTCGTGCATCAGTGATGTGCCCAATACCCGTTTGAGCGCGCGCATGAAGCGGCCTTCTAACCCATCCAGCAAAGCCTGATTGGCGGGCGTGCCAATCAACGTCGCACGGCTGTCGAAATCGAAGAAGAATGTTGTGGGCAGTGTTGTCTGACCCGGCGCCATTTCGATCAGGCGCGGCTTGCCCGCGTTCAGCACCCCCGCAGCAGAGTTGGAGGTGCCGAAATCGACACCCAAAACAGCACAGTCAGAGGACATGGGCCAAAGCCTCCTCACGAAACAGGGTCCAAAGATGAAAAAGGGCCGCTCCAAAAGGGCGGCCCGTTGATCTTGTCTGACTGGCGTCCTTAGCCCTGGCGGGCTTTGAACCGACGCTGTGTCTTGTTGATCACGTAGACGCGGCCCTTACGGCGCACCACGCGGCAATCGCGGTGGCGGTTCTTGAGCGAGCGCAGGGAGTTGCGAACCTTCATTGGGTTGCTCCTTACATCTGTCTTGCGGCACGCGGGCCACTCTTGGTTTCGTTTTGGCGCAACCGCAGTCGTGCCGGTAAATCTCATGGTGGGCGGTACTGGGATCGAACCAGTGACCCCTACGATGTCAACGTAGTGCTCTACCGCTGAGCTAACCGCCCGATCCAGCCCCAGCCATGCGCCCAAATGAATTGGGCGCGGAAAGCCGCGCCAGTTCGGAGGCTCATAAAAGGAGTCGGAGCGCGGATCAAGGGCTTTTGGCAAACGATCTTTTCGCGTTATGTTAGCCGTCAGGAGGAAGCCACACATGTTCGAAGACGCCTTTCGCGTAAACGCACCACATGTGCATGCATCTCAGGTCGTGTTCGCCTCGCCCCATTCCGGGCGGTACTACAGACCTGACTTTTTGCAGGCTTCGGTACTGGACGCGCAGGCTATTCGTTCTTCCGAAGACGCTTACGTGGACGAGCTTATTGCAACTGCGCCTCGATTTGGAGTGCCGGTTCTCTTGGCGGGGGCGCCGCGAGCTTATGTGGATCTTAATCGGGCGTCGGACGAATTGGATGCGGCGTTAATCGAAGGTCTGCGCCCGTACGGCCATAACCCGCGGGTTGCGTCAGGTCTTGGTGTGATTCCCCGCGTCGTTTCAAATGGGCGCGGCATCTACCGCGGCAAAATCAGCCGCGACGAGGCCGAGTATCGCATCGCGACGTATTGGCGGCCCTATCACAAGAAATTGCAGGATATGTTGGACACATCGCGCTTGCGCTTTGGTCGCACTGTCCTGGTCGATTGGCATTCCATGCCGCATGAGGCGATGGACGGCATCGCAAAAAGCAGCCTCAAACGACCGGATGTCGTATTGGGTGATCGCTTCGGCGCGTCTGCTGGGGCTGATATTGTCAGCGATATTGAGGACGCCTTTCGCGCGGCAGGCTTCGTGGTTGCGCGCAACTCCCCGTTTGCTGGCGCGTATATCGCGCAAACCTATGGGCGCCCGTCGCGTGGCCAACACGCTGTTCAGGTCGAAATCGACCGGTCGCTTTACATGGATGAGCGGTCGATCCGCAAAAACGATCAGTTTGACGCAGTTGCAGACCGTCTCGCACGGGTCATTGCGCAAATCGCAACGATTGGCCAAGACCGCGTGCCACTCGCTGCTGAATAGGGCTTGGGTCGGGCCAAAGCCCAAGGTACATCTGCCTTGAAAAGCAAGATGGCAAAACGAGGCACAGCGTGGCGGGACCTGTAGTTTTATGCATTTTGGACGGCTGGGGTTTGAGCGATACCGAGGCTGGCAATGCGCCGCGTCTGGCGGAGACCCCGACGATGGATCGGTTGATGTCCAACTGTCCGAGCGCAACTCTGATCACACATGGTCCCGACGCGGGCTTGCCCAGTGGTCAGATGGGAAATTCAGAGGTTGGACATACCAATATCGGCGCCGGTCGCGTGGTCGCCATGGATCTTGGGCAGATTGATCTCGCGATTGAGGATGGCTCGTTTTTCGACAATGCAGCGATTCTAGAGTTCGCAGCCGCGCTGAAGGCGTCTGGCGGGACGGCGCATCTGGCTGGGTTAATCTCGGACGGTGGGGTGCATGCGCACCAGTCGCACGTGATTGCTGCCGCACGCATGCTGATGGAACAGGGCGTGCCGGTGTGCGTCCACATTATTACCGACGGGCGCGACGTCGCGCCAAGCTCGGCGTTGACCTCTATAAAAGAATTTCTGCTAGATCTGCCAATGGGCGTTACGGTCGGTTCTGTCTCTGGCCGCTACTACGCAATGGATCGCGACACGCGTTGGGACCGTGTCGAGAAAGCCTATCGCGCTATGATCGACGGCGATGCGCCTGTGCAGACGGACGTTCTTGCGGGCATTAAAGCTGCTTACGCGGCGGGCGAGACGGACGAGTTTGTCACGCCGTTTCGCTTGCCGTCATTCGAGGGAATGACTGCGCAGGATGGGCTGTTCTTCCTGAACTTCCGGGCCGATCGGGCACGCGAGATCCTCAGCGCGATCGGCGATCCCGAGTTTGATGGGTTTGACGTGGCGGGCCGACCCAAGCTTTCGGCGCTTTTGGGTATGGTCGATTACTCGGACCGCCATACCGAATTCATGTCCACGGCCTATCCCAAGCAAGAGATCCGCAACACGCTGGGTGAGTGGGTCGCAGCGCAGGGCAAACGGCAGTTTCGTCTGGCTGAGACCGAAAAGTACCCCCACGTGACCTTTTTCCTGAACGGAGGCCAAGAAGTGGCGCATGCGGGCGAAGAGCGGTTCATGCCCGCTTCGCCCAAGGTCGCGACCTATGACTTGCAGCCTGAAATGTCGTCGCAAGAGGTCACAGACCGCTTCGTCGCCGCCATCGGGGCAGGTTTTGATTTGATCGTCACCAATTATGCGAACCCAGACATGGTCGGACACACAGGCGACCTGGAGGCCGCGAAAGCGGCATGTGCGGCGGTGGATGCGGGTTTGGCGCGTGCCGTCGAAGCGTTGGACGCAGCGGGCGGTACGATGATCGTCACGGCCGATCACGGGAATTGCGAAGTCATGGTTGATCCCGACACCGGTGGGCCGCATACGGCGCATACTTTGAACCTGGTTCCCGTGGTCTTGGTCAACGGTCCGGAGGGCGCGCGCTTGCGGGACGGTCGGTTGGCTGATCTGGCGCCAACACTGTTGAAGCTAATGGGGTTGTCTCAGCCTTCTGAGATGACCGGTGAGAGCCTGATCATATGAGGTTGCGTTGCGCCGTGCTCTTGGCCGCGCTCTGGTGCGCCTGCTCAGCCGCCCCGGCGCAGACATCCGTATCCCGACAGGCAGAGGCTGCATTGATCGCTTTGCAACAGGCCTCAGCCCAACTTGAACAGGCGACCAAAGCACGCGACCGTGTGCGGGCACTGACCGCGACAGTACATGCTTTTGAAGATGGGCTCGCTGCTTTGCGAGAAGGGCTCCGGCAGGCTGCAATCCAAGAAGCGGTCTTGCGCGAACGGCTTGCTGGGCAAGAGTCTGATATATCAGAGCTTTTGGCTGTTTTGCAAAGCATTGGGCGGCAAGGAAGCCCCGATGTCCTATTGCACCCGAAAGGCCCCGTTGGAACCGCGCGCGCTGCGATGATCCTGACAGAGCTGACCCCTGCGCTTCAATCGAAAGCACGTGAGGTTCGCGATGATGTAGAACGGGTTGCACGCCTGCGTGACCTGCAAGAGGCCGCTGCAGGTCAGATGAGCCAAGGCTTGACGGATATCCAAGCGGCCCGCGCTGCGTTGAATCAAGCCATGGCCGACCGCACCGATCTGCCGGAACGGTTCACAGCGGATCCAACCCGTATGGCAATTTTGCTCGCGAGTGCCGATACGCTGGGTGACTTTGCCGCCGGTTTGGGTCGCGTCGCGGTGGACGAAACCGCGCCAGCACTGGATCTTGAGTTTTCGCCCGGCTCGCTACCGCTGCCGGTTCAAGGGCGGCTGTTGCGCGCGGCAGGAGAGGCGGACGCAGCTGGCGTCGTGCGCCCCGGTATTTTGCTGGCAACGCGTGCTGAGGCGCTGGTCACGGCACCCACGGCTGCGACTGTCCGTTTTGTTGGCCCACTCCTCGACTTTGGTCAGGTCGTCATCCTGGAACCCCGCGCCCAAGATCTGATCATTTTGGCGGGACTGACCGACACATACGGACGTGCGGGCCAGGTGATCGCGGCGGGAACCCCTGTCGGTTTGATGGGCGGACCTTCCACCAGCAATGAAAACCGCTCACCAATTGGTGATGGGGCTGGAACTGACCGCACAGAAACGCTCTATATAGAAGTAAGAGAAAATAATCGCCCCGTGGACCCAACGAAATGGTTCTCCCTTGGGCCCGAGTGAATGAAAGTGATCCGATGAAGAAGTTCATGATGGCGGCCCTGGGCGGCACGGTTGCAGGCGTCTTGGCCACGACCCAGATTGCAGGCCCGCTGCTGGCGCAGCAAACAGACAAGAACGCCAATGTCTACGAACAGCTTGATCTCTTCGGGGACATCTTCGAGCGTATTCGCGCTCAATATGTCGAAGAGGTCGACGCAGGCGAGCTAATCGAAGCCGCGATTGACGGCATGCTCACATCACTGGACCCGCATTCGTCCTACCTGTCCCCTGACGATGCAAAGGCGATGACCGTCCAGACGCGGGGTGAGTTTGGCGGCTTGGGCATCGAGGTTACGCAGGAAGAGGGCTTTATCAAAGTCGTCTCGCCCATCGACGGCACGCCCGCGGATGAGGCCGGGATCGAAGCAGGTGACTTTATCACCCATGTGGACAGCGAAAGCGTGTTAGGCCTCACGCTGGACGAGGCAGTGGATATGATGCGCGGGCCCGTGGGTTCTGAGATCATCATCACGGTGGTGCGCGAAGGCGAAACGGAACCGTTTGATGTCTCGATCATCCGCGACACGATCAAACTCACGGCAGTCCGGTCAAGGACCCAAGGCGAAACCGTGGTGATGCGCATCACGACGTTTAACGATCAAACCTTTCCGAACCTACGCGATAACATGGCCAAAGAGATCGAAGAGGCCGGTGGTATCGATGCGGTAAACGGCTTCGTCATCGATCTGCGGAACAACCCGGGCGGTCTGCTGACCCAAGCCATTCGCGTGTCGGACGCGTTCTTGGATGAGGGCGAGATCGTCTCAACCCGGGGGCGCCGCTTGGAAGATGGCGAGCGGTACAACGCAACGCCAGGCGATCTTGCGGAAGGCAAACCCTTGGTGGTTTTGATCAACGGCGGATCTGCTTCGGCCTCGGAAATCGTTGCCGGTGCCTTGCAAGACCACCGCCGCGCTATCGTCGTCGGCACCAAGAGCTTCGGCAAAGGGTCCGTGCAGACAGTGATGCGTCTGCGCCAAGACGGCGCGATGCGCTTGACAACAGCGCGCTATTACACGCCTTCGGGCCGCTCGATCCAAAACCTCGGCGTCAGCCCTGACATCATTGTTGAACAGCCACGCCGCGCGCCCCAAGCCGAGGCCGAAGAAGACACCACGGCGGCCCGCCGTCAACGGTCAGAAGCTGACCTGCGCGGCTCCATCAGCAATGACAGCCTGAGCGAAGACGAAATTCGCCAAATCGAGGAAGACCGCGCCAAAGCCGAAGCCGCTGCCGAACTGCGCGAAGAGGATTATCAATTGGCCTATGCCATCGACATCCTCAAGGGCCTAAGCGCGATGGGTGGGGCCGAGTAGCAAGACCACTTTGCAAGCCCAATCGCCCGGGGTTACTCGGGTGATTTCGGCATGTCGACTGGCTGGATGTCCGCGCGCGGATGTCCAAGGTCGTGGGTTGCACCCAAAGTATTGTCGAGCACTCCAGGGTGATTTCCATCCAACTTCGCAATAATTTGCGCCAGCTTAATTATTTGGAAGCCAATAGACCGTATTCTTCGTAGCTATTTGAAATTTCAATAAAGCTTGGCGTAAACGTAAATCCTAAATGAAAATTACAGAGATCATTCACGAAATTTAGTGAGGCACCTGTTCAAATACACTTCCCATTAAGGGATGTCGTATAATGGTGGACTGGGTCCAACACTGATGAGGTGGTCGATGTATATACTTAACTGGACGCAAAGTAGCCTTCGTACTGCTATGCTGACGTGTGTCTCACTTCCAACAATCCTTGCGCTTGTGTTTGGCCTCAACATTGCTTGGCGAGACTGGCAAGATCTATCTGCTGCCAGACTGATTGCAGATCGAAGTGATCTCATATCGGCCCTTTCAATTTTGGTGCACAATCAGCAGCTTGAACGCGGAGCAACGAGTGTATTTTTGAGTTCCAATGGCACTGAGTTCCGCGATGAACTAAATGCACAACGCCTGCGAACGGACACAGCGATGGAGTCGTTCTCCGTCACCTTGGCTGGCACAAATGTTCACAAAGGCAACGGTATCCAAAAGATCGTTGGTAACATTGTCGCAGGGTTGGACCAGCGCTCAGCGCACCGTGCGCGTGTGGACGCGATGGAAATTCCTCTTGGTGAGGCTCTGGGGCATTATACGAATATCAACAGTGACGCACTTGCAGTCGTAAAGAAGATCTCGGCAAACTCGGGAACGCCTGAACTCGCGCAGTTGGTCTTGGCCCTCCAGTCTCTGATGTATGCGAAAGAGTTTGCTGGGATTGAACGCGCAGTTGGATCTGGCGGATTTGCCGCTGGTGAGATGTCGATTGATCGCGGCCTAACGCTCAAGACACTTATTGCACGTCAACAGTCCGGCTTAGATCGCTTTCTGGATATCGCGACACCCAAGAATTTGGAAGCAATGGCCGAAATTTTGGATAGTGATGGCGCACGCGAGCTGACGCGTCTCCGCGAAGTCGCCTTTGGCGCAGTCAAAGGCGCAGGGCTCCAGGGCGTAACCGCGTCGGATTTCTTTTCGGCAAGCTCCGAGAGGATCAATGGGTTCAAAGCGCTGGAAGACAGAATGGTGGTGCAAGTGTATGATATTGCTCACAAAAAGGTACTAGCAGCGTCTTGGAGTCTCGTGGGTGTTTTCGTGGTTTTGGCCTTGGCAATTGCGAGTGCTGCTGCGCTTACGCTGTATTCAATCCGTCGTATGCTGCGGTGTGTGCGCCAGATTTCAGATGCCGGCGATCAGCTGGCGCGCGGCGACAAAGATGCCAAATTGCCGGAGGATACACCTCGGGAACTTGGCCGCATTGTTTGGTCCATAAACTTCTTTCGCGAAAGCGTCGAAAAAGCGCAAGAGCGTGAAGCTGAGTTAACCTCCGCCCGAGAGGCTTCAGAAGCAAAAGCGCGGGCTGATCAGGAGGCGCAAGCTGCGAGCGAGAAAGCTCGGGTCGAAGCGGAAGCGGCGAATGCGCGCGAAGAAAGCCAGAAATTGGAAGCCTATGCAGGCGAAGTGGCTCGTGTGGCCGATGCTTGCGCGCGTGGGGAATTTAACGAGCGTCTGAATCCAGAAGAAGTCCAAGGGGCCTTGTCCGAAGTGTCCAGTGGACTGAACCGTATTGGAGATTCGGTATCGCTGAGTTTGGATGAGTTGGAGCGTGCGCTGAGCCACTTGGCATCAGGTGACATGACTTATCAAATGGGCGGCGAGTTCTCCGGCGTCTTCGCAAACATTTCTGATGCAGTCTCAACGGCGACTGTGCGAATGTCCACTACGGTCGAGCGTGTGGTTGCGTCGACAGAAACGGTGACCGCTTCGGCTGCTGAGCTTGCTGGTACGACGAATGAAATCGCGCGTCGTTCCGAAACGAATGCACTCAACCTGCAAGAAACCGCTCAATCTGTGAAAGAGATCTCGACGGCGATCGGTCAAGCCAGCAACGCTGCGCAGGCAGCACGTAAGGATATCGGCGAGGCCACAAAGAATGCGTCGCATGGGTCAGAAGTCGCCGAAGCGACACGGTTGAGCATGGCAGAGATCAAAGACGCGTCGGAAGAAATTGCGAACATTTTGGAAGTGATCAACTCCATTGCCTTCCAAACTAACTTACTGGCCCTGAACGCCGGTGTTGAGGCCGCACGTGCAGGCGATGCTGGTCGCGGGTTTGCAGTTGTTGCTGCAGAGGTGCGGGGCTTGGCGCAGCGCACCTCTGCTTCAAGCGATGAAATTAACGCTCTGATTGATCGGGCGACCAAAACGATTGTTCATGGCGTTGACATGGTTGACCGCATGGCGTCGTCACTCACAGACATCGCGTCTGATATGGAGCGTTTGGAAGCGCAGATTGACGAGATTGCGGGTGCGTTTGACGAAACCCGGAGCGCGGTTGGGTCGGTTGAAGGCTCGACCGACAAGCTTGAATCCTCTTCAGCGCAAGTTGCCGCCATGCTTGAAGAGGCGAGCGCCGCCGTCGTAACGTTGTCAGATGAAGCACGTCAGCTGAGTGTGGCTGTCGGAGCTTTCAAACTTGCACCGGGGGCGCAAGCGCAGGACCCCGACAGCGCCGCTGCTTGACCGTCTGAAGTGTTTGATTGATCAGGTGTTTTGGATTGAACTAGCTTGTGAGTTGATAGGTCTGTACCTTGTGATGCTGTTCGCTTTGTCTTCTTTGGGAATGCGAACGAGCCTCTCAGGTGAACGTTCCTTGGCAGAACCACCCCGCGCTTAAACCTGCGCCATGTGCGAAATAGAGCCAAAGTTCCGCGCCGCTATCGACCGTTACGCGCCAATAATCCCGTGTTCCTGTCCGCCAATTTGCATCATCGAGCCACCATTCTGGTGCGATCCGTTCTGGTCCCGAAGCACGCACAAGCGCATGCTCTTGCCCACGCCACTTAAATTGTGCAGGGACGTCTGCCACTTCTGGAGCCTGTACAATTTCTGGTGTCCAGAGCAGCAGCGGCCGTGATCCAGGCGGCTTGGGCCATGGCGCGTCATGTGATTTTGACCACGCTGCAGCCTGTATACTCGCCGTCTTTTCTGGAATATGGCTCGAGGCGGGATGTCGGCGGGTGATCGCCTCCATACCGATACGCGCGCCGAGTTTACCCATAAGATCGTCCAGCGCATCCGTCTCTGCCAGCCGGTTTGCTACAGCCTTACCGGCCTCAAGGTGTCCCACGGCGCGGGCCTGATAGACCGGTTCTGTCTGGACTGCCTCAAGTCGGAGCATATCAATACCAAAGCCGGCCTCGATCTTATCGAGCTTCATCTCCAACAGGGGTTTGATCCTATGAACATTGGTGGAGGGTTTTGCGAGCGCGATCTCGGCCACCTCAATCTCGTGATCGGCCCGATGCGCTTCGAGCCTTAGACGCCGGACCGCACGTTTTCGATGATCGAGCTTCTCGCATAACGGAGGCAACAGCCGGTCGATGCCCGCCAATATATCGTCAATAAGGCCAATGGGTTCGGGCAGTGTGAGTCGCACAGCAAAGTGGTCAGGTGGCTTTGCGGGAGAGACGGGTTCTGGCGCAGAGCCCAGAGCTTGGTCAATACGATACATCAAGCCCTTGCCAAAGCGACGCGCGAGGGCCGCGCGGGGCTGGCCCAACAGATCGGACACTCTGCGCAAACCAAGGCGCGCCAGTTGTGCTGACGTCTCGGCATCCAATCGAAGCGCCGCAATTGGCAAGTTCGCCAAGGCGCCGTAGGTCTGACCAGGACGTGCGATGCGCAAACCACTCTGCGGTGTGGAAAGCTGTGTCTGCGGCGCAGTCCCGCCCTTTGTCCAATGCCTCTTTCCGGCACGCGACCGTGTTGCCCGCGCCTCTTGATCAATAACATCGCCTGACCGGTTCGCACCGGCATTTTGCCCAGCATAGCGCGCCAAAGCCCATGCCGCGCCGCGCGTATCGGCAAGCCCCATCTGGACCGCAAGCCCCATATCGGCACAATCATCCTGCACCACCTGCATCAACGGGGCTTCGCCGCCAAAAAGGTGCGAGCAACCCGTAAGATCAACAACGAGCCCTGCAGTCCCTTCTTCGGAGACCCAGGGCGAAAACTTTCCAGCCCAACGGCGCAACACGCTTAGAAATTGGGCCTCCGCCAGGGCTGAACGATGACGCGTGACCAACTTGTCGCACATTGCATGGGCATCGCGTACTGGCTGGCCTGGATAAAGCCCCAGATCTTGAGCGGCCTGTGACACCGATGAGATCACTTGCGCATTGCCCATCGCATCGACAACCGCCAATGGCTCTCCTGCCAATTGCGGTGACTGCCGCATAACCCGGTCCGCGCCAAGGCGGGGAAACCACAGCGACAAGATCCGGCGCTTTTGGGGCGTAGGGTTCGGCATCAGGGAGTAAAATGTTCTTCTTTTGTTCTTTTATGGCGCGAGTCGATATCAGAGTCGAGTCCCGCGTGAGGGGATAGCCCTTCCCACCTAATTGTGCGATCAGTTCAGATCGCGCCGGAAGCCTGATCGTTCCCAGTAAACCTCAGCGATTTTCTCTAGCGCATATTGCATATCTTGGCGGCTGCGTAACGGTACTAACCCACCATAGACCTCGATAAACGCTCGCTCTGTCTGACCACCCGGAATGCCGTCGACTGACACAGGTTCGCCCAACTCAACCAACAAGCTTTGAAGGCCGCCAGCGAGTTCCTTTCGCGTGAGCTTTCCCAGCAGATCCATCGCGGCGGCTTGCGCGTCGCCCGCCCCAATCGTCGCCGCTTTGGCAAGCCGGACGGCTGCATCCACCCGTGATTTGCCGGAAATCTTATCAAGAATGATCAAGTTCGCCCCATTGGTGCCGCCCCAAGGATCACCGCGCGACAGGCCCTCGTCATACCAATCCAGCGCCTGAGGAAAGTCTGGCGTCACCAAACGCCCTTCCGACCAAATCCGCCCGAGGCTTGTCGGCGCAGTCGGGTGCTTGAGGTCTGCCGCCGCAGAAAAATGCATCACAGCCTTGTCAAAGCTGACCTCTAGCCCACCAATTCCGTTCTTGTAGATAAGCCCGAGGCTATTGTGGCCCTGGTAATTGCCGCGTCGTGCAGACTCCAGAAAGTACTGCTCGCCACGTAACGGGTTCGCATCGCCCTCGGTGCTGACCAAAAAATGCCGCCCAAGCTCGTTGAGCGCTTCGTTGAACCCCACATCGTTGGCTCTTTGCAGCAACGAAAAGCCTTGTTGACGTTCGGAGGGTGTCGCACCGTGGCGGATCATATTGCGGCCAAGCAGATAAGTAGCCAAGATGTCGCCCGCGCGATGCCCCTCGATATAGGTTTGCAAGATGTCGTCGCGCACCGGCCCAGTGTTGTCTGCGACGTTGTCGTCCGTCTCGATGAACTTAACTTGGCCAAGGCCAGCAATCGCGCGGATATGCCCCAGCTCAAGTGCCCTCTGCATGCTCGCTTCTGCACCCGCAAGGTCTGCTGTTGTGCTCAGTGCACGGCCTAACTGGTAGTGGAACCGGCTCTCGTTCGGGAATTGGGCAACCGCCTCGGTACAGGCGGCAACTGCTTTTTCAGGGTCCATTTCAAAAATTTCAACCGCGAGGCCAACCCCTTGTGCATCTTGCGGTGACGCGGCTTCTTTGTCGCAGGCGTGATAGGATAAATCGATATCCACTTTGACTTTGGTGGCGCCACGCTTGATCTCTAAGACGTCAGTGACCGGGCGCAGACCGCGTGTCGTGGTCTGAGGTTCCAAACTCGGCGAATATGTCAGGGCCGCGACCTGTGTCGACGACACGACGTCACCGGCACTAAGCGGGCGGACAGAGTTTCCTTCAACGATGCCAAGCCACCCGGCCTGGGGCACAGTCTCGACAACTAAGTCTGTTCCGGTGCCCAGGCTGCGGGTCGTTTCATCTTCGAAAAGCGGAACATGTTTTTGAACGACACCGTTTACTGAAATCAACAAATCACTGGGTGCTTGTGGCGCCGTTTCAGGGATTACGGTTGGCGCGATTGGTTGCGCTGCTGCTGCCGGTGTCGCGTCGCGCGCAGAGAGGTAGACAGGTTTCAGAAGCGACGAGCTTTCCCAAGGGACTTGGAAACCGTTTGTTTCTTCAAAGACTTGCGCTCGCATGATCGGCAGCAGCCTGGCGATGTCGAACTCTGGATGCGCCGCAGTTGTATTGATCAGAGACGCCGTGTAGGGCGAATTGTCCCCCGTCCCGTCAAGCGCCAGAGATCCAGGCGCGGTGCTGAACGAAATCAGGGAGTTTACAGGTGCGGATTGAAACGAAAATCCGTTCTCGATGGTCAATTGATCAGGACCGAGACCCGCAAAAGCCTGTTGCCCCGCAAATGGATTGTCGCGGCAGCTATCAAGCAAGGCGATTTGCGTACCCGCCACAGTCGATAAATGCTCCAACACGTGGGTCAGCGACACACTTTCCAGCGGGACGTCCTTCAGTTCGGAAATCTCGGCGTCTGTCGGCAGCAGAAAGTTCTCGGACCCGATCTGAAACCCATGTCCAGCGAAGAAGAACACAACTTCTGAGTCCTGGTTCAGCCGCGAACTTATTTCCGCGATTGTGGCGCTGAATTCGGTCTTTGTCACATCGATCTTGGTGAATACGAGGTAACCGGCGTCCGACAGCATTTCTGTTACGGCCACAGCGTCGTTTGAGGCGTTTGGGAGATCCGGGAGACCGGAATAATCCGAATTGCCAATAATCAGCGCGACTTTTTCAAACGCTAAGTTCCTTGCAACCCCACTCGTTGGCACGAGAGCGGCCCCCAAAAGTAAAAGGCACGTTGCCTTCTTAATAAATTTGGACGTGCGGTGAGAACGTTCAATTTTTTCGCTAGTCACACTAAGGCCCTTCAAAATCAGATTGTAAAAAGCAATGGGACACCGCACCTAAGTCGCGCGGTCGGCTATGGGACACTGCGTGTTCGGTTGCTGCCCCCGAGGGAGCCATCGCCGCCGGAAGAAACACCGCCGGAAGGCGCATCTGTGCTAGGCGCCTCTGGCGCGCTGGCTGTTTCTACTTCGGCTTCTCCTTCGTTAGGTGCTTCGACGGACACAGTTGAGGCGCGCGACGTAGACGAGCTTGGCGCGGTTGAACTGGAGGTCACAGGTGCCGTGGTCGCGATGGGCGTTGCGACCGTTGGCGTGTCGTCGGCGGGCTCTGGCAATTCGCACCCTGCCAGCAGAACTGTGCTCGTAGCTAGCACGACGAACATGTTGATTTTCATCACTCAACCCCTTTTGCTTCTCTAAAGTCTGTTTTTTACAAATACAGTGGCGCACCCTCAAACAATCTCGCTGAGTACGCATCAAAAACACACCGAAACACGTGATGTGCAGCCCTGGCAAATCGCGACCCTCTCCCTTGCTGACCAGCGCTGGTTACAGCAAGCCACACGGGCGAGGCGCTCGCGTGCACGCTAAAGGCCTGCATCGCCGCATGTCACGTGATTATTGTGTTTTACGGTCGCTTTCCTGACGGCCCCTCAGGTTTTCTGCGGAATAGTACAAGTTTTTGGCGGGCTCCTCCGACGGGCCGCAAATTTTGGAGCTAAGTCAAAATTTTTTTGGAGGCAGCGTCGATGATCGAACGGATCGCCTGGAGCTTCTGGGTGATCTGCTCACTGTCCTGTTGCAAGTGAAGGTGGGCGTGTTACCGTTACGCTATGAGACTACGCATAATTACTTTGAGCATGTCTTTGGCGTTGGCGGCCCCTCTTTGGGCGCATGAGGGTGTCAAGGATCCAGGGGTTATGGCGCGGATGCATGCGATGAAGACCATTGGGGCGTCTTCGCGGGTATTGCGCCAGATGGCGTCGGGTCGTGCGGCCTTTGATGCGGCGCAGGCGGAAGCTGCGAAGACGGCGCTCATCCGTTATTTCGAACAAACGCCAGAGCTTTTTAAAGAACAGCACACGGATCCGAAAAGTGAGGCGCTGCCGATTATCTGGCAGCAGTTTGAGGATTTTGAGGCTATTGCGCAAAACGCTGTCGACACAGCGAACGCGTTAGATGTCGGATCTCTTACAGGTATCCGGTCGACGTTGCCAGCCGTGGGGCAGACGTGTTCGTCTTGCCACAAAGTGTATCGCATCGAAGACTAATCTCATTCGCTGAAGAGCCGAGCAGGATCCCTACAGCGTTCTGCCCACACGGCTAGTTGGTTTAAACGGGTGTGGATTCAACTCTGTTCGGCAATCGTCCACGGATACATGTCAGGTATCAATGACGTTACGCGCTTTGCCCGCCTTCCAACTTCTTGGTCCAGATTGGCAAAGCATCGTTGCAAAGGGCGCGCCAGGCACCTGCTGACGGCAAAGGTCCTTTTTTAACCGCACCAGATTCGGGTGATGATGCCGTTGTCGTCGATGTCCACATTGGTTCGGTTCATCCGATAGTCACGCGTCACGGCCGTTAAAGGCGGGATGATCCGTTTGGGGTCTGGAATGACGGACGCAGCAGCGACGTCTGCGCCGATAAGGGTGCGCCATCGAGTGTCGTCGCATGGTATCATTTGGTCGTCCGCAGCTGGGGCCATCACCGGAAGGCTGCAAAGGACTAAAACGTTCAGATATCTATACATCCTCCAGACCTATGTCGACATGCTAAGGCTTGCAATATGCGCGCTTCTCCACAACAGTCAGCCCAAAGAGATTTGGGAGGCCCACCTATGAAAACCCGCGCTGCAGTCGCTTTAGAAGCTGGCAAGCCATTGGAAGTGATGGAAGTTAACCTTGACGGTCCGAAGGCCGGTGAGGTTCTGGTGGAGATCAAAGCCACCGGCATTTGCCACACTGACGAATTTACGCTGTCGGGCGCTGATCCCGAGGGCATGTTCCCCGCGATCCTCGGCCACGAAGGGGCCGGTGTCGTTGTGGAAGTCGGGGAAGGTGTGACCAGTCTTGAGGTCGGCGATCACGTGATCCCGCTTTACACGCCTGAATGTCGCGAGTGTGAGTATTGCCTGCATCCCAAGACGAACCTGTGTCAGGCGATCCGCACGACCCAAGGCCAGGGCGTAATGCCAGATGGCACGTCGCGGTTTTCAATGCTCGATGGCACGCCGATCCTGCACTACATGGGCTGTTCGACGTTTTCCAACCACACGGTTCTGCCAGAGATCGCGCTTGCCAAGATCCGCAAGGACGCGCCGTTTGATAAAGTCTGCTATATCGGGTGCGGTGTGACGACGGGCATCGGTGCGGTGATCAATACCGCCAAGGTCGAGATCGGCAGCCGTGCGATTGTCTTTGGTCTGGGCGGCATCGGCCTGAATGTGATCCAAGGCCTGCGACTTGCCGGGGCAGATCAAATCGTTGGCGTCGATCTGAACGACGAGAAGTCGCAGATGGCGCGTCACTTCGGCATGACGGATTTCGTCAACCCCAAGGACGTTCAAGGCGGGTTGGTCCCCCATCTGGTCGAGCTGACAAAGGGCGGCGCGGATTACACGTTCGACGCCACAGGCAACGTCCAAGTTATGCGCGACGCGCTGGAGTCAGCGCATAAGGGCTGGGGCGAAAGCATTATTATCGGTGTGGCACCTGCGGGTGCTGAAATTGCAACCCGTCCTTTCCAGCTTGTCACTGGTCGGTCCTGGCGTGGCACGGCCTTTGGCGGCGCACGCGGCCGGACTGATGTGCCAAAAATCGTCGATTGGTACATGGATGGCAAAATCGAGATTGATCCTATGATCACACACACCATGTCTCTGGAGGACATCAACACCGGGTTCGACTTGATGCACAAAGGCGAATCCATACGGTCGGTGGTGGTCTATTAACCGATGGGTTGGTAGGCAGGCG
>CAWUIP010000051.1:0-21955 GCA_963922415.1 uncultured Aliishimia sp. | reverse complement strand
TGAGCTGCACTTGCCGACGTGGCGAAATCCAAAACACGCGGCGCAATTCATAAGCACGTTGGAGACGTATGCATTTCTCAGAATATCCGCCTCTGGTCGTTCGCGAGCTCCAAAGCCTCAGTTTTGCCGAAAGCGTGTACCGATTGGTTTCACTTGATCCGCAAATGCAGGCCTAGCATGCGGTCCGGGCAGGCCCAACCGAGGCCTGCACGGGCCTAAAATGTGTAAATCGTAGAAGTCAGTATGCACAAGTCATTCGACATATAAAAAAGAGCAAAAACGGCCAAATATGTCAAAATACTGATTATCATAAAAACATACATTTAGGCCGTGACAGGAAGCCGAATAGGTGCTTCTGACTGATTTGTTCATCCTGCGCGGGCCACCGGCATTCGTTCATAGTTACAATACTCCTAGGTTTACAACCAAGGATGTTGGGGCCTGGATCAAAGCAGTCGCTTCCGAGACTGCCTTCGTCGAACCAGGATCGCATTGGGAAGACGGATACTGCGAAAGCTTCAATGCCAGGTTCCGCGACGAGTTCTCGAACACAGAAAACTGCTACAGCTTGCTAGAAGCTCAAATCCTGATCGAAGACTGAAGGAAACACTACAACACGAAACGATCACACAGCGCTTTGGGTTACCTGCCACCGGCCCCGGAAACCATCGTCCAGATGGACCCAAGGCCGGTCATGCACTAACAATCAAATTGGACCACTCAGGTGGGGCTGATGATGAGCCAATCCACCAACCAGTAAAGGCAAAACAGAATGCCAGAACGACCAGCACGGATATCGCGGTTGTCTTCATCGTGAGAACGGCTCAAGAATATGCAAATATCTAAATGATATTGGATAACATGCTGCGTTACGATAAGAATTTCGACAGCGTGTTGGATGAGGGGCAAGAATGCGAGCGTCTTTTTTGGGTATCGTGTGTGCATTGGTCTTGCCCACAATGGCAAAGGCCGATGACCGTCCATATCGTCTCATATGCTTCGAGGATGCGGGGATCAGGGCGAGCCTTAACCATGTCCCCAACATCCAGCAGTTCTTGCAGAATGATAGGGTCATGCAGAGCGGCAGCTGTAGTTTTGCTCAACTGCCATCCGGTTCGACAGCCCGTTATGTTGGAATCCACTCAACAGAGGCAGGGTTCCACTTTCCGATCTATCGGGTGACATACGCAACAACAGGGCAGCGCATGTTCTCTGCGGATGGTGTTTTTTCATCAGATCATTGGAATGTGAGAACGCTGCGCGGAACAGAAATCGAAATACTCTCGCCAGCCTCATGCGCTGCGCTTCACAACTACCAGAAGGTAACAAATCGAACACCGCGATATGTGGTCGTTCCAAACTTATGTTCAGTGGAGATCGTTGAATGATTCATCTAAGACCAGTTCAGCCCATAAGGTTCTTAGTAGCAAATATTATGACCGTTATTTCGCTCACCTGTGGTTCAGGAGCAGCAGCGCAAGAGTATCCGGAGTTTGCAGGTGTTTATGTCAAAGTGAACGGGCAATTTATTCAGGTTGAAGAGGTAACAGCTTTCGACAATGTAACAGTGTATGATCACTATGAAAGGCTATTCACAAGTTTGGGTGACACCTATCTGACCTCACAATACGCACGAATAACAGATCAGCGTTATGACCTGTTTCTAAGTTCTGATCTTGAAGGCATAGCAGCTGTCAATGGCCAACCTGAGTCGATTTTTGTTAGGTCTCGTCTACCGGTTGAAGAAATTTTCTATGGCTTTGTTCCCTTGGCTCAGGAGTTCACAAGAATAGATTCAGTTCATGAGAGTTCGAAGGGCGCTTACTATGTCAGACTACGCGCAAACCCAGGAAGTCTCGAATATACATTTTCGTCAAATGATCCTCGCTACCGAAATGAGGCAATCGTCGCACGTTGCGGCTGGAACACTTCCGCGTTTTCTGTAAGATTTGTAGATAGCACTTCAACAGAATTCATACCCAACAGGCGATTTAGCAAACTTTCGCCACGTATTGGGAAGTGCGGAGAACAGGGCCAAATAAAAGTCCAAGTTATGTCAATTGGTATTGGAAATGAATACTATCCAATTCGAATTGCGCAGTAGACGGCCGCTGCTTTTGAACAAAAGCGGCAGCTAGTTTTCTCCTTAACACGTTGAAAAATAAGGGCTGTGCAGCACGCTCTATTGCTCAGCTGCCGCTTATGCGCGATAATGGGTGAAAAGCGGCGGCAAATATGAGCAGAAAAAAGGTTTGGAACAAAGGCAAGATCGTCGGCACGAAACCGGCGCTAACGCCGGAGAATGTGCAAGCGATCCGCTTGATCTTGGCGCAGACTGGTTCGGCCAAACACAAGGCGCTCTTCGCCGTAGCTATCGATAGCAGCCTTCGTTCCATCGATCTCTTGCAACTGAGCGTCATGGACGTCACTCAGGGCGGACAGACAAAACAAGCAGCGCGTGCGCAGCCTTCAAAAACGAAGGGATCAAGCGGGCTGGTCGTGACGTTCGACCTGCAGAAGCTTGCGTTTCGCTTTGCAGCGTATGTCGCCAAATCGGTCATTCACCAAATTTGCAGTCATCCGATCCTGCACCGCACATACTCCCTTTCGGGGTTTGGGTCAGCGAACGGCAGTGCTGCGCGCCGACGCCAAAGCCATATCATCAGATAGCATTACCATCTCAAATCTCCCGCGCGGCTTCAGTCTTTGCGACTGCACTACTGGTTCGGATCTCAAAGCGCCGAATTCCTGGACGCAGTTAGCCAGGTGCAAGGTATCGAGAGTCCGCGTTGGTGACATATAGGACAGCTAGCTCCCATCCAGCTTAGATGGACACGTTGCGCAGATGTCGATATTAAGGCTGCCACAAGAAAATGAATACACGCGCTGCATCAAATTGGTATCCACAGCTCAGGTAAACACCGAAGGGGGTCGCGTACTTGCACTCAGAAGCCCAAAATGCACGCCAAGCACCTGGTGATGTAGTCCCAGGCGATGTGTATGGAGCACAACGCCATCTGCGCGCGCGGCTTCTGGATTCCCCCAACATCCGTAACAAACCTGCGAGAGACTTGGCAGCGCATATGCTCCTTCATCTCGACGATGTAACGACCTGCTGGAGCATTGCGACACGGTGGCTTCGAGACACGTTGGACTGCCAACGCGTTGATACCGGATTTGGGCGCCCGGATGATGATGAGTATTTCCCGGGCTTCGCGGAAGCCAAGACTGGGGACTATGATGTGCCCTCGTTTGGCGGCTTTGCGGTTGATAACCGAGATCCGATTATGCGCGCGATGTGGGCCGGAAACAAACCAATCGTTTTTGCGGATATCAAACAGGATCGTCGTGTGACGCCTAGGCTGCGCAAGCGCATGTCAGGAGCGCGCACGAAATCCAAATTTGGTGCCGCTCTAAGAACACGTGACGGTGGGTTTGGCCTGATCTGCGCAGATTGGACGGAACATCTGGTTCCCAATGAAGCGGATTTGTTCGATTGTTTTGAGCAAACTGTAACGGATGTCCTCAGCCCGATCATTGCCGTGGCAAAGGACGTCACTGAGGCGCAAGATCCGCAAGCAGTGGTCAAACATAACGCTGTAAGCGTATTTCATTATGGTAGGCGTTGCTCTGGCGCACTGGATGCTTTGACGAGCGCTGAGATCGAGGTCGCGCGTCTCGTTGCCCAGGGATTGAGCTACAAAGAAATCGCGACGGTTCGCGGAAGATCTCTGTCCACCATTGATCATCAACTGCGCAGCATCCGCAGCAAAATGGGTGTTTCGAGCACGTCTAACCTTATAAGGTTACTATCAAATCTTGATGGCTTTAACATCTGACCCATAGCGTCAAAGTCTGGTCCTTCCGGTATCGCGAATGTTCGCGATAGATCGCGAACGGCACAATCCCTTACCTTCCTGTCTCAAGCTCAAGTGGATGCAATCCTACAGAATTGCGCAAAACCACGTCGCTTGCCGCGCCTTGAGGAGGGCGCGGGACATACTGGGAGGAGATCGACATGATCTACAGAACACTTTGTGCTGCGCTTATTGCTACGGCAGCGCCGATGATCGCAAGCGCTGCGGACCTGGCAACCAAGCCCGTGCTGTCCAATGCTTTGGCGCAAGAGATGGTGGCGGCATGTTTCGCGGACCAGGCCGCTAGCGGATATGCAAACGTTAATGTTATTGTCGTGGATGATGGCGGACATCTTTTGGCTGCATCCCGTCAAGACGGCGCTTGCAAAGCCTGCGCGGACATTGCCGAGAACAAGGCAATCACGTCAGCGCTGTACGGGGCACCGACGCGTGTGATGGGTGATTTGTCATTTGGTGAGAACCGGGACGGCGAGGATGCAGGTCTTCCGGGCGCAGCTTTTGTGCCAGGCATCGTCGCATTCGCAGGCGGTTTGCCCATCACTACGGCTGATGGCGCGCTTCTTGGCGGCATCGGTGTCAGCGGCGCCAGCAGCGACGAAGACGAGCAATGCGCACAAGTTGGTATCGACGCGATCTCCGCGTTCCTGAACTGAGGCTGTCCCATGATCACGAACGCATATTACGACACGCCGATCCAAGGCGCGTATGAGCTCTTTGAATTGGGCGACCTGCTGCTGGAATGCGGCGAAACCCTGCGTGGCGCCAAGCTGGCTTACCGGACGTTTGGCACGCTGAACGCGAACAAATCCAACGCCATCCTGGTTACCACATGGTTTTCTGGCACGGGCTTAGTGATGGAAGGCGTGTACATCGGGGAAGAGCACGCGCTTGATCCATCGAAGTACTTCATAATTGTTGCTGATCAACTGGGCGCTGGCACGTCTTCTTCCCCGCACAATACGCCCGCGCCTCAGACTATGGGCAAGTTCCCAAATCTGAGCATCGGCGACGATGTGGCCGCGCAACACAAGCTGATCACGGAACACTTCGGGATTGAAAAGCTGGCCCTGGTTGTCGGGGGATCTATGGGCGGACAACAGGTTTACGAATGGGCCGTCGTCCATCCCGAGATGGTTGAGCGGGCGGCACCAATTGCCGCAACAGCGCGGGTGTCGTTGCATCAAAAGGTGTTTGTTCAGGCGCTGGAACAGGCGATCAAATCAGATCCTGCTTGGAACAACGGCTGGTACGCGTCCGGACTGGATGTGCGCGATGGCATGGACCGTATGGCCATGATCGTGTCGACGCTCGGGTGGTCACGGGAGTTCTATCAGGAAGAGCGTTGGAACACGGTTCTGGGCATGTCGTCGCTCGATGATTTCCTGAACGGGTTCATGAAGGCGTATTTCGAGCCTATGGATCCAAACGCTCTGCTGTGTGAAATGCACAAATGGCAGCGCGCGGATGTGGGGCGGCACGAAGGTGGCGACCTGGCCAAGGCACTGGGTCGGATCAGAGCCAAGACCTGCGTGATGCCGATTGATCACGACCTCTTCTTCCCACCAAACGAATGTGAGGAAGACTGCAATATGATCAAAAGCGCCAAGCTTAGCGTGATCGAAAGCAAAGACGGACACTTTGCACTGAACGGTGTTGAGCCGAATTATATGGCTCAGGTCGACGCGGCTTTGGGAGAGCTGCTCGCGACGTAGTCAAGACTTCCCAACCGAAACACTCACTGGACCGCAAAACATCGTTTCGCGGCCACTGGAACCCTTTTTCCAATCATCGGCCAAGCCGGGAAGCGAGGAGAGAATGGAAAGACAAGAAAAGCCGCTGCTCGTACGTGGCGCCACCAAAGTCTACGAGACCAGCTCGGGCGATGTGCATGCTTTGCAGGACGTTGATCTGACCGTTCAACAAGGCGAGTTCGTCTCGGTGGTTGGGCCGTCGGGCTGCGGAAAGACGACGTTGCTCTGGTCGATAGCGGGCTTGCATCAACTGACGTCTGGCTCAATCGCCTTGGCAGATGAACCCATTGAGAAACCGCATCCCAGCATCGGGATGATGTTTCAATCGGCCAACTTGCTGCCCTGGCGGACCATCCAGCAAAACATTGAATTTCCGTTTGAAATCCGTGGCCAAGCACCTGACCGGGCAAAGATCGAGGCGCTGTTGAACCGTGTTGGCCTTGGCGGCTTCGGCAGCAAAATGCCCAAGGAACTTTCTGGCGGCATGCAGCAGCGCGCCTCGATCGTGCGCGCTTTAGCTTCTGATCCTGACGTGCTTCTTATGGATGAGCCGTTTGGCGCGCTCGATGCGTTCACACGCGATGAGATGAACCTGTTGATGGAGGAAATCTGGGAAGAGACCCAGAAGACCATCATGCTGATCACTCACTCCATTCAGGAAGCGGTGTTTCTATCCAACAAAGTCTACGTGATGAGCGCGCGTCCTGGCCGAATGCACAAGGTATTTGACGTGCCGTTCGAGCGGCCTCGGCAACTCAAGCTCATGGAGAGCAAAGAGTTTTTCGACCTCGTCAACGAGATCAAGGCCGAAATCCAACATCAACCTAGGTCGGCCGCCGCGGCCGTGGCTGCGGAGTAGAGCCCATGAGTGACAGCACTAACACAAGCGACGCGCCCTCGAGCGTTAACATGTCCGGTGGCCTGACTTCGGGTCCAAAAATTCAAAACATGACCGAAGTATTCGCGATTATCGCGGTCGCAGTCGTCATCATCGGCGGGGCAGAATTCCTGCTGCGCTACTTCGAGGTCAAAGAGTTCGTCATGCCGACACCTTCGGCCATCGTGACAGCGCTGTTTGTCCACTTCGATGAAATCGCGCCACATTTGGGCTACACGCTTGTCGAGCTTGCCGTGGGCTACACGATCGGTGCCTCCATTGGGATGATCCTCGCGGCTGTGATCACGCAATTTCCTTTCGTGGAAAAGATCATCACACCGTATATCCTGCTGTTGGTGACAACGCCGATGCTAGCGCTTGTGCCTTTGCTGATCCTGAACTTTGGATTTGGCTATGCGCCGCGGATCATTGCCGTCGCATTGGCCGCTGGTCCAATGGTGATGATCAATTCGGCAACAGGTTTCCGTCGTGTCGACCATGACAAGATTGCGCTGGCACGATCCTACGGCGCGACGACGTTCCAGATATTCACCAAGATCCGCATCCCCATGGCCATGCCGATGATCATCGTTGGTCTTATGATGGGCGCGATCTTTTCCGTCATTACGGCGATTGGGGCCGAGATGTCCGGCGGAGGCTTTGGCCTTGGCAGCAAGCTGACGACATTCTCGTCAACCCTGCGCACAGCTGAGTTCTTTGCCGTGATCCTGATCCTCGCGGTGATGGGCATCTGCATTTACGTCTTTTTCTCTTGGCTCGGCAAAAAACTGGCCGGCTGGGAGAGCTGAAACATGAGCGGTCTGCGATGCCCCGCTCAGCAGGCCGCCATTATCAACAGAGTGGGAACAGTGGAGGAAAAGGTATGAAAAACCTTATCAATCAAACCGGTTTGTCCCGGCGGAATTTTCTAAAAGTCAGCAGCGCTGGCGTTGTCACAGCAACGGGCCTTGGTGGCGGCCTGATGTCTGCAACCTCGGCCATGGCAGCGCCTTATTCGGGAAAGCACACATGGATTTCGCCGCGCGGCACCATCGAGGTGATGGACGATTATGCCATCTGGGTAGCGCAAGCGATGGGTTACTTCGGTGATCTGGGTGTAGAGCTTGAACTGCAACCTGGACCTCCCGGTGGGACCGCAGTGGTGCAGTTCGTCTCTGTGGGCCAAGCTGACATGGGCTTCCCCGCACCGGGCATCCTTGGCAATTCTATCGAGAACGATATGGGCCTCGTGTCGATCTTTGGCACCGGTTATCTGGATCTCTTCAACATTGCATTCCGCAAGGGCGAAGGCATGACCGATCTGCGCGGTCTCGAAGGCAAAACCGTCCTTCTGGGGTCTGCCGCGTGGCAGTCCATCGCCGATCCGATGCTGAAAGCCGTCGGTGTTGACGTATCCAAAGTGAACTACGTCGAAGCGGGCTTCCCGAACTGGACGGCGGCATTGGCCGCGGGCGAAGGCGACGCCTGCCTGTCCTGGGAAGGTCTGCGCGCGCTTCTCGAGAAGAACAATCAAAAGTTTGACTACTGGCTGGGTATGCGTGGCTCGCCACTGCCCTCCAACAGCCAGGTCGTGCGCCTGGCAGATGTTGAAGACCCCGACAAGAAAGCGTTCCTGCAAGCCTATGTCAAAGGCATGGCCATGGGCCACGAATTCGCCGAGCACAATCCACGTGCCGCTGCCGACATCGTGTTCAAGGCGCTACCCGCAACCCGTCAGGGCTTTGGCCCCCGTGCTGGCACCGAAAGCCTGATGCAGATCCACCGCACTTTCAAAGGTGATCTGTCGGCACGTGCCGGCTGGGGTGAACACGACATCGCGGGCTTCCAGAAATTCTTTGACGTGCAAAAGGAAATCGGTCTGCTGTCGACTGACATCAACGCTGGTGACTTCGTGCTGAACGACTTCATTGCCGAAGGGAACAACTTCGACAAAGAGAAGGTGAAAGCCGATGCCATGGCCTACGAGCTGCCCGAAGAATTGGCGGCTGTCGACATGGAAGACGTTGAAGCGAATTTCTACAACAGCGCGGTCAACTAAGAGCGGTCCAAGCGCATGTGAATGCGCGTGACTGTCCGCAGTTCTGTGCCCGGCGAACCGTCTCCTCCCGATTGTTTGCTGAAAATGCAGAACTGCACAACTTCTCCGGGCGTCCTGCTTCTTGGGCCGCCCGGAGGAACTGACAAGCAAATCAAGTCCATACAAAAGGCACGCTCCATGGCACAGTTTTTCAACAAGAAAGAAGACATCGTTCAAGAAGCCATCAATGGCGTGGTCGCAGCCTCAGGCGGAAAGCTGACGCGCCTGGATGGCTACCCTTTTGTGCGGGTAGTAGTGCGGAGCGACTGGGACAAAAGCAAAGTGGCGATCGTATCTGGTGGGGGTTCGGGCCATGAGCCCGCACACGCAGGTTTCGTAGGCTCTGGAATGCTCACTGCGGCTGTCTGCGGCGATGTGTTTGCCTCGCCGTCGGTCGATGCGGTTCTGGCAGGCATCCAGGCCGTCACAGGCAAGGCTGGTTGTGTGCTGGTGGTCAAAAACTACACTGGTGATCGGCTCAACTTCGGATTGGCGGCAGCTCGGGCGCGTGAGATGGGTTTGCGTGTCAATATGGTGATCGTCCAAGACGACATAGCGCTGCCGGACTTGGCCCAACCTCGCGGTGTCGCAGGAGCCCTCTTTGTCCATAAAATTGCGGGCGCCGTGGCAGAGGCCGGCAGCGGTTTGGAAGACGTAACGGACGCTGCACTGCGCGCGGCTCGGCGGGCAGTTAGTATCGGAATGTCATTGAGCAGCTGCAAAGTCCCGGGCAGTCAACGCGAAGATCGTATTGCTGAGGGTGATATCGAAATGGGTCTTGGGATACATGGCGAACCCGGAGCCGAGCAACTTGCTTTCAAAGATGCCCAGAAAGCGATTGAGGATGCGGCTTCAAAACTCGCACCATATTTGACGTTAGACAATTACTGTGTTCTGCTGAACAATCTCGGTGGGACGACCGCGCTGGAGATGTCTGTCCTTACTCAAGAACTCCAAAGATCGAGCATTGGCGGTAAAATCACTCACATCGTTGGTCCTGCGCCATTGATGACGGCATTGGACATGCACGGTGTTTCCATTTCGCTATATCCAGTTGGCCAAACAGACTTGCCGCTGCTGCAAGCAGACGTCTCCGTATCTGCCTGGCCCGACATGCAGGAATTCGTGCCGACGGCGCTTTTGCCGCTGCCGGAGCATTCAAATTCGGTTGGCATGCTGGCCTCAAGTCACGATGGCCACGCGCGGATCATTCGTGAATGCTGCGACGCTTTGATCGACGCCGAAGCGGATTTGAATGCGCTAGATGCTAAGTCGGGTGATGGTGACACGGGTGCAACCGTTGCCACAGCTGCTCGCGCGCTTCTGGACCGTTTGGATAAACTTCCTCAAGCTGATCTGACCCAGCTCTTTCCGGCGATCGGTCATGAACTGACCCAAACCATCGGTGGTTCCTCCGGTGTCATTTTGGCTATCTTCTTCTCTGCTGCCGGTGAGGCATGTTCGAGCGGACGCACACCCATTGCTGCGCTGCAGTTTGGTCTGCAACGTATCAAAGAGGTAGGTGGCGCAAACCTTGGAGATCGTACGATGATAGACGCGCTGGAACCGGCCTTGGCGGCGCTTGAACAGAGCCTGGAAGACGCCGCTTCACATGCGAGAAGGGGCGCGGAGGATACCGCATTCATGTTGAAGGCCAAAGCAGGCCGAGCAGCTTACGTTAACGCGGCCCAATTGAAAGGACACACCGATCCCGGCGCGGAAGCGGTGGCCAGAGTGTTCGAACGGTTGGCACGATCCAACGCACTGGTTTCGTAGAAGCCCGCAACTGTGTCTGAGCAAAAATAGTCACCGATTTGTTCCCAAAAACTCGAGCGAAGCGGTCCGCGAATGGCGAAACATAGCCAAGTGATTGCATCTATCCGGCATCATTGGCCTGGCAGACTTATTGCGATTGGAGGGGGCCTCTTTACCGCGTTAGGAAAGTGAACAGTGTGGGCCATCGTGACGCCGACAGGCAGGTTGGTTCCCGACTTGCCGTGTGCCTGGCGACCCCTTGCCGCCCCCGACACGAACGTCCGCTCTTAACGCCGGAGCAAAGAGTTCAAGATGACGCGCATGCGGCACAATCTGTGCTGCGAGCGCGCGCAGCGAGAAAATCGAATTCACAGGTTGGGCTCGTTCCCGCCGTTCGCCGCAGCCGGCATGAATGACCATTGTGGGTATGTCGCGTGGATACCTGCCGCGTCAGTGAATGCCTGAAAGGTCCGCATCTCGACAATTCATACTGCTTATAGCGAACAGCTGCCTTTCACCACCAAGCATCACCTGGGCTAGAATTTGACCATCAACCGGCAAACTATTGAATAACCGATGCAAATTACCACACCCCGGTCTTGGAGAGGTGATATTTCACACGCAGGTGAACCGCGTGTTAGTGGACGACATCCACTTCAAGATTGGACCACCGGGGGGCCTTTAGCCGTCAGGTTAGCAGGTCGCTTCCGACTTCTTTTGCGTACGGGCGTCAAAGTTGCATGGCTCAAATCGGACCCTTGGAGGGCATTATGGCGGATGGACTGCCACGTCAGCAAACAAAGTTATTATTTATCTGTATCTTACAGTCTTGAAATGGCGGACCCTAGAGGATTCGAACCTCTGGCCTCTGCCTTCGGAGGGCAGCGCTCTATCCAGCTGAGCTAAGGGTCCCGCGCTGATGGGCATAGTTGGCCTTGGACCATGATGCAACCCTGTGCACGTCGCAAGGTATGGGCGAAGGGCCGCCGATGCGTTGGGGTCACGATTTCCCTACCTGCGGCTTTTTGCTACTTATGGTAGCTGACTGTACGGTCACGATTTTGGCCTTTTGCACAGACTCTATTTTACGCACCCGATTCAGGAGATGAATTATGGCACGAAATCCGCATGGATTGTCCCGTTTTGACCAGTTGATGCAGGAATGCATCCGCCCCCCGTCAGAGCGCGCCGCCCCCTTCCCCGCAACACTTGGTCGCCTGCTGCCAGCCAATGAAGTTCAGATTTCAAACCTGACCCATCCGCAACTGATCGACATCCTCGAGAAGGTTGCGCTCGATATGGGCAAAAAGACCGACAAAAAGGGGATCGCCCCTGCAGGCATGACTTTCTTTGGCCAGTTCGTTGATCACGACGTCACATTGGATGCGACGTCCGCGCTGGGTTCGCGCATTGTGCCATCAACAATTCCCAATGTGCGCACGCCCAGCTTGGACCTCGACTGTGTCTATGGCGCGGGACCGGAGGCTTCGCCGCATCTGTACGGCAAAGATGACACGGCAGATTTCCTGGTCTATGGCACGGCGGCCAACGCGCATGACCTTGCCCGCACCGCCAATGGCACCGCGCTCATTGGGGATCCGCGCAACGACGAAAACGCGATTGTGAGCGCGATCCAAGCGGCCTTTGTCGCCTTGCACAACATCCTGATGACCCAGGCTTTGGCGGATAAGACTGTCTACAATGAAATCATGATGTGCGCCAAAATGGGCATGTCATCGAATGAATGGGCCGATCACGTCCCGCCGCGCCACGAAGTTTTCGAGGCCGTGCGCCGGTTCATCCGGATGCATTACCAGTGGGTCGTCTGGAACGAGTTCTTGCCGGATTTCGTGGACCAGTCTTGCCTGGACGAGTCGCGTCTGAATGACCTCTTTGGCAAAGACGCCGCGATCATGCCTGTGGAGTTTTCCGGCGCCGGGTATCGGTTTGGGCACGCAACCACGCAACCTGATTATGAGCTGGAAAGCGGCTCCGGTCAGAAAGACATGTTCGAAATCCTGGGCTTCGGTCCGCGCCAAGTGCCGGTTCAGATGCAAATGATGTTCGACATCGATGGCAAGGAGGCGCAGCGTGCGCGCCCTGTCGGTCCCACCCTGGGCGAGCCGCTGACCCGCCTGCCCTTCATCTCGGGCACAGTGCATCTGGAAGACATCGGCCACGACCTGACCGAAGACCAAAGCAAGAACCTGCCGCTGCGCAATATGGTGCGTGACCGCTATACCTATAAGCTCGCCAATGGCGAACGCATCGCGCATTGGTTCAAAGAGGTGCATCACCGGGATCTCCCCAAGCCCGACATCCATCCGCATTTGAAGAAGCACGGCATCACCAAGACTCCGCTGTGGCTCTATTGCTTGATGGAAGCAGATCAATGCGGCGGCGGGCGGTTGACCGGTGTCGGCGGCGCGATCGTCGCGTCGGTCTTTGCCCGTCTTCTACGGTTGGATCGCACGACGTATTGGCATGCGCACGGGTTCAAGCCGTCGGCCATGTTTGACAATGCAGGCGGTGTGATGGCCGGAATTATGAAATTTGCCGAGACGCATCGCGACAGCATTGCCCATGCCGATCAGCTGAAGAACGGCTAGGCCCACACTGTCGAGAGAGACATCGCTGGGTCCATCCCTGGGCCCAGCACCTTTAGTGGGATGATCGCGTCACGCACGCAAAGTGCCGGGCGCGATTGTCTGTCCGAACCGCGTCAAAGCTACGAATTGCGATGGACGGCGCGACAGCGGAGCGGCAGTGTAGGCCCATGGCCGCTGTTTTACACCCTGCCCTACCAGACGACATGCGTGCGCTGCGTCCTTTGCCGGGGGTTCAACCTGTCGTTGGGCCTTGGCTGCGCGTTGACGACGCCTATGGCGCACAAATGGCTGAACGCGTGCGGTTGCTCGACACCCAGGCCGACGACGTCATCTGGCAAGCGCCAGAGGCCCAGGCCGCAGCCGAAGAGCTTCTAGAGATGCTTTTGCTGGACCTGCCGCAATTTGGTTTTGAGGTCTCAACGTCGGGTATCGCATGCCCCGATGGTCGCCGGGTTTCCCGTTCGGATTTGCCCGCGCTCGAGGTGCTGGGCCGTGTTTTGCAATGTGATCTTTGCCTATTAGAGAAGGTTGGCGACGAACACGTGCTCGCAGGTGCTGTCTTGTGTTTTCCCGCCTCTTGGAGGCTTTCGGATAAAGTAGGCCGCCCATTGGAAGCGATCCATGCGCCTGTCGCCGTCTATGATACGGCATTGGCGACACGCGTCCAACGCCTCTTTGATGGTGTACAGGCTGGACGCCCACTGTGGCGGTTCAACCAACTTTGGTATGAGGACCCGGACCTCTTTCAACCGAGATCGGAAACCGAGCCGCGCCCCTTGGGCGACCGGCCAAGCCCCTATCTTCGAGCCGAACGCCAAACAATCTTAAGGTTGCCGATGACACGCTGGTGCGTTTTCGCAATCCATACCTATGTGGTGCGCGCCAGCGATCTTCCAGACGAGATCACATGGTCGCCAGACCAGGCGGAGGCGCTTCATGGGTAACACGGCGTCTCAAAAAGACAATGGACCGAAAGCTAAGACAGCGATCGGAGAGCGACCCAACATCGTGCTCATCTTGGCAGATGATCTTGGCTTTGCCGATTTGGGATGCACGGGATCCGAAATCCGGACGCCCCATTTGGATGCACTTGCTGCCGGCGGCGTGCTGATGACGCAAATGTATAACTGCGCTCGGTGTTGTCCCACCCGCGCATCGCTGCTCACGGGGCTTTATCCGCATCAGGCGGGCATTGGGCACATGGGGGCGGATCTGGGGAGCCCCGCCTACCAGGGTCACTTGCGCGAAGATGCTGCAACGATTGCCGAACATCTCAAAAGCGCGGGCTACACCACGTTGATGTCGGGCAAATGGCACGTGGTCCAAGACTGTGATCAGCTCAACATGGACGCCTGGCGCCCCGGCGCGCACGGCACACCTACCCCGCGCCAGCGTGGCTTTGACCAGTTCTACGGCATCCTGGACGGCGTCACCCATTTCTTCTCGCCCATGGCCTTATGGGAGAACGAAACGCGCGTGACCGACCTGCCGGAGGACTACTACATCACAGATGCGATCACCGACAAAGCTGTTGCGATGATCGACGCGAACCGCGCCACCGACAGCCCGTTCTTCCTCTATCTCGCGCATCCTGCCCCGCATTGGCCGCTTCATGCGCCGCCGGAAGATATCGCGCGCTACGAGACGACCTATCGCGCAGGCTGGGACGCGACACGCACCGCGCGCCATGAAACTATGCACGCGCAAGGGCTTTTTGACACAAACTGGGACATTTCCCCGCGCGATGCCAAGGTGCCGCCTTGGCCGGACACGCCTGACCCGGACTGGGAGGCCGCAAAAATGGCCGCCTATGCGGCGATGGTGGACCGGATGGATCAAAGCATCGGTCGCCTTGTCGCCTACCTCAAAGACACCGGGCAGTTCGACAACACGTTGATCCTGTTCCTGAGCGACAATGGCGGCTGCGCGGAGTTCATGGCCGAAGACGGCTGGGCCAAATTTTTCCCTGACCGCACGCTGGACGGGCGCCCGATTGCGATGGGCAACCGCCCCGGCCTGGCGCCGGGCGACGCCCTGACCTATCAAAGCTATGATCGGCCATGGGCCAATGTGTCGAACGCCCCGTTTCGCAAGTTCAAGCACTTCGTCCATGAAGGCGGGATCTCGACGCCGTTGATCGCGCATTGGCCGGCAGGCATCGCGTCCCGCGCCCACGCGCATGCGCCGTCGCATGTCATCGACATTCTACCAACGCTTCTAGAGGCCGCAGGTGCCGCGCCGCTTCAAGAACGCCAAGATTCAGCTGTTCAAGCCCTGGAAGGCGAAAGCCTACTGGCGCTCTTTCAAGGGGCGGATTGGTCCCGCGACGCCCCCATTTTCTTCGAACACGAGGGCAATGGCGCGGTGCGCTGGGGGGATAAAAAACTGGTGCGCGTCCATGGCGGACCGTGGGAGCTATACGACATCCCCTTGGACCGAACAGAATTGCACGACTTGGCCCCACGCGATACGGTGCGCGCCAAAGACCTCGCACGGCTCTATGCTGACTGGGCTCAGCGCGTCGGTGTTGGGGATTGGACCCAATTGGAGGCCGCGCTGCAGCGCGCCTGGAACATGGACGACATTCACGGCGGCTAGGCCAGCCCGTGCACGCCCCGACTAACCGAAGAGATCATGCGCAAGATCCAGCGCCTCAACCAACACATCCACTTCGGCTTTGGTATTGTAGAGACCGAAGCTCGCCCGACACGTTGCGGAAACGCCCAGGAAGTCCATCAGCGGGCCCGCGCAGTGATGCCCGGCGCGCACTGCGACACCCTTTTTGTCCAAAATCGTCGAAATATCATGGGCATGCGCGGCACCGTTCATCGTGAACGAGAAGATCGCCCCTTTGCCTGGCGCGTGCCCCTGCACATTCAACCAATTCAACCCAGCAAGCCGGGTCTGGGCATAATCGCGCAGTTCGGCCTCATGGGCGGCGATCTGGTCCATGCCAAGCGCCATCATATATTCTAGCGCCACACCAAGCCCGATGGTTTGGACAATTCCGGGCGTCCCGGCTTCAAACATCATCGGCGGATCGTTCCAGGTCACACTGTTTTTGTGCACCTCCCGGATCATGTCACCGCCGCCGATAAAGGGGCGCATCTCGGCCATCCGCTCGGGCTTGCAATAGATGGCGCCCGACCCCGATGGCCCATAGAGCTTGTGCCCGGTGATCGCGTAGAAATCACAATCCAGGTCCGCGACATCAACGGGCATATGAACGGCCGATTGCGAACCATCCACCAAGACCGGCACACCTTGCGCATGCGCGGCGGCGCAGATGCTCTTGATATCCACGACCGTGCCCAACACGTTGGACATATGCGTCAGCGCGATCAGCTTCGTCTTGGGACCAATCGCGTCGATGACCGCCTGCGGATCCAGATTGCCAACCGCATCCACGTCCACCCACTTGAGAACCACCCCCTGGCGTTCGCGCAGAAAGTGCCAAGGCACGATGTTGGCGTGATGCTCCATCACGCTTAGAATGATCTCGTCACCCGCTTCGAGACGCGGCATGGCCCAACCATAGGCCACCATGTTGATGCCCTCGGTCGTGCCGGAGTTCAGGACAATGGTATTTTCGTCGCCCGCATTAAGGAACCGCGCGATAACACCGCGCACCCCTTCATACTTCTCAGTTGCCAGATTAGAGAGGAAGTGCAAACCCCTGTGAACATTTGCATATTCTTGACTATAGGCTGTTGAGATTGCGTCTATGACCACTTGCGGCTTTTGCGCGGACGCCCCGTTGTCCAGGTAGACCAACGGCTTGCCGTTCACCTCGCGCGCGAGGATTGGAAAGTCCTTTCGGATGTCGTCGACATTGTACATTTCAAGATCCTCCGACCAGGACGCCAATCATCATTAAGACCAGGACGATGCCCACGGCGGCCACCAGCAGCACCGCAAACGCAGCCCCAAGGCCAGGCAGGTCGTGGCCAACTTGGATGAAGTTCAAGACAATCCGAATATAGACAGCAAAGACAACCAACACATAGAGCGCGCCTAGCGCAGGCGCCAAGCCCATCAACAAAAACCCGAGCGCTTGCAGGACCAACAGCACCAACTGCTGCCACACAATGAGTTGCATCAGGCTGTCAAGATGCCCCTCTCCCCCCAATGCGCGGCCGACCCATGTGACGATGTTCACAAACAGCACCAGAGATCCAGCAGAGATCACGAAGTTCATGAATGGCGGCGTGAGCGCGATTTGCTGTCCCTCGGGCAGCATGCCCAGTCGTGGCAGAACAAACAGCAAAAAGAGCGCATTGAGGACGGTTCCGAGGGCAGCACAGACCACAACACCAGAGTACACCTCTTGCCGGGTCATTTGAACGTCCAGCACCGCCCTTGCCGCACGACCAGGATCGCGCAGTGTTTCCACGAAAAGCGCCGTCCATGTCTGCGTCATACGGGGGATCCTTGCGCCGCCTGCCAGAGGCCAACGCCCCAGAACCACAGCCATATGCCAAGCCAGAGGACCCCCACAAGGGTCACTTGAACCCCAGGGCCCACAAAACCCGACACCAGCCCCAGCAGCAAAAACACAGGTGCTGCGGCCAACAGCGCCCAGAACAGCGCAATCCGCGCCGACCACGGCGATGTGTCGGCCCCAAAGAGCCGCGCCACCAAATGCGTGAGATACGCGATGCCGTAAAAGACCAGCGGCGCGATAAAGAGCCACCCCATCAGCGCACCGCCCATCAGCATGTTCAACTCATCGCCGGTCAGATGCGCCTGACGGGCAAGCCGCGGCATTTGGGCGACAAACATCAACGCACAGGCCGCGATCAGGAAGACCAAGGCGCGATCTTCCCGTGGACCCTCGGCCAGCAGACGCTGCACCACACGGCCGGGCCCGCGATACGTGGCCGCGATATCCTGAGCGACGCCCATAGCTTGGCCTAGACGCTCCGATGCCGCTGCAGCCATGCCGAAAGCCGCTCTGTGAGGTCTTCCGCCAAGCGTTCGTCGTCAATTTCCTCAAGGGCTTCCGCAAGGAACGCCAATGTCAGCAGATCTGTCGCTTCGCCCACCGGAACGCCGCGCGATTGCAGATAAAACAGCGCCTCTTCGTCAATCGCCCCAGACGTGGACCCGTGTGAACAGGCCACGTCGTCAGCGTAAATCTCCAACTCTGGCTTGGCCAGGAACTGCGCGTCATCGTCCAACAGCAGCGATTGACTGATCTGATAGCCGTCCGTCTTTTGCGCGCCTTCTTTGACGAGGATTTTGCCTTGAAACACGCCGGTTGCCCCATTGCGCAGCACCTTTTTGAAAACCTGCCGGCTTTCACAGCCGACCGCGTCATGGGTGACAAAGACCGTGTCATCGTGGTGAAAATCGCCGTCGCCCACGCACGCCCCCGCCACATGCGCCACGGCGTTGTCGCCTTGGATGTCGATCACGCATTCGTTGCGCGTCAGACGCCCGTTTACGGTCAGCGTGAAGCTTTTGAACGTGGCCTCTTCGGCAAGCCGCGTGAAGATATGTGTGGCGGCGCGCCGCTCATGGTCACGCCCTTGCGCGCGGACATGGTGGAATGTGGCCCCTCTGGCGACATCGACCTCCATACACTTGTTGAACCGCGCCGCGGCTGGACCATTTTCTAAAAGCGTAAGCTCGGCGCCCTCTTCGACTCTAATGCAGTGATGCAATATTGCGTCGGAAACTTCTGATTTATGATGATAAATCAAACTGACCGGCCGGCTCACTTTCGCAGTTACGCGGATCAGAACTCCGTCGGATGCGAAGGCTGTGTTTAGGGCAGCGAGCGGTCGCGGAACGTAATGCCCCTCAGCCTCGAGCGTGCCGTAAAGATCGCTGGCCCAGTGAATGTCCGCCATTGAGGCAAGACGATCAATGGTGACGCCGGATAAGGTCAGATCGTCCGACGCATCGGCGTCAAATACCCCATCCACAAAGACGATCTTCAAACGGTCCACCTGATCGAACACAGGCGCTTCGTCATTATGGAACAAAGCGGCGCTGGGCGGTTCCGCCGCGATCAGCGTGTCGGGGCGCGTGAATTTCCAGTATTCGTCCCGGCGTCCAGGTAAGCCCATCGCATCCAGCCGCGCTTCGGCGTCACGGCGCGCCGACTCAGACCACCCGCCAACGGGTCGGACCAGCCCTGTGCGCACTGTTTCGGCATTTGCCGCCGGTTGTGCCACTTCGGCCATTACGCAACCTCCGCCAAGATATCGCTGTAGCCGTTGTTTTCGACTTCCAGCGCCAGATCGGGTCCGCCGGTTTTCACGATGCGCCCGTCTGCCATGATATGCACCACATCCGGTTTGATGTGATCCAAAAGCCGCTGGTAGTGGGTGATGACCAAAAAGCTCCGCCCCGCGTCACGCAGCGCGTTTACGCCTTGGGACACCAGCTTCATCGCATCCACATCAAGGCCCGAATCCGTCTCGTCCAAGATGCACATCTTCGGCTCTAGCATCGCCATCTGCAGGATCTCATTGCGCTTCTTCTCGCCGCCCGAGAAGCCCACATTCACCGGACGCTTGAGCATATCAGCATCAATCTGCAGCTCTTTTGCCTTGGCGCGGATGACTTTCAAGAAGTCTGCCGCACTCATTTCATCTTCCCCGCGCGCTTTGCGCTGTGCGTTCACAGCGGTGCGCAGGAAGGTCATGTTGCCGACGCCTGGGATTTCAACCGGGTACTGAAATGCCAGAAAGAGCCCCGCCGCGGCGCGCTCTTCCGGCTCCATCTCCAGCAGGTCTTCGCCTTCGAGCGTTGCACTGCCGCCGGTGACTTCATAGCCGTCGCGGCCCGAGAGCACATAAGACAGGGTCGATTTCCCCGACCCGTTGGGGCCCATGATCGCGTGCACTGTGCCCGGCGCAATCTCCAAATCGACCCCTTTCAGAATCTCTTTGCCTTCTTCTTCAAGTTCGACCTGCAAGTCATTGATTGTGAGCATCTCTTTACCCTCGGCTCAGCATGACGGCTGTGCCGGACGCGGCCACCATCAGCATGTTGTTGATCACTTCATAGTCGATATCGACGCCGACGACGGCATCACAGCCCTTGTCGCGCGCTTGCTTTTCCATTTCTTCCAGCGCGACCCAGCGCGCCTTGGCCAGCTCTTCTTCGTAAGCAGAAGACCGCCCGCCCAAGATGTCCGTGATCCCCGCAAAGACGTCGCGGAAGATATTTGCCCCCAAGATCGCCTCGCCTGTGACGATGCCACGGTATTCGCGCACGCTGTGTCCTTCGACGGACGGGGTGGTCGTGATAATCATGCAGGCTGTCCTTCTGCTGCGGTCATCCATTTGGGCAATTGATCAACATAGGCCGCAGGCAGGTCCTGCGCCACCGCGTCACGCTCCACCAATCGGTCCAAGCAGTGAAGCGTCAGATCAAGGCTGTCGAAAATCCCCGCCGCCGCAAGCGCAAGTTGCTTGAGTTGCAGGGTTGTCAGCGCGGTCGGGTCTTCGAGGTTGCGGATATAAACCGCGTCGCCATCCATCAGTTGATTGCGCATCACATCCGGCTTGGCGCGCCCCGCTTGCGAGTTCGCGATGCCAACTGTCTTTGAAAACAGAAACTTATGCAGCACAAAGCCCATCCGGTGCAGCGCCGTATCCACTTCGCCGAACATCGGCTCCTCTTCATAGAGCCGGTAAAACCGCACCTCTGGAATGATCGCCACTGCGTCCGACAGCGTGTCCTGGCCCGTCTGCAACACGCCCAACTCACCGCCCTGGATATCGATTTTCAGCACATCCGGCTTTGGCAGATCCGGCATGTCGTCAAGCGCTTGCAGCGTGATGTCGGACGTCTGTCCGTCGGGCTTGTGCCAACCGGGGCGGCCCAAAAACTCCACCGATTGCGGTCGGATTGGGAATGTCGATCCAAGCGCATTTTGCGGGTGGTGGTAGAAGGTCGCCTTGCCCGTCGGCCCCACCGCCGCGTTCATGTACGTCGCGGCTGCGTTTGGCTTGTCTTGCAGCGCCTCGAACGCCGCTTTGTCGGGCTCAAACCCCCAAACGCGGCAGCCCTGCATCTCTAGCAAAGTCTGATAATCGGGCGTGTTCACAGGGTTCGCGCCGACATCCAGGATGCGCATCGGCCGCTCCGCCCCCAACGCCTCTATCAGGAACTGCAGACGCGCGCGCAGCATCCGCTCTTTGCGCGGAAGGTCTTGTGCTGGTGCCGCGGCGACGGTCATGCCGCGCCCCACAGCAGGTTGATCCCCATCATCACCAAAAGCGCAACACCGCCCGCCGCGACCGCCGTCAACGCCTTCGAGCCACCCAGCAGGCCCTGATCGCCCTTTTTGGGCGACCGGAACATCAAGCCCACCATCGTTCCGACGAAAATGCCGATGGCGGGCGCAGAGGATTGAATGACCAAATCCAACATCACTCACCGCCTGCTAGCATGACGAAAACCACTCCCAGCGCGCCGCCGGTCAACGCGCCCCCGATCATCCCGCCCCAAAAGAGGCTGGAGGCGATGGCAAAGGCCAAAACACCACCCACAAGCGCCCCAAAGAGCGCTGAGAGGGTCAGGATACGGCTGGTCTGGGTCATCATTTAGTTTTGAGCCTTGGCATCGTTTGAAGAAAAGCGCGTCAAGTCGCCATTCTTCTTTGCCGCCTCAAATCGACGCTCAAATTCAGCTTGCTTTTCGGCATGTTGCTGGGAGTGCATCGTCGCGCCTTTTGCAATCGCTCTGCGCCGCAGCAAACGAACCAGAGCAAATTTGCCTGCGATACCAATAACAAAACCTACCAGTGCAGCGGCGGCATAAACGGGTGGGAAAAACGCGTATGCAGGAAACCCTAGCATAACAGCACCCATCAACCCTGCTGCAACGGTATTGTAGAGCGACGCTGTGCTTTCCGCGCCCCACTTATCCGGCTTCACACTTGCGTGCGTCTCTGTGTTTGAAGCACCAGACATGCCTTAGCCGACGGAGCCTTCCAAAGAAATCGCCACAAGCTGTTGCGCTTCCAT
>CAWUIP010000050.1:0-21959 GCA_963922415.1 uncultured Aliishimia sp. | reverse complement strand
ATCTGATCCGTGTGAACGACATAATCGGGTGGTCTACGGTGGACAAAGTGTTCAGTGATCGCACGCCGTTCCGCATCGTCGACGGAGGGCCGGTGCGCGTGTCCGTGCAGTACACGCTCTTTAGCCCCAAACACCCGCTGACCCCAACACTGCTGCCCGCCTTCAATGCAGAGCTGGATGCCATGAAAGCAGATGGCACCATTTTGAAGATCATGGAAAAGCACCTGAAGTGAGGCGGATGCAACGACTTGTCCTGGGGGCTCCGTGTCCACCTCTCCGATGATCCGACCGGTCCTGCCGGGCCGACGACGCAGCATCCGCGCAAGTTTGAGCGTCACGCTGATTGCCGTGATTGGCTTAGTGCTGGCCGGGTTTGCCGCGATCGTTGCCTATCTAACAAGCGATCAAGCTGACGCAGACCTGCGGGCGGACCTCGCGGCGTACTTAACGCTTGGCCAAACTGCATTGCCCGCGCCCGTCTGGAATTTCGACACTGAGACGGTCGAGAGCTTCGTGGAAGCGTTGCGTGGGGACGACAACGTCGTCTTGGCTGCCGTGTTATCCGAAGGCCAAGAGGTTGCGCGCAAAAGCGATGCAGTGCTGTCGGCCGTCGGCTTGTCGAGTTTAGAGACGCGAGAGGACTTAGTCGCAGGCACGGTGGCCTTAACCCACGAAGACACCGAGATTGGCTCTTTCACAATCGCGTTGAGCCGTGACAGCGTGCGCACGCGGACCTTGGCTTCTCTGGCTCAGATCGCCGGGGTGACCGCACTCATTATTCTCGCCATTGCCGCGGTGTCTTTTTGGGTCGCGTCCCGCTATGTCGCGCGATTGCAGAAGCTTGAGGGCCTCGCCGCACGCGTCGCGGACGGGGAGTTGGACGTGCCCGTCGTACCGGAACGCAACGACGAGTTGGGCGCGCTGTCGGCAAGCCTTGAGGTGATGCGCGGATCCATCCGCGGGTTCGTGTCAGAACTTAGGAGCGCCAACCAAACGCTGGAAACGAAAGTCGAGCAACGCACAGCAGATCTGTCTGCGGCCAATGCAGAACTGAAAGACGCCAACCGTCTCATCGTTGACAGCATTCACTATGCCAGCCGCATTCAAGAGGCGGTCTTGCCCAGCCCATCGGTCGTCGCAAACGGTGTGGCCGATCACTTTATGCTGTGGGAGCCACGCGATCTTGTCGGCGGCGACTTCGTGTGGTTCCATTCCAGTGGCGCGCAAGAAGTGATCATTGTTGGCGACTGCACCGGTCACGGCGTACCGGGCGCCTTCATGACGCTGATCTCCGGCACCCTTTTGGACCGCGCTTTTGCATCTGGACATGGGGCCAACCCTGTTGATGTGCTCAGTGCCCTCAATACCGGACTTAAGAAAATTCTTGGCCAAGAAGAGGTCGCAACGGCCCAAGAGCCCGGCAAAGAGCTGACCGATGATGGGCTTGAAGCTGCTGTCTGCATCATCGACCGGCAGCGCGGGACGTTATCCTTCGCAGGCGCGCGTATGTCGCTTTGGCATAGACACGGACCCGAGATCGTAGAAATCAAGGGCGACAAGATCGGGCTTGGATATCGCCGTGCGCCAATGGATGCAGACTTCACGCTGCACGAAGTTCCCTTTGGCAGTGACACTGCATTTTACGTGACGACGGACGGCCTTATTGACCAGGTCGGGGGCGCGCGACCGATGTCGTTTGGCAAGCGCCGCTTCACATCCGTCCTTTTGGATCAAGCGCTGCACGACATGTCTGCACAAAAAGCGGCCCTTGTCAGCGCGCTTGCGGACTATCAAGGTGATCAAATCAGACGGGACGATGTCACGGTTTTGGGGTTCATACCTCGGGCTGGGACCTAAGACAGGAGGCCAACATGCTCGCAACCGAACTCTATCAGTTCCGCCGATATCTGCGAGATCGCGGCATCCTGTTTGCCTACTCCGGATACATGACGGAGAGCGTGTTGTCGGGCGTTGGCGATGCGCTGCGGCAGAAGCTCGCGATTGAGGCCGCGGACACAAAGACAGTGCGCAGTGTCTTTGCTGTGTTTGTCGAACAGATGCAAAACATCATTCGCTATTCGGCTGAAACAGAAGGGGATGAAAGCTCTGGCGCCACCGAATTGCGCTACGGCGTCCTGACAGTCGCGCAAGTGGGCGACTACTACGTGGTGCAAGCGGGCAACGTTATCCAAAACGAAGATAAGCTGAAACTGGAAAGCCGCCTTGCCGATCTCGTCTCAATGGACAAAGATGCCCTTAAGGGGGCATACAAGGCACAATTGCGCGCTGGTCCCGAAGAACAAAGCAAAGGCGCAAGCGTCGGCCTCATCGAGATTGCCCGACGCGCATCTGCCCCGCTTGAGTATGATTTTTGTGAGGTGGATGCCTCGCATACGTTTTTCGCTCTGGAGGCGCGGATATGACAACCAACAAATTGGAGCGGGCCATGTTGTCAATCCCTGGAACCGAACGCGCCCCCGAGGTGACGTTTGACTTTGCGGCAGGCCATCTGCGTCTGTCAGGTGAAAGCTATCCCGAAGATGTGACAAGCTTTTACGGTCCCGTCCTCGACAGTCTAGGCCGGTTCTTGGATGAGATTGAGGATCAAGCGTGCCGCTTTGAACTTTCGTTGATCTACTTTAACTCGGCGTCGGCCAAAGTGATCATGACGCTTCTTGAGATGCTCGATGCGGCCGCCGCGGCAGGTAACAAAGTCGATGTGCATTGGTACTACGATCCCGAAGACGACACGATGCAAGAACTGGGCGAGGAGTTCGGCGAGGATCTAGAACACGCCACCTTCCACCTCGAAGAGATGTCTGAATGAGCACAAAAGGCCTTTTCGCAAACGAAGAAGCGATCATTGCAGCAGCACAGGCGCGTCTTGCCGAGCCGTTCGGATCGGACGCGGATAAGGCCAACTTTGATCAGTTGTTGAAAGACTACGAAAAGCTTCTCAAGATCACGTGGCGTTTCATGCGCCTGTCGGATCGGAACGAGAATGAACTCGCGGCCTCGGTCGAGCGCGAAAAGTTGGTGAAAGCCGAACTGACCGAAAAGAATGCCGAACTCGAGGCGATCTCGAACAAGCTTGGAAAGTACTTGTCGCCGCAAGTCTACGCGTCGCTCTTTGCAGAGGACAACTCGGTCGAACTGGCCAGTAAGCGCAAGAAAATCACGGTCTTCTTCTCGGATTTGCACGGCTTCACGCAAATCACAGACCGGCTCGAGAGCGAAGACCTGACCGACTTGGTGAACAGCTACCTGACCGAGATGGCCGAGATCGCGTTGGAGTACGGGGCGACCATCGACAAGTACATGGGCGACGCGGTCTTGATCTTCTTTGGGGATCCGGAAACGCGTGGGGTCAAAGAAGACGCACTGGCCTGTATTGAGATGGGGCTGGCCATGCAGGCGCGCCTCAAGGATCTTAGCGAGAATTGGCGCAATCATGGGTTTGATCAGCACATGACGAGCCGCATGGGGGTGCATACGGGCTATTGCACAGTCGGTAATTTCGGCAGCAAAGACCGGATGGATTACACCATTGTGGGCGGCAACGTGAACTTGGCGTCGCGGCTCGAAAAGGTCTGCCCGCCTGGCGGTTTGCTCATGTCATACGAGACCTATGCACTGGTCAAAGATGAGATCCTTTGCGAGCCGCAGGGCGAAGTGCGGCCCAATGGCCTGGCGTATCCGGTCGACACCTACCTTGCCGTTGCGCGCTGCGACGCCGCCGAAGCGGGCGACCGTGCGATGACAGTTGATCTGCCGAATTTGCAGATGAACGCCGATTTCCGGGCCATGAACCGGGACGAGCTGCAAAAGGCCAGATCGCAATTGCGCCAAGCGCTTGAAGCCTTGGACGCGCGGAAATTTCCGCTCGACGCGGACTGAGTTAGGCCATTTGCGGCGCGTGCATGTCTCGCGGCCGAGCCTATGCCAGCCGCGACGCCATCTTTGCAGGCATTAAAGTCTCGAACGTGTCCGCGGCATTGCGCAACCGCTCGCAAAGAACTTCGATCACCCAAAGGGCTGCCTGGGGATCCTGCGTGACAACGTTTAAGACGGAAGCCCGCTGCACCAGGTGAACTTCGCAGGCTTCAAGCGCCTGGACATCTGCACTGCGCGCTGCCCCGTCCAGAACTGCCATCTCGCCCAACAATTCGCCTGCGCCAAGTGTCGCGATAACGGATTTTCGCCCATCGACAGCAGTGACTGATACCTCAACCGAGCCGGTTTCTAGAATGATCAAGTGATCTCCCGGATCGCCTTTGCGAAACACAGTCTCTCCCGGGGCAAATCGATGGGGTGTCCCCGACGCGATCAGGTCTGTCCGAATATGTTCGGGGATTTGCGATTGCGTGTAAGATGGCTTCGGCGTCGCCGCCAAATCACTTGGTGCCATGGTCCCTCCGGATGTTTTCCGATGACCATAGCTTGTGATCTTTCAACTGTCTTCCCACTTTGCGCGGGTCAATGCATCCGCTTCGGGGTTTTGCCTAAATTGCCCACGCGCCGCGCCACATTCGAAGTTCTCGCGACACGGCCAAATCTGGATGTGTCAGCTGAATTCTTGGCTGATTTACTGTGCCGCGACGTCCGGTTTTGCCCAATCCTCCCAATCGGTGCCTGCTGACGCAACGGGGCCGTCCCAGGCAAAGGGAATCTGGTGGATGATCGTGTTTTCACCGTCGATCAATAGGACGTTGTAAGCGGGCGGGAGGGGGCCGCCTTTCAATAGCTCAGGCTCCGTCATGTCTGGGATCGATTGGTTGCCCGTAGACGGCACGCACGTGAATGGTATGCCCGCAAAGCTACCTGAAATCGTCGCATGAACATGCCCAAAGTGGAGATGCGCTATCTTGTTTGCGTTTTTTTGCAGGACGTCGTGGAAACCGGGTTGGTCTGCGGCCACAAGCGCGATCTTGTCTTCGGCGGGCAGGCCGAGGGAGAACGGGTTGTGGTGCATAAAAATCCGGGCGCGCTTGCAATCGGCGAGTGTCGCGATGAGCCAGTCTAGCCGATCTGTACCAAAGTGGCCCGCATGTGTACGGGGATTGACGCTGTCGAGGTAGATCAGGCGTTCCCCAGCAAGGTCCTCAAAGTGATTGATGTAACCGTTGGCGTCTTGAGGGTGGCCATCGAACACATCGCAGAAAGTGTCTCTGGCATCGTGATTGCCGATCATTAAGCGAACTGGCAGGGGTTGCGCATCCAAAGCTTGGCGCAGTGCGACGTAGGCCTCGCGCTCGCCCCAATGGGTCAGGTCGCCGGTGATGATGATCCGAGCTGCGTCGCTGTGGTTGCGCGCGATGTGCGTCAAGGCAAGGTCGAAACGCGCATGAGGATCCAATCCGCCCATTTCCTCGCCGGGGATCGTCAAGTGAATGTCTGACACGTGAATGAGTTTCATGATGCGAGCCCTCCCACGCGGTGCGCCCGCGCGTCATTCTGTGATGTGTTTTTTGCTTGCGTTGCGGGCGGCGGTCATAGGCCGCCGCCCGCTGGTCGGACCGGCTGTGCCGATCCGAAAACAGCTGAAGATTTTAGCCGTTCGGCAACAGGTCGGAGACTTCTTCGACCAGCTCTTCTTGCAGCTCTTCCATATCTGTGGCGTCGCCTGTGACGATCCGTTCGATCCCGTCATAAATCACTTGGGTGATCGCCAGACCATTGTCGCCTGGATAGGCCAACCAATCGCGCAGCAAGGGCAGCTGATCGACCGCGGTCTGCTTGTTGGGGTTTTGCTGGTAGAAATCTGCCAAGATGATTTCGTTGGCGGCTTTGTTTGGTGGCATGTAACCCGTTGTTTTCGCAACTTCCGCCGCGCCATCGCCGGATGTGATGTACTTCAGCCAAGTCCACGCGGCTTCACGTACTTTGGGATCATCCGATGTGGATGTCAGCATCGCAGCGTTGCCACCTGCAGGCAGACCCAAGGGCGTGCCTTCAAGGCCAGGGAACGGGCCTGTGACAAGTTCGAAGTCACCCTGGCTACGCTCGACTGCGCCAAGCGCGGATGTGGACCAAAACATCATGCCAATGTCGCCGGCCGAGAAGGATGCAAGTGCCGCTTTCCACTCCAAGTTCTGCATGTCGCACTTGGTGAAGATCTCTTGCATTTGCTTCAGCGCCGTCAGCGCTTCTGGGCTGTCCAGCGTCACAACGCCGTTTTCGACGATGGCCTTATCCTGGCTCCACATCAGAGCTTGCATGAACCAGTTGCCGGTGATGTTCCATCCCCAGAAGATTGGGTTGTCGACGCCATTGGCTTTCATGGTTTCGCATGCTGCGATCACGTCGTCCCATGTTTTGGGAAGCTCTTCGATGCCGCCTGCGCGCAGGACGTCCATGTTGTAGTAGCCAACGGGCAGCGAGACCGAGAACGGCAGACCGTGAACGGCATTTTCAAACGTCGAAAGCGACAGCATAGCGCCGTGGTAGCCATCCTTTTCGAAGTCAGCTTCGCCTGCGATGAACGGCTCCAGCGATTGCGCGATGCCCTTCTCAACCAAGATTTGCTGACGGTTCAAGCCTTGCATGGTCACGTCGGGCAGGTTGCCGGACACGGCTTCGCGCAGAACCGAGTTGGTGCCGTCTTCATAGGACTCGTATGTCGCACGGAACTTCACTTCGATGTTTGGGTGCGCTTCTTTGAACGCAGGCATCATTGCCTCATATGTCACGTCAAAGAGGTGGCTATAAGGATAGGCAAACTCAATCGTTACCTTGTCTTCGGCGAAGGCTGCGGATGCCGTCAGCATCAGAGCCATTGCAGAGGTCGTGAATTTCATGTTGTTAGTCTCCTTGTCTTGGACTGACGGTTTGGCGATTGTGCAGTCCTTGGCTGTTGATCCCTTTTGGGATGGGTGGGGTAGGAGCGCCCTATGCGGCACTCCTACTTCATTCCTGAAAGAGTGATCCCCTCAATGAAGCGGCGCTGCGCCAGCATGAAGGCCACGATAAGCGGCAAAACAATGACAGTGGCCGTGGCCATCATTGGGCCAAAGAACGACCCGTCGCCGTCACCCTTGAACTCCCGCAACCCCAAAGGCGGAGTAAAGAGGTCACGATTGCCCGTCACGACGATGCGCGGCCAAAAGTAATCGTTCCAATGGGCGACAACGCTAAAGATCGCAAAGGCGAGGAGGGCAGGGACTGCCGTGGGTAACATCACGCGCCAGACGATCCCAAATTCGGTCATACCGTCCATGCGCGCTGCATCAATCAGATCGTCCGGCACGGTCATGAAGAACTGCCGCATCAGGAATATGCCGAAGACCGAGATTGTCCATGGCACAACAAGCGCGGCATACGTATTGGTCAGGCCCACTTTGGCGAGCATAATGTAAAGCGGCAACGCAATGGCGTGCACTGGGATCAAAAGGCAAAAGAGCACAAGCGAGAACACCGCTTCCCGCCCCCAAAACTTCAGTTTTGCGAGGGCGTAAGCCGCCGGCAGAGCCACGACGATCTGAATAAGAAAGATCGAGGCCGTGACGATCACGCCGTTAAGCAGGTACCGGATCAACGGTGCCTCGGAAAAGGCTTTTGAGTAGTTAAAGACCACAGGCCGCACAGAACACTCCGCTTCGGCTGCGGCGATCAAAGCGTCGCGGATGTCCGCATCCTCGAGGTCCGGGTAGCTGGCACGTGCGGCGGCGATGTCATCACGGTCCGGGTCGCGCAGCTTTACGCAGCGTTCATCGATCATCATTTCCTGGCGACCAAAAAAGCCGCCCTCGCCGCGGTCTATTTCGCCTGGGCTTTTAAACGAGTAGCTGACCATCATGTAGAACGGTGCAAGCACAACGAGAGCGCCGAGCAAAAGAACCAGATGCTTCCACAGATCCCGCGTCATCCGTAATGCACCTTACGTTCGACCAACCAGCGCTGGATCAACGTCAAAAACATGACAAAGACCAAAAACAGCATCGTAATCGCCGATCCGATGCCAATCAGGTTTTGCTGAATGCCCTTTTCGAAGATGGCGAACATCATCACGTATGTTGACTTGTTGGGCCCACCCCCTTGCGGCCAAAAGGCTTCGATCGTGTCAAAGACTTGGAAGGCGCGGATGCACGAGATGGTCACAACAAAGACCGTCGTGGGACCGAGTGCGGGCCAAGTGACCAGGCGGAAACGTTCCCAGCCGCTTTTGGCACCGTCCATCTCGGCCGCATGATACAGTTCGCGGTGCACGCCTGTCAGCCCCGCAAGGTAAAGGACCATGTTGAACCCAAAACCTTGCCAAATGCCGATGAAGCAAATGACCCAAATCGCGTAGCGTTTCTCGCCGAGCCAGACAGGGAAGCGATCAGCACAGCCGTTGCGCAGGAACGGCCAAATGTGTTCCAGGAAAGTCCCGCAGCCCATTTCAAGCGTTCGGTTGATCATCCCGATCGACGGGTGCAGCATGAATTCCCACGCGATGGCCATCGCCAACAGTGTGGCCATCACAGGCAGAAAGTAGATTGTCTTGTAGATGTCGCCAATGCGCCCCAGCGAGTTGATCAGGAGTGCCGCGCCAAGTCCGAGTGCGACCGAGATTGGAACGACCGTCACCACGTAGGTAAAGGTGGCGATGAACATCTTTTCATAAGTCGAACGGTTAAAGAGGCGGTCGTAGTTTTTCCAGCCGACCCAGTCGAACCCTGGGTTGCCGAGCGAGTAGTTTGAAAAGGACAAAACCCCCGCGACAGAGACCGGCACCAACAAGATCAGCACCATCAGGGCAAGCGCCGGCGCGGTCAGCCACCAAGCCGTCCGGCGCTGCAACACGTCCGATGATGCCGAAGTTGGGACGGCTTGAGGGAGCTTGTCTGACGCCATCAGGCCACTTCCGGCTGCGGCTGGGCGATCTCTGCGCGGCGTGCACGCTTGCCGTTCGCGTCGAAGATCAACACATCGGACGGGTCGAAATCGATGCCCAAAGTCGCTCCGGTTTGCACGCGGCTGCGGTCTTTCGCGTCGGCGCGCAGGGTCAACCTGTTCTCAAGGCCGGGCACTGCGATCTGCGCAAAAAGTTCGCTCCCCAAGTTTTCCATATGGGCCACCACCCCGGTCAAGCGGGCAGACGCGCCTGCCAGCCGCAAATGCTCAGGGCGTAGGCCAATCCGGGCTCCGTCACCGGGTGCGGCGACGCCGATATCGCGTCCCAAGAGCGCGAGCTTCCCATTTTGAGTTTCGGTCGGCACGATGTTGATCTTTGGCGAGCCAATGAACTCGGCGACGCGGATGTCTTCGGGGTCTTCGTAGACAATCTCGGGGGCTGCGCATTGAAGGATTTCGCCGGACATCATGACCGCAATCCGGCTGGACATCGTCATCGCTTCAACCTGGTCATGGGTCACATAGACAAAGGTCGCGCCCAGCCGCCGATGCAATTCAGCGATCTCCGCGCGGGTCTGAACGCGCAGCTTCGCATCCAGGTTTGAAAGAGGCTCGTCCAGCAGAAACGCAGCAGGATCCCGCACTAAGGCCCGCCCAAGCGCGACGCGCTGCCGCTGACCGCCGGAAAGCTGCCCTGGTTTTCGGTCCAAAAGCTGATCGATTTCCAACGTCTCAGCCGCCTGCAGGACGGCTGCGTTTATGTCTGCATAACGTGCTTTGGCGCCGGGTAAGAAGCGTCCGACAACCGGCAAGCGCTGCAGGGTCGACAGCTGGCGCATTCTCAAGGGCACTGCGATGTTTTCTGCCACGGTTAAATGCGGGTAGAGTGCGTAGGATTGAAACACCATCGACAAGTTGCGGTCGGCCGCGCGGACCCCGGCAACCGAGGTGCCCGCGATCGTGATCTTGCCTGCGCTTTGGTCTTCGAGCCCTGCGATGATCCGCAGCAAGGTCGACTTTCCGCATCCCGATGGCCCCACCAACGAAACGAATTCACCATCGGCAATATCGAGCGTGATACCCTTCAGCACGTCGGTGCTGCCAAAGGACTTTGTGATCCCTTCAAGCTCTAGCCTAGCCATGCGATTCTCCAACCGATGCCCCTGGCGTAATTGGCCTGAGCCACAAATTTATGACGTCATATTAGTGAGACTAATGCGTGATAGGTTCTGATCTGTCGAAAGGAACACCGATGCGCACCAATCACCATCAGTTCATGGCCTTCGCCTACGTGGTCCGAGAAGGCTCCTTTTCAGCGGCAGCGGCGCGCTTAGGGGTCACGCAGTCCACCGTTACGCAGCACATTGCAAAACTCGAAGAGCAAGTGGGCGCGCAAATTGTGATCCGGGGGCGCGACGGGGTGACTTTGACGCGCACAGGCGAGGAATTCTATGACCTTGCCGACAGGCTCGTGACCTTGCAAACGACAATTTCTGAGCAGTTAGAGGGGTTTGCGGCGCTCAACAAAGGGTACCTGAAAGTCATTGCCAACGCCCCACAGCCGGCGCTGAAGATCATTGGTGCGTTTGGACGGCGGTACCCGGACGTACGTATCGACTTTGGGCTTCATGATTGGACAACGGCGACCCGAATGATCCGTGACCGGCTGGCAGATATCGGCCTTATTACGTCTGCGCCCCCGTCAGAAGACTGGATTTGCACAAAAGTGCACGAGACGCGCTACGTCGCATATGTGCCGAAAGAACATGCACTGGCCGGGCGCGGCGCGCTTTCGTTGCATGAACTCACCGAGCACACTGTGATCTTGCCCGAGTTGGGATCGCTGACCGAGCGGGTGGTCTCAACGAAGTTGCGCGAACTGGGTCTGACCTTGCCGCGCGTGATCCGAACGACGACGTTCCCGGTTATGTGCGAGGCAGTAATGCAAGGCATTGGGATCGCGATATTTCTGCAAGAAAGCAGCCTTTTGAACGATGCAATGGTCGAGCTGCCCGTGCACGAGTTGGACCAAACTTATGAAACGTCTTTTGTCGCCCCAAAGGACCGCGCGCGGTTGCGCCTTATTGCCGCTTTTGCCGAAGTTGCCGAGGCGACGTCGCGTTAGTCGGCTGCCGCCGGGTGGAGTTCTGTGCGTGTTGGCGGGTTGCAGCCGGAGCGGGTGCAATTGATTGCCGCGGCGCGCGCCGCCGTGTCCAAAAGTGTTTGGAGCGTATTGCGGTCCAGGTCACACGTGCGACCTGCCTCCATCCGTCCCAGCCCATGCAATTCGGCCAGCAAAGTCCCCGCAAACGTGTCCCCAGCGCCGACCGTGTCTGCAAATGGTTCAGCACGTCTCGCAGGCGCAGTAACGCTTAGATCGTTCAACCAGGCTTCTGCGCCGCCTTCGCCTTTGGTCAAGACCGTCAGAGCGCTCGGGTTAAGGCGGTGCAGCTTTGCGAGACCCTCAGCCTGGTTAAGGTCCGGGTAGAGATATTCAAGATCTTCATCGCTCAGCTTCAAGAGGTCCGCGCCTGCCGCCATGCGCGTGATGCGTGCGAGATACGCATCTTTGTCTTTGATGAACGCGGCGCGAACGTTTGGGTCGAGTGAGGTAAACCGACCTGCTGCGCGGCTCTCCTCCCAAAATGCTTCCCAGAGCGCGGCATCCTCGCCCCCGGTTAGCGCCAAAGACCCGATATGAAAGGCCTTTGCACCAGCCGGTGCGGTCAAAATGGACTGAGTGACCTGCCGCTCTGCCGTGTCTTCTCGGTAAAATCCATAAGACGCAACACCCGCCGTCAGCGACACGACGGCCAGCGAACTGGGTTGTGCCGCGCGTGGTCCTAAGAGTGTGACACCGCTTTCAACCAAGCGCGCTGCCATCAAATCACCCAAACTGTCCGAGGAAATCGGTGTAAGGTAGCCGACGGGCACATCTTGGCGTCCCACCGCCATTGCCACATTGTACGGAGAGCCTCCCGGGTTTGCCACATAGCGCGGCAAGCCGTTGGCGCTTTCGTCCTGCACAAAATCTATGAGGTTTTCACCACCAACTAGGATCATACTGGGCCTCCCGAAAGCGCGCGTAATTCGACAAGATGCAAAACCGCAATCGCGTCAGTCCACACCATAAAAATTTGCGCGCGTAAAGTTTTTTGTGGCGGTCAGCCGTTTTTCTGGAACGTCATGTAGTGTGGCACGCGGTCTTCGCGCAGCGCTTTTTGCTCGTATCGCGTCGACAGCCAATCGGCCCATGGCCTGCGCCAGTCTTGCGGGCCGTCCGCCAGCCAAGAGAACCCCGCCGCGGGGACCTCAAGCAATGTTTGGCGGACATAGTCTGGAATGTCCGTGGCGATGCGAAACTCAGCGTCTGCTGCCAAAACAGAGTGGAGCGGCGCCAGATGCTCTGGTGTGACGAAGCGGCGGCGGTGGTGCCGTGCTTTTGGCCAAGGATCGGGGTAGAGGAGAAAAGCCTTGGCGATGGACCCAGCGGGCAGCACATCCATCAGATCACGCGCATCGCCGGGATAGACGCGCAGATTGGTCACACCCGCTTTGCGGATTTTGCCCAAGAGCATCGCGACGCCGTTGATGTATGGTTCGCAGCCGATAATTCCCACATCTGGGTTTCGGGCGGCCTGATGCACCAAGTGCTCGCCCCCGCCGAACCCAATCTCCAACCAGACAGGTAGGTCCCCGAAAAGGGACTTTAAATCAAGGGGCTGACGGGCTGGGTTCACGTCCCAACCCACCTGTCCGGGCGACAAAGCGGCCAGGTCTTCATCTATGTATCGCTCTTGGCTGGCCTTGAGGTGCTTGCCCCGGCGGCGGCCATAGAAGTTGCGGTGCGGGCGGGTTGGATCCGTCATGGCGCGCCCTCTAGCGGTTGCGGCAAGCAGGCTCAAGGTGTGGCACATGCATGCAGAACAGATTGCAGCGCTTCCCGCACACGGGTATGACGGGACGATCCTAACCCATGAGGACCAAGGTGCGTCACAACGCTCGGGTCGTGGGGGTGCTTGGCCCCACCAATACCGGCAAAACGACTTACGCGATCGAGCGTATGCTGGGCCACCGCACAGGTGTGATCGGCCTGCCGCTGCGCCTTTTGGCGCGGGAAGTCTATGACCGGATCGTCGAATTGCGCGGCCCGTCAGTTGTGGCCTTGGTCACGGGTGAAGAGCGTATCGTCCCGCCACGCACGCAGTATTGGGTCTGCACGGTCGAGGCGATGCCCGAAGGCATGGGCGTTGATTTCCTCGCGGTTGACGAAATCCAGCTCTGCGCCGATCCCGAGCGTGGGCATGTCTTTACCGACCGGCTCCTGCGCGCGCGCGGCCTGCACGAAACCCTCTTTCTGGGCGCCGACACGATGCGCGGACCTATCCAGGCGCTCATCCCTGAGGTGAGCTTTATCCGGCGCGAACGGATGTCGACGCTTCTTTACACAGGCTCCAAAAAGACCTCCCGCATGCCGGGGCGGTCGGCGATTGTCGGGTTCTCGGTTGATTCGGTTTACGCGATGGCCGAACTCCTCAAACGCCAAAAAGGCGGTGCTGCGGTGGTGATGGGCGCGCTCAGCCCCCGGACCCGCAACGCGCAAGTGGCGATGTATCAGGCAGGCGAGGTCGACTACCTCGTCGCCACGGATGCGATTGGCATGGGGCTGAACCTGGATGTCCATCACGTTGCCTTCTCGTCGCTGGCCAAATTCGATGGGCGCCGTATGCGGACCCTGGCGCCTAATGAACTTGCGCAAATCGCAGGCCGGGCCGGGCGTGGGCAGCGGGATGGCACCTTTGGCGTGACCGGCGACGCGCAGCCGCTGGATGATCAAGTGGCCGAGGCGATCATGTCGCACCGGTTCACCCCGCTCAAAAAGCTGATCTGGCGCAACTCTAAGTTGGAATTTGGCTCTATCGACCGGCTTGTCGCCAGCTTAGAGGCCCCACCGCAAGACGAAATCCTCGTCAAAGCGCGGGATGCCGACGATCTTTTGGCGCTCAAAGCGCTTGGCCAATCCGCCGAGGTTGTGGCCCGCGCCACGTCGGGGCCTGCCGTTCGGCTGCTGTGGGATGTGTGCCGTATTCCGGATTTTCGTGGGATCAGCCATGCCGAACATGCCGGCCTGCTGGAAGTCATTTTCGGCCACCTGCACGAGCGCGGCCAGATCCCCGACGACTGGATCGCGCGGCAGGTCAAGCGGATCGACAACACCCATGGTGACATTGACGCAATCGCAAAACGGCTCGCCTTTATCCGCACGTGGACTTATGTGGCGCAACGCGGGGACTGGACGGCTGATAATTCCCATTGGCGGGACGTGACCCGCGCTGTAGAAGACCGTCTATCGGATGCCTTGCATTCGGCATTGATGCAAAGATTTGTCGACCGGCGCACATCGGTTTTGTTGCGGCGGTTGGGCCAGAAGGAGGCCATGGTGGCAGAGGTGAGTGACACCGGCGACGTGACGGTAGAAGGCGAATTTGTAGGTCGCCTGGATGGCTTTCGGTTTACACAAGACAAGTCCGCAGCGGGCGCCGAGGCGAAAACGCTGAAAACGGCAAGCCTGCAGGCGCTGGCGCCGCATTTCCATTTGCGCGCAGACCGCTTTTACAACGCGCCCGATACCGAGATCGATTTCACCGAACAGGGTGGGTTGATGTGGGGCACGTCGGCGGTGGGCAAGCTTGTTGCAGGCCAAGAGGCGCTCAAGCCGCGGGTCGAGGTCTTTGTGGACGACGTCGCAGGCCCCGAGGTTGCCGAAAAGGTGCAGCGCCGTTTGCAGCATTTCATCGACCGCAAGATCGCCGCACTCTTCGAGCCGATGCTGACCATGCAAAAGGACGAAACGCTGACAGGCCTGGCCAAAGGGTTTGCGTTTCAGCTTGTCGAAGGGTTTGCCGTGCTGCCGCGCAGTGCGGTGGCGGATGACGTGAAGGCGCTCGATCAGGACGCACGGGGGCTCTTGCGCAAGCATGGTGTGCGCTTTGGCCAGTTTACGATCTTCATGCCGCTTCTGTTAAAGCCTGCGCCGACGCGATTGCGCCTTGTTCTCTGGAGCTTAGCGCAGGGACTTGATGTGTTTCCTGAGGCGCCGCCGCCCGGCCTTGTGACAATCCCGTGCGGTGTCGACCCGGTGCCCGGTGCCGATACGATGTCGGGCTACCGCATCGCCGGGGAACGCGCGATCCGCATCGACATGCTAGAGCGGTTGGCAGACTTGATCCGTGCGCAAGATACGCGCGCGGGATTTGAGGCAACCGCTGACATGCTGTCGATTACGGGCATGACGCTCGAACAGTTTGCCGATTTGATGCAAGGGCTGGGGTATCGCGCCGAGAAGGGCGAGCGACCCAAGGTAAAAGCAACGCCAACACCGCCCGCAGACGCGGCGGAAGCGCCTGCAAGCGATGCAGACGCGGCTGCGGCAGAGGCCAGTGTGACGGCAGAGCCTGCCGATGCGGCGGCGCCTGCGGACGCCTTGCAAGACACTGGGGCCGACACGGCCACGCCCGAACCCACAGAAGCGCCCGAAGCCACAGACGCAACCGAGGCCGCCGAAGCGCCTGCTGAGCCGGAAATCGAGGTGTTTTACACCTTCGCTTGGGGCGGGCGGAACCCGAACGCGAACCGCAATCGGGGCGCGCGTGGGGACCGGCGTGCCGACCAGAGCGGCGGTGAAGGTCGTGGGCGTGGTGACGCCCAGGGCAAGCAAAAGCCGCGCGGCAAGCGCCCGCAAGGCAAGGGCAAAGGTGGTGGCAAACCCAACACAAAGGCCGCCAAGTTCGAAGCGCGCCCGCCTAAGAAAGAAAAGCCCATCGATCCCGATAACCCATTTGCGGCCCTCGCGGCCCTCAAGGTCGACAAATAGCCGACGCGCCCGGGGATAAGCTGCGCGTTGACAAATGGCTGTGGCATGCGCGGTTCTTCAAAACGCGCACGCTGGCCGCAGCACAGGTGTCGGGCGGACATGTCAGGCTGAATGCCGCAAAGATCCACAAACCCGCGTCACCCGTTACAGCGGGCGACGTTTTAACCTTTCCCCAAGGCAAGATCATTCGCGTTATCCGCGTCGAGGCACTGGGCGCGCGCCGTGGCCCCGCACCCGAGGCGCAGGCCCTTTACACGGATCTTGATCCGCCCAAACCCAAAGCACTGGACGAAATTCCCAAAACGCCGCAGTTTGAAGGAAAAGGGCGCCCGACAGGCCGAGATCGGCGGCGGCTTGACCTTTCCAAGAAAGCGCATCTTGAATGATCTTTGGGGGTTGTTTACACCCCGCGGGGCCGGATGCGGAGAAGCGTTTGAATGACCTATATCGTCAATGACAGTTGTATTGCCTGCAAGTACACCGACTGTGTCGAAGTGTGCCCCGTAGATTGCTTCTACGAGGGCGAAAACATGCTGGTGATCCACCCCGACGAATGTATTGATTGTGGGGTTTGCGAGCCTGAATGCCCCGCCGATGCGATCCGCCCGGATACAGAGCCAGACACTGAAAAATGGGTTGAGTTCAACCGCAAGTATTCTGAACTGTGGCCGGTGATTATCACCAAAAAAGACCCGTTGCCCGACGCCGAAGAGCGTGACGGCGAAACTGGCAAATTGGAAAAGTACTTCTCGGAAGCGCCAGGCGAAGGCGGTTAAAACCCCCTTGCACACGTCTGGTCTTGAGGGTGCGCGGCCGTTCGCCGCGCCCATGCCCTTTTAGAATCACGAATTTCGTGCTACATTTCCGTTACAAATGAGCCTGGAAGGACCCATTTTGCCGCCGGAACCGTGCTTTCGGCGGACATCATTCCGAAAGATTGTCTGTAGACGAGCCTGAAGATGAGCCTCGTGTGCCAGACTTTTTCGCGTTTGAGGGGACCTGACCACGCCACCACAAAAGGATGAACGCCCAATGCCCAAGTCGAAGAAGCTCGACTTTAGACCCAATGAGTTTGTTGTGTATCCCGCGCATGGCGTGGGCCAGATTGTCTCTATCGAAGAACAGGAAGTGGCCGGATATACACTCGAGGTTTTCGTGATCTCGTTCGAAAAGGACAAGATGAAGCTATCGGTGCCGACTCATAAGGCGACCGAGGTTGGCATGCGCGCGTTGTCCTCGCCGGATGTGATCAGTCAGGCAATGAAGACGCTTAAAGGCAAGGCAAAGGTCAAGCGCGCAATGTGGTCGCGCCGGGCACAGGAATACGAGCAAAAGATCAATTCAGGCGATCTGATCGCGATTGCCGAAGTTGTGCGGGATTTGCATCGCAATGACGACCAGCGCGAGCAAAGCTATTCCGAGCGCCAACTCTATGAGGCGGCGCTAGAGCGTCTGACCCGCGAAGTCGCGGCGGCAGACGGGCAGGATGAGATTGCCGCTGCGCGTCAAGTGGACGAAGTGCTGACAAGCCGCGCCGCATAGTCCGACTGATGTCGGACGGTCCTACACTTTAGGCAAGAACAGCAGCGAGAACGAGCAACACGCCGATCTCGCTGACTTGCTGACTGGCCCCCAAAACGTCGCCGGTTATGCCGCCGATCTTCGCGCGGGCGAGGCGGGACATGGCCCAAACCAGGCCCGCCGCAGCGGCAGCGGCCAAAAGAGCGGCCCCAAGGCCCACAGATACCCAGCCCACTGTAAGCCCAACGGCCACCGCAAGCCAAACGCTGGTCGTTGGCGGTGTGCCCACGGAACGCGCCAGGCCGTCAGATCGCGCGTAAGTAGACCAGGCCATTGCGCCGGGGAGGACTGTCCGCGATAGCGTGGCTGCGGCCACACCGGCCCACGGGCCTGCGACAGACCAAAGGCTCCAACGCAGGCCGATGCCGAAGATCAGTGCCAGGACGCCGTAGCTGCCGATGCGGCTGTCGCGCATGATGTCCAGCCGACGTTCGGGCGAATATCCACCCCAAAACCCGTCTGCGGTATCGGCCAGTCCGTCCTCATGCAGAGCGCCGGTGGCAACTGTCACCGCCGCTAAAGCAAGGCCCGACTGAACCAGTGGAGGGAGCCCCAGCCACCCGGCCAAAGTCCAAATCACGGCGGCCACAAGCCCAAGACCTGCACCGACCAGCGGGTAGGCCCAAGTCGCCTCAGCCGAGCGCGTGAAAGCAGATTTGGGCTGCGCGGGTATCGGCAATCGGGTCAGCAGCACAGCCGCAACAAGGAGGTCACGTGCCGCAACCGGTCTGGTGGTGTCGTGTTTAGACATGTCTGTCTTCATGGGCTCTTGCATCTACGGAGGCAATCGGTAAATGCCGAGTTTCACGATCAGGATGTTCATGAAATGCCACAGTTTTCCTCTCTCACCGATATCCGAACGGCCTTGGGCCAAATGCCTGCGGCGGATGCCGCCGCAAAAGCCGGGGCAGAGGACCGCAATGGACAACTGACAAAGCCACCGGGCGCGCTGGGTCGGTTGGAGGACCTGGCGATATGGTATGCAAGTTGGCGGCAGGATCCGCGCCCGTCGATCACTGCGCCGCAAGTGCTGGTCTTCGCAGGCAACCACGGAGTGGCAGCGCGCGGTGTTTCGGCCTTTCCTGCGGAGGTGACCGTCCAAATGGTGGCGAACTTCGCCGCAGGTGGCGCAGCGATCAATCAACTGAGCGCGTCCGCGGGTGCCTCGCTGGATGTGCACGCGCTGGACTTGGATAGACCAACGGCTGACTTCACCGAAGGTCCTGCAATGATCGAGGCGGAGTGCGTGGCGGCCTTTGAAACTGGGTGGAACGCGGTCGATCCGGCTGCAGACCTTTTGGTGACCGGTGAGATGGGGATCGCAAACACAACCTCTGCGGCCGCAATCGCCTTGGCGCTTTATGGAGGAACAGCCGCCGAATGGACCGGGGCCGGAACGGGCGTCGCAGGATCGGCCTTGGAGACGAAAATCTCGGTTGTGGCAGCGGGTGCTGCGCGCCATGCAGAGGCAAGGGACGGGCTAGAGGTGCTTTGCGCCTTGGGTGGTCGCGAGTTGGCCGCGATGGCGGGGGCGATTGCGCGCGCGCGGGCCGCACGTATTCCCGTCATCTTAGACGGGTTCATCAACTCAGCTGCGGCTGCCTGCCTGGCAGAAACAGCACCCGGAGCGCTAGATCACGCAGTGGCGGGCCACCTGTCCGCGGAAGGCGCGCATGCAAGCCTGTTGGACCGGCTCGGCAAGTCGCCCCTTTTGTCATTGAACTTGCGCTTGGGCGAAGCGTCTGGCGCAGCCCTGGCGATCCATATTGTGAAATCCGCGGTCGCCTGCCATTCCGGCATGGCCACGTTCGCGGAAGCTGGCGTGTCTGACGGATAAGGTGCGGGCGAGGCCGCACCTTACGGGGCTCAGATCTTTTCGACGGTGATCGCGTCGCCGGTGTAGAAGGCGAGGTGGTCCTTAATCCGGGCCACGCCTTCGAACGGGTCCTCATAGCTCCATACCGCATCGGTCAATGTTGTGGACTTCGTGACCACCGAGAAGTAACTGGCATCGCCCTTATGGGGGCAGTGCGTTCGCTTGCCGGAAGGTTCGAGAAAGGCCATCGCAACGTCCTCACGCGGGAAGTAGATGACAGCCGGATAGTCGCCTTCCGCCAGCTCCAATGCTTGGGCGCTTTCGCCCAAGACGGCGCCCCCGGCACGCACGGTCCAGCGTCCGTCGGCCTTTGTAATTCGGATATGGTCTGCCATGTCCCTGTCTCCCTTATCTTTTTGATGTTGTTTCGTGCCGCGCCTGTGTAACACGGGCGTGACGGTGTCAGGCAATTGGGGCGCAGGCGCGTTGCAACCAGTCCGACGCTGCGCCGGAGACGCGCGGCCCGACTTTTTCGAGCACGTCGGCATGATAGGCGTTGAGCCAAGAGATCTCGTCCGCACTTAGCATCGGTGTTTGGATCAGGCGCGTGTCAATCGGAACAAAGGTCAGCGTGCGCCAAGCCAGCATATCGCGATGCGCGTCGCCGCCCGACACCGGCGGGGCCTCTTCCACAACGATCAAGTTCTCGATCCGAATGCCAAACGCGCCCTCGCGGTAGTAGCCGGGTTCGTTCGACAGGATCATGCCCGGCTCGAGCGGGACCGTCGACACCCGGCTCAGCCGCTGGGGTCCCTCGTGCACACAAAGGTAGGTGCCGACGCCATGACCCAGCCCATGGTCAAAGTCCTGCCCTGCCATCCACAGCGGCAAGCGGCCGATCATTTCAATATCGCGGCCCGCCAGGCCCTTTGGCCAGCGCAGGCGCGTCATGCCAATCATCCCCTGGAGCACCCGCGTAAACGCTGTGCAGGCCTCATCGGGCGGCAGGCCAATCGCGATGGTACGTGTGATGTCGGTTGTCCCATCGAGATATTGGCCACCGCTATCGAGCACCAAGATGTGCCCGTCTTCGAGCAGGGTGTCCGTTTCTTCGGTAACGCGGTAGTGCATTATGGCGCCATTGGCACCGGTGCCTGCGATGGTTTCAAACGATATGTCTTGCAGCGCATTGTCCTTGCGACGTTGCGCCTCAAGTTCAGTGACGACCTGCGTTTCGGTCACCGTGCCGGGGGCTTGGGCATCAAGCCAGGCCAGATGTTCGACCATCGCTGCGGCATCGCGCAGATGCGCTTCGGCCGTGCCTGCAATTTCAACTGTGTTCTTTCGCGCCTTGGGCAAAGCGCAAGGGTCCCGACCCAAGACAGCGCGTTCACCAAGCACGTCCGCTACGGCAACGGGGACAGTGGCTTTGTCGACCAGAACCGCCCCCTCGACCGCTTGCAACCTTTCTAGAAAGGCTTCCGGCGGCGCGATAAACACCTCTTCGCCGAGGTGATCTGCAAGCTCCGTCACCTTGGTGGGGTCTATGAAGAGATCCACCAGCCCTGTGCTGTGAAGAAGTGCAAAGGCCTGCACCACCGGGTTGCGCGGCACATCGCTGCCGCGCATGTTCAAGAGCCAAGAGATACTGTCAGGCAAAGTAAGAACCGCAGCCGTCGTGCTTGCCTCTCGCAGGTCCCTGGCCAAACGCGCGCGCTTTTGCCCATGCGTTTCGCCCGCCAAGTCCATCGGGTGCATACGGGCGGGTTCTGCAGCTGGTCCTGGCTGGTCGGGCCAAATCGCGTCCACTAAGTTGTCGCACCGCTGCAGGGTTATCGCGCTGTCCTTCAGACCCGTTTCGACCTCTTCCAATTGCCCGGCGGTGAAGAGCCAAGGGTCAAACCCAATGACACCACCATTCGGCAAGCTTTCCTTCAACCAGGCGGCAATCTTCGTCTCGGGCCAAGCGACGGGCGTGTAGTGGTCTAGATCCACCTGTGATTTGACCTGCGTGCGGTAGCGGCCGTCGATGAACACGCCCGCCTGATCGCGCAAAGCCACGCAAAACCCCGCCGATCCGGTAAAGCCGGTCAGCCAAGCCAGCCGTTCATCGCGTGGCGAGACATACTCACCCTGATAAGCATCCGCACGGGGCACGATGAACCCATCAAGCCCGCGCGTTGTCAGCTCTGCACGGAGGTCTGCAAGGCGCGGCGGCCCTTGATCCGGGCGGGCCGTGACTTGAAAAGACTGAAACATCGACGACTCCTGAGTGGCGGTTCGCTGGTCTGGACCGTGCCGGGCACAGCCCAAAGCGTCAAGCGCTCAACGCGTCGAGTGCCTCTGCAAGGTTGATCGCCCCATCGTACAGCGCACGCCCCGAGATAGCGCCAGCGATGCGGCCGGTTTCTTTGAGGGCCGTCAAGTCTGCGAGCGAAGAGACGCCGCCAGATGCGATCACTGGGATCGCGACGGCGCGCGCCAAGGCTTCTGTCGCGGCAATGTTGGGACCGGCCATGGCCCCATCGCGGTTGATATCGGTATAAATGATCGCGGCAACGCCTACATCTTCGAAGCTGCGTGCAAGATCCGTGGCATTGACGTCCGTTGTCTCAGCCCAGCCCTTGGTCGCGACCAGCCCATCGCGCGCGTCGATGCCCACGGCAACCTGTCCTGGAAACGCGCGAGCCGCCTCGCGCACAAGCGCGGGGTCTTCCACCGCGACGGTGCCAAGGATGACCCGCGCCAGTCCCTTCTGCAGCCACATCTCGATCGTTGCCATATCTCGAATGCCGCCCCCCAACTGGGCCGGAACCTTCGTCGCGCGTAAGATTGATTCGACGCCGGCAACGG
>CAWUIP010000049.1:0-22210 GCA_963922415.1 uncultured Aliishimia sp. | reverse complement strand
AGCACCGCCAATGTCTCTGCCATCTGCGCGGCCAGCAGCCGCCGCCAGTCCCGCTTTTGAAGTTGCGTCAACAGCGTCTCACCCGAGAGCGCGTTGAGCGCATTGTTGAGATTAACCAAAAGCTTGCCCCATTGGATCGGACCCAGATCCGCATGCGCAGCCCACGCCAGTGCGGGGGAGGACATCTCTGCCGCCAATGCGCCGCCACCGTCTTCCACATCAATCCCGCCAGAGGATGCTTGATGAAAGCGGCCTGGCCCAAGCTCCACCACGTTGAACGCGACCACGCCGCCCCGCACATCCGCTTTCGGCAAAACCGCGCGCAGCACGTCCGGGTTCGAAATGCCGTTTTGCAGCGAGACAACGCAGGCGGTCGGCGCGTGCGCTGCGATGGTCTGCGCGATCTCGGCTGTTGCGGCGGATTTGACGGCCACCAAGACGATGTCTGCGCCGTTCAACAGGGCCGGATCTGTCGAAGCCTCAACCGTACCAACTTGCGCAGGTGCGGTTTGAAAGTCCGAGATCGTGAGGCCATGTTCGCATAGATCCTTCACAATCCGGTCGCGGCCCAAGAAGGCGACGCGAAGTCCCGCCTGCAAGAGCCGCCCACCGACATAGCAGCCGATCGCCCCGGCGCCCGCGACAACGATCCGTGGGTCGCTAGACACCCAAACACCAGCGCATGATCGCCTTTTGCGCGTGCAGGCGGTTTTCGGCCTCGTCAAACACGACCGAGTTTGGACCGTCCATGACCGAAGATGTCACCTCTTCCTCGCGATGCGCAGGCAGGCAGTGCATAAAGAGCGCGTCAGACTTCGCCTTGGCCATCAGCGCATCATTAACCTGATAGGGACGCAGCATATTGTGCCGACGCTCGCGCGCGGATTGCGCGTCATGCATCGAAATCCAGGTGTCGGCAAAGATCAGATCCGCCTCGGCCACGGCTTTGTCGGCGTCGCGCTCGACAATGAACTTTTGGCCCGCATCGCGGACCAGCTTTTGCCATTCGGGCTCTGGATCAAGCTGCATGGGGCCGGTGAAGGTCAAATCAAACCCAAACTGTGCCGCCGCATGCATGACAGACGCGCAAACATTGTTGCCGTCGCCGCACCAGGTTGCCTTGATGCCCGCGATGGGCCCGCGATGCTCCTCATAGGTCATGACATCGGCCATGATCTGGCAGGGATGGGTGCGGTCGGTCAGGCCGTTGATCACGGGCACGGTGGCGTATTCGGCCATCTCTTCCAGCACAGTGGGATCAAAGGTTCGGATCATGATCAGATCGACATAGCGCGACATCACGCGCGCAGTGTCGGCGATGGTCTCGCCATGACCGAGCTGCATCTCCGCGCCCGAGAGCAGCATCGTCTCGCCGCCCATTTGCCGGACGCCCACGTCGAACGACACACGGGTCCGCGTGGAGGGCTTTTCGAAAATCAGCGCAACCATGCGCCCTTTGAGTGGTTGTTCATCGTCAACCGCCCCCTTGGTGCGCCCGGCGCGCGCCTGCTTCATGGCGATGCCCCGGTCGATCATGTGGCGCAAGTCGACCTTGCTGGTGGTGTGGATATCAAGAAAGTGGTTCATCAGAGCGCCCTTATGTGTCGCCGCTGGCGTGAGAAAAGTTCAACGAAATTGGTGCTATGCAGCCACGGCACTTGCAGCGGCGTCGAGCCGGGCCACACCTGCCGCGATATCGTCATCGGTGATGTTCAATGGCGGGAGAAGTCGGATCACATTGTCCGCTGCTGGCACGGTGATGACCTCTTGCGCGTAGCCCGCCTGCACGACGTCGCCGTTCGGGACCACGCATTTAAGGCCCAGCATCAGTCCGGCCCCACGCACGCTTTCAAAGACGGCAGGGTGCGAGGCGACAAGTCCCTCGAGCTTCTGCCGCAGCAGGCTGGCCTTGCGGTTGACCTCTGCCAGAAACGCGGGGTCCGCGACGATGTCCATGACCTTGTTGCCCACTGCACAGCCCAAAGGATTGCCGCCATATGTCGACCCGTGCGTGCCCAGCGTCATGCCCGACGCCGCGTCTTCCGTCGCCAGAACGCATCCCAACGGAAAGCCGCCGCCGATGCCCTTGGCGACCATCATGATATCTGGGGTCGCCCCGGCCCATTCATGGGCAAAAAGCCGACCCGTTCGGCCCACACCGCATTGCACTTCGTCAAAGATCAAAAGTGTTCCGGTCTCATCACAGAGATCCCGCAGACCTTTGAGGCAGGCATCCGGCAATGGCACAATGCCGCCTTCACCCTGTACAGGCTCGATCAGGATAGCCGCCGTCGTGTCTGTGACCGCCGCGCGCAGGGCGTCGTGATCGGCCCAGTCGAGGTGTATAAATCCAGGCAACAAGGGGCCGAAGCCCTTGGTCATCTTCTCGGACCCCGCTGCGGCGATGCCCGCAGACGAACGCCCGTGGAAAGAGCCTGTAAAGGCGATGATCTCGGTCCGGTCAGGCTGACCCTTCTCGTACCAGTACTTGCGCGCCATCTTCACCGTGAGTTCACAGCTTTCCGTGCCGGAATTGGTGAAAAAGACGGTGTCAGCAAAGCTCGCTGCCACCAGCTTGTCGGCCAAGGCCTGCTGCTGCGGGATCTCATAAAGGTTCGAAGTATGCCAAAGCTGCCCCGCCTGTTCGGTCAGCGCCTCGACCAGGTCTGGGTTTGCATGCCCCAAACAGTTCACCGCGATGCCTGCGCCCAAATCCAGAAATCGGCGACCGTCTTCCGTCTCGAGCCAGCTGCCTTGGCCGCGCACAAACGCCATCGGCGCACGCGAATAGGTGGGAAGCACAGAAGGGATCATCGGATTTATCCTTAGATGTGGCGCTGTTTAGCCTGTCGAGAGGTCAAGATGTGCCAAAGCAAGCGCAGGGGGTCAACGATTATGGTGGGACGTGCGTGTTCAAGACACCGCAAAAGATCACGGGCGGCGCCGTGCAGCGCCGTGGCAGGGTTATCGTCGGAGGGTCGCCTGAGTGATCATGGCCGCACACCTGCCTCGAAACGCGGACGCTGGCAAGCGAAAAAAGCCATTGTGCCGACCCAAGCATCGGCGCATGGGGGACCATGTTCACCCCCCGCGCGCAAAATCCGGTTCTTGCGGCCGCCCTGATCCTAAGTGCCACGGCCTTCATCGCGATTACCACGCTTTTGGCAAAAGCCTTGGGCACAGGGCGTTGGGGGGATGCCTTGATCGGCGACCCACTGCCCGCCTTCCAAATCAGCCATGGGCGGTTTGTCTTTGCGCTTCTCGCAATCGGGGCGGCGGTGCTGGTTCTCCGACAGCGGATCGCGCATGTGCACTGGCGCTTGCATGTCGGGCGCACGACGCTGGGCTGGGCCGGGGTCACGCTGATGTTTGCGGCGGTTGCGTTTATTCCGATGGCGGATGCCACGGCAATTTCGTTTCTGAACCCGGTCTTTTGTATGATGTTCGCGATCCCGCTTTTGGGCGAACGGGTTGGACCGGTTCGTTGGAGTGCGGCATTGATCGCGCTCGTCGGGGCTTTGGTTTTGCTGCGGCCCACACCCGCCACGTTCCAACCCGCGGCCCTGCTTGCGTTCGGCGCGGCCATTATCATGGGACTAGAGCTGATCTTGATCAAGCGGCTCTCGGCGCGCGAGGCACCCTTGCAGATCTTGCTGATCAACAATCTGTTGGGCGTTGTGTTGGCGACCGTGGTTGTTGTGCCGGTCTGGCAAGCGCCGAACCCGGCCCAATGGGCGATGCTGGCAGGGATTGGCTTTGCCATGGCCGCAGCACAGGCGTGCTTTGTCAACGGAATGGCGCGGGCAGATGCAAGTTTCGTGGCGCCGTTCAGCTATGGCACGCTCATTTTTGCCGGGCTTTGGGATGCGTTAATCTTTGGTGTGATACCTGATTGGGTCACTTTTGTGGGCGCTGGGATCATCTTGGGGGGCGCACTGTTGCTTGCATGGCGCGAAGCGTGGGTGAAAACGCGTGCGCGGGGGTGATGGCGGCTTGCACCTGCGCCGCAATCGGCTACATAACAGCGCTGAGCCAAAGAATGCCTGGGGCTAAGGTCCCGCATAAGACACAAGGAAGCCCATGTCCTGGACCGATGAACGTGTAGAAAAGCTCAAAAAGATGTGGGGCGAGGGGCAATCCGCCAGCCAGATCGCGAAAGAGCTGGGCGGCGTGACGCGCAACGCTGTGATCGGTAAAGTGCACCGGCTCGGGCTGTCAAACCGCTCTGCCGGTGGGGGAACGGCCAAGACCGAGGCCAAAGCCAAGCCTGCGCCAAAGGCCGAGGCAAAGCCGAAAGCGCGCGCCAAGGCCATACCCGAGGCAGCGCCGGCTGCGCCGGAGCCCGAAGCACGGCCTGCTCCGCCGCCTGCACGCAAACAAATTATTCCAGCAGGCCAGCCTTTGCCGCCGCAACCCTCCGCCAACGAAGTGAGCCCCGAAGCGCTTGCTAAAGTAAATGAGGTGGAGAAAAAGGCGAAAAAGCTCAGCTTGATGGAACTTACTGAGCGGACCTGCAAGTGGCCTGTCGGCGACCCGGCGACAGATGACTTTTGGTTCTGCGGGTTACCCGTTCAGCAGGGCAAGCCCTATTGCGATGCGCATGTCGGTGTGGCGTTCCAGCCCATGTCATCGCGCCGCGACCGACGCCGCTGACGCGCGACCGGTCAGGCGGCCTTACTCCGCTGCAAGTGCTGCGTCATCGCCTTTTTCGGCCAACCAACGTTCGGCCTCTAGCGCCGCCATGCAGCCCATGCCAGCAGACGTGACCGCCTGGCGATACTTGTGATCCGTAAGATCTCCGGCAGCGAAGATGCCTGGGATCGAGGTCTCGGTGCTGTCTGGTTTTGTCACCACGTAGCCGCCCATATGGGTGTCCAGCACGTCCTTAACGAGTTCATTGGCCGGTGCGTGACCGATGGCCACGAACACGCCTTTGCACGGGATCTCAGTGATCTCGCCGGTTTTTGTGTGTTTCACGCGGATGCCTTCGACGCCCAGCGGGCTTTCTGCTCCGATGACTTCTTCGACCTCATGAAACCACAAAGGTTCGATCTTGGGGTTCTTAAAGAGCCGATCTTGCAGAATTTTCTCCGCGCGCAGCGTGTCGCGGCGGTGGATTAGGGTCACCTTGGAAGCGAAGTTAGTCAAAAACAGCGCCTCTTCGACGGCCGTATTGCCGCCGCCGACTACAACGATCTCTTGCCCGCGATAGAAAAAACCATCGCAGGTCGCGCAGGCCGAAACGCCGAAGCCCTTGAACTTCTCTTCTGAAGGCAGACCCAACCATTTCGCGCGCGCGCCCGTGGCCAGAATGATCGCATCGGCGATGTATTCCGTCCCGCTGTCGGACTGGCAGACGAAGGGGCGTTTGTCGAAATCGATGGATGAGACAATGTCACCGATGATCTCGCAACCCATGGCTTTGGCATGAGCTTCCATCCGCACCATCAAATCAGGGCCTTGGACCTCGCTATCGCCGGGCCAGTTTTCCACTTCAGTTGTTGTGGTCAACTGCCCGCCTGGCTCAAGGCCCTGCACCAAAATGGGCTCCAACATAGCACGTGCGGCGTATACTCCGGCGGTGTAGCCCGCAGGGCCCGAGCCGATAATCAATACTTTGCTGCGTCGTGTCTGTGCCATTGTGAATCCCCTGCCAAGCGCCTGTCGCGAAGCGCATATATAACCGCCCAACAGCCTGTCTGAAACCCCATGACAGGGGTCAAGTGCGGAAAGGGGCGGACTGCTGCGCTCACGAAATCTAGAGCATCTGTCCGACCTGGACTTGCAGGATAATCCGTCCCGCAAGCCTTTGATGCCCGTTTCAGCGTTTTGTAGCCGAGAAAACAACAATTCAGTTGGGACAACGGAGGTCAGCAGTGCGGACGGAGCCGACGTTCGCTGCGAACGCCTGAATGTCCGCTTTCAACTACCACTTGAATACGTGACGTAGAACGCGGAGGTTGCCGGTTAGCTTGTTGCCTCCCAGGTCCCCCGCAAGCCTTTGCAAGACGTCGCCAAAACCATAGTTCGGGATGGCATCTTGTACGGCTTTAACTTGCGCCCGCGTCAAGCCTTTTCGAATTATGCCATCTGTTGCATCGACCCAATCGCCCTTGCGAACGGCTTCTACGATACGCTGGTTTGGGCCGCGATAGGGGAACACTTTGTGATGCCAGTGGATCGCATCCCGTAGCAATTGAGGATCAAACCCCCAACCATATTTCTCGTTGTCGGCCAAGGCGTGTTTTTCAGATGGCTCCAGATAGGCAAGCTCGTTTTCTGTCCAGAGGCCAATGTCGTGGTAAACAAATGCGGTCTCAACCAACGGTCTTGCGTCTTCTTCGTCGCCAAGAAAGTACATTGCGTAGGTGATCACACGATATACATGCCCCCGATACGCCGGGTAATCGTCGCCAATGATGTCGCGGTAAGGGGCAAACAGCCTCTCTACACGATCACTATGATCAATAATTCGGATCTCATCGGGCATCGTACAGACTCGCTTGGAGTTAGTTAAAAAAATTTGTAATCAGGTGATTACAATTGTGGTCCAGGATAAGTCAACAGGTGATTACTTGAGTGGTGCGTCAAAAAAGAACGCAAGGATTTCTGGCGCTAAGCAGCGCAATCCATCCGCAACCAAAGACGCTTTGCTTGATGCGGCGCGAACAGAATTTCTGCGGATGGGGTATGACGCGGCAAGCACACGCAATATCGCGTCGGATGCTGGGTGCAATGCCGCGCTCATCAATCGTTACTTTGGTTCGAAGATCGGCTTATTCGAAGCTGTCATGGAAGAGTGCATTGATGTTGCGCCACTTCACGGCTTGTCACTAAATGAGATGGTTGAGGCATTGGCCGACATCGCCTTGGGCAAAGCCGATCAAACGGGTGGTTTCGACCCTATGGTTGTCGCTATAAAGTCTTCCGGTTCCGAAGCAGCGCATAGCGTTATTCGCAACAAGCTCGGTAACCCGATGGTCGAGCAACTTGCTGCTTTGATCGGCGGTGACAACGCGGATCAAAAAGCTGGAATGCTACTCAGCATCGTCTCAGGAATGTTCGTTGGTCGCGTTTCGGTGGATGCTGATGCTTTGTCTTCAGGACACAACGATACCTTAAGAGCGTTCCTAGTTCAAGCGATGACGGCCGTGTTATTGTCAGGGACGTAGAATACGTTTGATCACTTGCTGCCGTTGATCGTTCGGTTCTGATGCTGCCCCGTAGCCCATACTCCGGGCCTTCGCGGCGCCTTGTCGTGAAGTGAAAGAACTTGCAGCGCTTCAACAATTTGTCATTTTCGCAAGGCCTCTTTCAAGGAAGTTGAACCTTCATCATATTCGCGCAAATCGAGTTGCGAGTAGATGTCGAGAAGGTGGCCCTTCATAAGATCTTCTGCAGCACGCCCATCCTGGTTGCGCAATGCATCGACAAGGGCGTGGTGGGCATTGCTTTCGCACAGGGCATTGCGCCGCTTCCAGTAGAGCGCGATGACCAGCGAAGAGCGGGACACCAGTTGTTTCAGGAACTGCTCGATTGTTTGTTGATCCGCAATGCGGGCGATTTCCAGATGAAAATCCCCCGAAAGCTTCAAAGCCAGACCGGGCTGATCCCGATCAAGTGCCTCATGCTCTTCCTTGATGTGCTGCTCAAGCAGGGCGATATCTGCGGGTGTCGTTCGCTCGGCGGCGGCGTGCGCTGTGCTGGGTTCCAAAAGTGCGCGAGCCTGAAAGACTTCATGGGCTTCCCTCAGGGTCGGTTTTGCGACGAAAGCACCGCGGTTCTTTTCGATCGTCAGCAGGCCTTCGAACGCCATGGCCCGCAAGGCCTGCCGTACAACAGTCCGACTGACACCAAAGACTTCGCTGACTTCATCTTCACGCAGTTTCGCCCCCGGCTTGAGCCGATGTTGGTGCACCGCATCTGAAAGCTGTGCCGCAATATCGTCAGCAGTTGCGCTCTTCGCTTTGATCGTGCTTGCCATATTGATCCCTCTACCAAGGTTCTGCGAGCTGCTGCAGCACCAGGCAACAAATCAAACAATGCCGCCTAGTATTGTATACAATTATTGCCTAAATTTTACACAACTTGCTTGGCCCTGCTTCATTTCTAGTAGCTTATCGTAGCCTATTCTCTTGTTTTCATGTTTCGCCTTTGCCGGATCAAGAAACTCGAGCGACGCTTATGACACGGCCTTGGGGGTAACATGAACCGAAAGATCGATCTTGAACTGATCAATCTCACGGAGCGCTACGGCACCACGGTCGCCGTTGACGCGATCAGTTACCACTTCAGCGCGGGCACTTACGCCTGCCTGTTAGGCCCGTCTGGCTGTGGGAAATCATCTACCCTGCGCATGATTGCCGGACATGAAACTGTGTCCGACGGGTCGATCACCCTGGGTGGGCGGGACATCTCGGTCCTGCCGCCCGCCAAGCGCGGCACGGCGATGATGTTTCAGAACTATGCGTTATTCCCGCATCTGAGCGTACTCGACAACGTGGCCTTCAGCCTGACCATGAAAGGCGTCGACACAGCAGCGCGCCATGCCCGCGCAAATGAGCTGTTGGAGCTTGTTGATATGACGACCATGGCGGACCGGCTGCCGGCACAATTGTCGGGCGGTCAACAGCAGCGCGCGGCCTTAGCGCGGGCGTTGATTACGGAACCCGATGTCCTGCTTCTTGACGAGCCGCTCTCAGCGCTCGATCCCTTTTTGCGTATCCGGATGCGGGCCGAGTTAAAAAAGCTGCAGCGCGAGCTGGGTATCACGTTTGTCCACGTTACTCATGGGCAGGATGAGGCTTTGGCGCTGGCCGATGAAATCGTCGTAATGAACGACGCGAAAATTGAGCAAGCGGGCAAGACGCGATCCGTCTTCGACGCGCCCAAGACGGCCTTTGTCGCCCGGTTTTTGGGATCGCACAATGTGGTGACGATGCCTGAAGGGATGGTTGCGGTACGTTCTGATGCGTTGAAGGTGACAGCCGACAAGGCAGCTAAGCTGCCGGGCATCATTACAAACATCGAATATCAAGGCACGCATGTCGCGCTGACCGCTTCAGTTCCCGGCGAACAAGAGGTCACGGCACTGCTGTCTGACAAGGATTTCTTCGGCAATCCGAAGGAGTTGGGCGAGGCGATCGGCCTCGACTGGGAGGCCGAGGCAGCACACGCCTTGGCTGGATAAAGATATGTTCAACAGAGAGGATGAACCATGACGACAATCTCAAAAGTACGCTATTCGCGTCGCTCCATGCTGAAGGCTGGTGGCGCGGCGGTGGCGGCCGCCGCGCTTCCGGCTCCAATGGTATGGGGACAAGAGACGAAAGACATCACCTTGCGCCAGTTTGGCACCGGGGTGTCGAACTTGAACGACGTGGCCCTGAAAGTCAAAGAGGATTTGGGCTTCACGCTGGAAATGACCGCGCTGGACACCGACAGCGTCACACAGCGCGCGGCCACACAGCCCAACAGCTTTGACATCGCGGATATTGAATACTTCATCTGTAAGAAAGTCTGGGCGGCAGGCAACCTGCAAGCGATGGATACCTCCAAGATCGCGCAGTACGACAACATTGCGGGGACCTTCCGCAGCGGTCTTCTGACGCCAGAAAGCACAATCGCTCAAGGCACCGCGCCGCACACTGTTGGCTTCACATCCGGTGTCAACGGCAAGGATTTCGTTCAGGAAGAATCCGGCTGGATGACCCTGATTCCAACCATCTACAATGCGGACACCTTAGGCATTCGCCCCGACCTAATCGGTCGCCCGATCAACAACTGGTCCGAGCTTCTGAACCCAGAGTTCAAGGGCAAAGCGTCGATCCTGGATATCTCTTCTATCGGGATCATGGACATGGCCTTGGTCGTGGAGTCCATGGGCGAGTACACCTACCCAGACAAAGGCAATATGACCAAAGAAGAGATCGACCTCACTTTGGGCATCTTCACCGAAGCCAAGAAAAACGGCCCAATAAGCAACAAGCGCCTAAACTAGACTTTACCGGTCAGCGGACAAAGCGGAAATTTGAACCTGTAGTTCGAACGGCAGAACTGTATGATGTTGGAGACCTCCATCGAGAGCCCAAGTGTGTGGGAAGTGCATATTTGCTGGGTGCGAAACCTGACCGCGGGCGCTGATTGTTCTGACCGAAGCCGGCCTCGCCTCCTCTGTTTTCGAAGAAAACCGCATTTTTTTAAGACCGATGTCCTTTTGGCATGTCATCGTGCGTCATGCCTATGAAAGCACTGATGCTTTTAGAAACTGGAGAGAAAAATGCGCTTTACACTTTTGACGTACACACGGCCCGAAGACTTCGCGAAAGTTCCGCCGGAAGAGCTTGGTCAGCTGAAGGGCCTTTTCGGTGCCTACATTGGCGCATTGAAAGAAGCAGGGATTTTGGCAGGTGTCGATTGGTTGCAACCCACAAGCGTTGCGACAACGGTTTCTGAAGGCGGTGACCGCGTTCAGGATGGGCCATATGTCGACTCAAAAGAAACCCTCGGCGGATACATGACCATTGACGTACCGGACTTGGACACGGCGATCGCCTGGGCAAAGAAGTGTCCGATGGCCAAGATTGGTGCCGTTGAAATTCGCCCCTCCGCTTCGGAAGAGTAGTGTCAGCAGAAACGCGCATGGCGACAGTCATGCGCGCCTCTTACGGCAGATTGCTTGCCATTCTTGCCAGCAGCGGCAGCGATATTATCGCTGCAGAAGATGCATTGTCTGATGCATTTGCCAAAGCTCTCATCCACTGGCCCAAAGAAATGCCCCAAAACCCAGAAGCGTGGTTGCTCACGGTTGCACGCAATCGACTGAAAGATATCTATCGCAAGGACAAACGCATCGAATTTCATGATGAAGTGCCTGAGCCAGAACGGGTCGATGCGACAATCGAAACCATCCCTGATGACCGCCTAAAGCTCATGTTCGTCTGCGCGCACCCGGCAATTGATGCCCGTATCCGCACTCCGTTGATGCTGCAAACCGTTGTTGGGCTCGACTCTGAGACGATCGCCCGTGCATTTTTGTTGCCACACGCAACAATGGCAAAACGCCTGGTGCGGGCGAAGACTAAAATCAAAGCGTCTGGCGTTGCGTTCCGGGTCCCGGAGCCGGACGAGCTTGATAGCCGCGTCTCCGCCGTGCTTGAGGCAATCTATGGAACGTTCTCCAGAGATTGGTTGGCGGAAAACACCCTGGCGGAAGAAGCGTTCTTTTTGGCCACGTTGCTTGCCGACCTTTTGCCAAACAACGCAGAGGTTCTCGGTCTGGCTGCGGTGATCGCCTTCATGCTGTCGCGACGAGAGGCCCGGGTCAGAGACGGGAAGTTTGTACCGCTGGAAGATCAAGACCCGATGCACTGGGATGGCGCCTTGATGCAACAAGCCAGCACATATCTGACCAAAGCACAGTCAATCGGAGAACTGGGCCGGTTTCAACTGGAAGCAGCGGTCCATGCAGTTCATGCCGACAGGCTCAATACCGGCAATATCAATTGGGATGCGTTGGCGCATTTATACAGGGGCCTCTCGCATATTGCGCCTACGATTGGCACAACGGTCAGCTATGCCGCAGCATTGGGACGGGTGGCTGGGCCAGAAGAGGGTTTGGCAGCACTTTTACAAATTGATAGCCAAGTGCGGGCCTCTTTCGCACCAGCTCAGGTCGTTGAGGCTCACTTCCTCAGCCTTTTGGGTCGCACCCAAGAAGCCGCGAGCGCATATGATCTGGCGATCGCGCTGACGGTCGAGGCCCCTTTGCGCGAATACCTGACCGCCAAACAGGAAGCGCTGGCACCGAGATTGCACTCGTGAGGGCAACATGAGGAAACTCAGCAAGGTTATCGTTTCTTTAGGCGCAGTTGTCGGTTCAGTATGGATTGCCAGCTTTGGCATTGATGCCATGCGCACGATACCTTCCAAACCGGCGGACTTTCCTTGGCTGCCTGGTTCAAACGCAAAATACGTTCGTATCAACGGGCTTGAGACACGATACTTGCGAGAAGGGTCAGGCCCAAACCTGCTACTGCTGCATACATTTTCCACAGAGATTGGCCACTTCCGTAAAATCATCCCGCAACTTTCAGAACACTACACGGTTTGGGCACTGGATTTGCCGGGGTTTGGGTATTCAGATTTTTCGGCTGATCTGGTCACACCCGATGGGTACGCAGGTTTCGTTTCTCAGTTCATCGCTCATTTTGAGATCAATGACGTCACCCTTGTTGGAGAAAGCATTGGCGGCACAGTTCCACTGGTGATGTCCGCAAATAAACACCCGGACATCAGCAGAATTGTGGCGCTTGATCCAATTGGTGCAGCACCAAAACCACTTGCGCGTTCGAGCAAAGCAGGCGCGTTTTTCCACCGCGCAGTGAGCACGCCGATCCTCGGGGAATTCGTCCTTCGCATGCGTTCCGCGCGCGCGTCAAAGGCAGTTTTGGAAGGTGCAGTCGCTGATACAACGTCGATCCCTACGGACTACTTCACGGACCTCATGATGACTGCGCAGAGGCCCGAATTCGCAAAAGCACAGCTTACGTTCATAAGAAATGCGGAAGAATGGGGCGAAGTTGCCGAACGTTTGGCAGATGTTGAATCGAGAACACTCATTTTATGGGGGGCGCAGGGGTGGGCCACAGCTACAGAACGTGCGGCTTTCACGGCCGAAATTCTGAACGCAAATGGTCGGACATTAGAGGGTTGTGGGCACTTTGTTGCGTTGGATTGTCCCGACGCTGTGTTGGCCGCCTTGATTGAACAGTGATCCAATGACCAAGGTATGGCCTTTGACGCAACAAAAAAGGACGCGATGAACACCGCGCCCCTTTTGTCAGTCTTGCCTCCGCTCGGAGCATCACTTCACCCAATATGGGCTCGCCATCGCAAATCCAGGCTCTCCGGCGAGAAGTGGACCCGCTTCGGCCATATAGGCTGCAAACCACGGTGACTGCGAGTTGGCCTCGAAAGCAGCCATCGTCGTGTACACTTCTGTGATATGGACGGTGTCCGGGTCGGTCATATCAATCGCAAATATGTAATCGATGTGGACCGTATCCTCTTCTGCGCGGCCTTTCAGGTGCGCGTCCCAAAGATCAACCAGCGCATCCCGTTGCCCTGGCTGCGTCTTTACCGTCAAAAAGAGTGCGACTTCGCCAGAAGACATATCCTCGGCTTGCGCGCTTGAAAGACCCAACGCGAGGGTGACCGCTGCGGCTGCATGAAAGAGCTTGCTCATTGTATTTCTCCTTTGTGTTGTGAAGGGCAAAATGCCGCTTCATCCACATGACGTTCGCGATGCTGCCAAAAGGACAAACCGCAAAAAACTTATGCGTCGAGCTATTCGATAGGTCCGCAATTAACATCTTATGGTCATTCGGTGAGGACGCAGCATCAGTTAAACTGGGCTCAGCACCGACCTCTGCGGCAATTGAGACGAACACCCGCATTGAGATGGCGAACGGCAGAACCGTTCGCCAAGATAGCTCGGATATCGATGCGCTCGGCGATGCTCAGGGCATCTTCGAGTTCAACGCCAAGGTAACGCACCGTACTGTCGACCTTCGTGTGGCCAAGCAGCAGTTGCACTGCGCGGAGGTTGCCGGTTTTTCGGTAGATCTCCGCTGCCTTTGTCCGGCGGAGCGAATGAGTGCCATATCCACTTGGCTCCAATCCAATCGCCGTCACCCAGTCGCGAACCAGCCGCCCATACTGGCGGGTTGAGATGTGTGGGCGGTCATGGAACCGGCTGGGGAACATGAACCGACATGCGAGCATCTCGGGTGATTTGACCCAGGCCAGAACGGTTTCACGCGTGTTTTCCGTCAGTTCAAACTGAACCGGTCGCTTGGTCTTGCTCTGGATCACGGACACGCGTTCCCGAACGCGGTTATCCTTTACAAGGTCTGACACCGCCAGTTTCACGAGATCACAACCGCGCAGCTTGCTGTCGATGGCGACGTTGAACAACGCCAGATCACGCAGATAACCCGCCAATTCAAGCCGGGCCCGGATTGCCCAGACCTGTTTTGGCAGCAAAGGCCGTTTCTGACCGATGATCCGCCCCTTGTTCCAGGCTCTGCGTTTCGGGGTGGTTGCGGGGAGTTGGACTCTTGGCATGATTTGCCCTCCGATCCACCCTCCAGGCCCAGACATCGGCACAGCGCCGACAGGCTACTCTACCTTCTTGCATGAAAGACGGTTTGCGGGAAGCTGCCGAAGAGCGGATTGCTGCGTATGCATTCGGCAGGGATGAGCCCAAAGCAGACCTCGGTTATAGGCGCAGCATCCGACATGACGGGCGAAAATCCGTCCTTTGCTTCGCGTACATGGTCTTGTGCCTTGTGGATCCAAAACGGACTTTTGGGGCCGAAGGCTTTTCTCTGCTTCCCCGACAGAAGCGTGGTCGCCCGTTGGTCACAAATATGGTTCGACCAACCATTCCAATGCGGCGATTTCGTTTTCTCGCCAGTCTGCGGAGAAACCAACTTTGAGTGTCCATTCCGTTGCGCACATGCGACTTTCAAGTGTCGTTGAAACGACAGCCATGCCGTCTGGACGGTCGAAGTGCATTGTGTGGGAAACTTGGGTCACCTGTACCGGAGCCTCGGTGGTTTCAAGACGGTGCTCCATTCGGGTTTCGAAAGCGAAAGTGGTTCCGGTATCGTTATAGTGAACCGTTGTTTGTGGCTGATGCCAGCCAATCACCTTTTTCGTGGCTTCCTGCGCACGCCATCGCTGCAATGACGGACTTTTAAGCGCCTGATGTGACGTTTCAGCGGGCAAATCCAGCGCTGGAGGAAACGGGATCGTCAAAGGTGACGGAGAAGCCTTAAGGCAGGGTAGGACCAGGTTGCCCGCGTGCAAGGTGATCTTGCCCGCATTTGCCTCGCTCAGCACAAGCGGCCACATGGCCTGTGATAACGCCAGTCGCAACCGGTGACCTTTCCGAACAAGATAGGCCGTACAATGCAGCGCCGTGTCGACAACGAAGTCGCCAGGCCGACCAGACCCCGCTGGCCGGTCCAGATGCTTATCGAGCGCTAAGTTTCTCACACCATAGGCAATACGCAAGACTTCTCCGGTTGCCGAGACATCATTAAGCCGCGCTGCGACGTGGCCTTTGCCGGTACCGGTGTGGCCTTTGAGTGTCAGCGTCGGGGCGCCGTAGATCACTATATCCTCGTCAAAAGGCGCCGTTTCAAACACCAATGACAAATCGTCGTCTTCTTGTTGGTCTAAAGGTAGCCCGCCGGTACGCCCAAAGTAACCTGTGTCGCCAGAGGTCGTTCCGACGCCTGGGTTGGACGGCACCTGCCACGCGTCCTTTTCGGGGCCGAGGAGGTGTTCGCCAAACGTAAGGTCCGTTGTGTCTGTCTCTTTCTGGGGTGGCCCGCTTTCAATCCAGTGACCTTTGCGCTGGGTGAGGGTGTCTTGTGGATTTTCAAACTCGCGCAACCACACCCGCAAGCGGGGCCATTTCGGTTGCCGGGGTTCTTTTGTGCCGAGCCAGTGATCCCACCAGTCGAGCGCTATTTGCTGGAACCCGATGGCAGGCCCCGGAGCGCCGCGGTCGGGATAATGGTGCCCCCAAGGACCCACAACGCCCCAGACAAGATCAGGCCGCGCATTGACCAGCGCCATCACTGAGTTCGAATATCGATCGCTCCATCCCCCGACAGCCAAAATGGGCACCGAAAGGTCCTGCGCTTGGTGAATTACGGAGCCATGTCGCCAAAAAGTGCCACGAGAATCTGCACGCAGCCAATTCTCTACCGGACAAGAGAGCGCTTTGAGCCGCTCTTGCCAGAGTGCGATCCAGTCGTCCCCTGCATTCGGAGTTGGTGGTGACCCGAGGATCGCAGGCAGGGTCGCCCCCCACTCGAAGGTGTCGGTCAGCACACATCCGCCCATGTAGTGGATGTCATCTTCAAACCGGTCTTGGGTCGCGCACACGGCAATGACGGCCTTGAGCGCATCTGGCGCGTTGACACTGGCCTGCAAAGACGCTGTGCCACCCCATGACGTGCCGAACATGCCCACGTTGCCGTTGCACCATGGTTGGGCCGCGAGCCAGTTGATGACCTCTCGGGCGTCGGCCAATTCATTGCGGTCGTACATGTCAGGCATATGCCCTTCACTGTCGCCTGATCCGCGCATGTCCACCCGAATTGCCGCATAACCATGGGCAGCAAGATAGGGGTGGTTCCGTTCGTCCCGAGCGCGCACCATGTCGGATTTGCGATAAGGGATGTACTCCAAAATTGCGGGCACTGGATGCGGGGTTTCGGGCTGCCACAGGCGCGCGGCCAACCGCGTGCCATCGGGCATTTCGATCCAAAGGTGATCTGTATGAGTTACGGAGAACGTCGCCCGTGTACATTTGTCATTCACCACCTGATCCTCCCTACCCTCAAGAATTTGTCAGACCATCCGACGCCATACAATAATTTTTTATCATTTTTCTTGTTATGTAAGAGACTACTGTTAGGCTTCTTGCAAGTTAACCTTACGAAACAGGGGATTCGTGGCAGACGACGGGGGATCAAAAGTCACTAGGGCAACCTCGACCGAGGCGCTGACCGCTTTCGGGGCCGAGGTGCGGCAGCTGCGCAAAGCACGGGAGTTGACCCTGTCCGACCTCGCCGCCGCCAGCGGTATTTCCGTCAGCCACCTCAGCGCGATCGAGCGCGGCACCGTCAGCGCATCCTTGCGCAAGATCACCAACATTGCTGAAGCGCTCTCGGTTCCCGAAGAGTGGTTTTTTAACCGCCGCCCCGGGTCCGGCCCGATGGAACGGGCATATGTCGTGCGCAAGCGCAACAGGCGCAATCTGAGCCTGCTCTATCAGGAACCGATGGAGCAATCTGGCTACACCGACCAGCTGCTGTCCAGCTCAATCGGCGGCGGTTTTTACATGGGCGTCTCTGATTATAGCCCGCATTCCTCCGAGATCGTCACACCGTTGTTCACCCGGGATGGGGAGATGCACGGGCTGGTGCTGGATGGCGAATTTGAGCTGACGCTGGACGACGAGGTGATCAGCCTGCAGGCCGGCGACAGCTTCAGCTTCCCGGGTCACATCATACACAACGCGCGCAACGTCAGTGATCAGCCCGCGCGGCTTTTGTGGGTCAACTCACCCGTCATCATACCCGAATTTCTCGAGCGGACATCTTTGGCCAAAAAGTCCAAGGCCATCACAAAAAAGAGCGGATAACAGCCGCCGTTTCCGACCTGCGGGATCACGCCCGCCTCATGCTGCACGGACCACGTCCGTCAAACACAACTAGGGAGTAAGCTCATGAGCTCTGTATTCAAAAAGGACGTCTCGCGGCGGTCAGTGCTGGCAGGTGCCAGTGCCTTCGGTGCGGCCAGTCTGACGTTTCCAAATATGGCGATCAGCCAGGATGGCACCGTCCTGACCGTGCGGTCCTACAGCGATATTCAACTTCTTGACCCGGCCTACTGGCTGTCATTGCCCGAGGCGGACATCATCAAATCCATTTTCGCGCCTTTGGTGGACAACACGCCCGGCGATCAGTGGAGCTGGCGCCCTGTTGCAGTCTCCTCCATCGAGCAGTTGGATGACCTGACAGTCGCCTTCACCTTGCGCGACGACATTGGCTTTACGGATGGCTATGGTCAGATGACCGCTGAGGACGTTAAATTCTCCATCGAGCGCATCGTGGATCCGGCCAACGAAAGCCCCTATGCGGGCGACTGGAGCGCGCTGAAAGAAGTGGAGATCAAGGACAAGCTGTCGGGCCTCATCCACCTCAAAAACAAGTTCGTGCCCCTCTGGACGACCACATTGCCCACTGCGGCATCCTGCGTGGTGTCCAAAAAGGCGGTCGAAGAACTGGGTGGGAAGATCGGTACAGAAGCAGTGGCGCAGTCCGGGCCTTACCTGCTGGACGAATGGGTACCGAAGCAAAAGACTGTACTCAAGCGCAATCCCGATTGGTCCTATGAAGCCGGTGGCTTTGAGGAGATCCACATCCTACCTATCGAAGACCCGGCGACAGCTGAGTTGGGATTTGAGGCGGGCGATTTGGACTACACCTGGACGGCCGTGTCATCGCTGCCGCGGCTCAAGGAAAACCCGCCTGCTGGCTCCGTGGTGGAGGAAAAGCCATCGCTGGCTTACGTCTGGTTGGGTATCAATCAGGACAACGAGGCACTGAAAGACATCCGCATCCGCCGGGCGATCCAGCACGCGATTGACCGCGAAACGGTTGTTGATGCCGCTTACTTCGGTGCCGCAGCGGTTGCCAATGGCATCATCGCGCCGGGCCTGCCGGGTAACCGCGACGGGGTCACATACGACTACGACCCCGACAAGGCGCGCGCGCTGTTGGAAGAGGCCGGAGCGACCAACCTTTTTGTCACGCTCGATATCCTCAACCAGTCCGAACGTCTGACCGCCGCACAGGTTATTCAGGCCAATCTGGCCGACGTCGGCATCACCTGCGAGATCAAGCAGAACGACTCAGGCACCTTCTGGACGCTGGGTTCCAAAGACGGCGATTACTTCATGAACCTGCAGCTGGTACTCAGCCGCTTCTCCATGAACCCTGATCCCAGTTGGGCGACCGTCTGGTTCACACCCGAACAGGTTGGCGTCTGGAACTGGGAGCGCTTCAATGACGCCGAATACAAGGCCCTGCACGAAGAGGGTCTGGTGGAAAGCGATAACGCCAAGCGCGATGAGATCTACAAGAAGATGCAGGACCTTATGGACGAAAGCGGGTCTTACGTCTTCCTCACGCACGAGGTTGTGGGCCTGATCCACAAGGACACGATTGATCCCGGACTCAAGCCCAACGGAGAGCCGCTTCTGCCGCTCTTCAAGCCTGCCTAAGACCAAAGCGGGCGGCTCATTTATAGGGCCGCCCGATTGCTGAACCGGAGGGGCGGTTGTGCTAACCTACTTCGTCAAAAGGTTGTGCCTTGCGGCGGTGATCGTCTCCGTTGCGATGTTCATCCTGTTTTGCATGATCTATCTGATCCCCGGTGATCCGGCGGCAGTAGCCCTTGGCCCCCGGGCCACGCCAGAAATGCGAGAGGCCTTGCGTGAGGCGATGGGGCTAAACCAGTCGATCGTCACCCAGTTTTGGAACTTCTTCACCAATGCCTGGACAGGCAACCTGGGCACTGAGGTACTTTCAGGCCGTCCGGTGCTTACGGTGGTGCTTGAACAATTGCCCTACACGCTGGCGCTGATCGCAGGCGGCATCACTTGGTCGGTGGCGCTCGGCATCCCGCTTGGCTGCTGGGCCGCGGTCAGCCGGGGCAGCTGGGCCGACCGCATTGTTGGCATTCTGTCGGTGGCCGTGATTGCTGTTCCGTCCTTTGTCATCGCGATCTACGCGCTTTTGATCTTTGCCGTGCAACTACGCTGGCTGCCAGCCATTGGGGCTGGGGAGCCGGGACAGCTGGGCGATCAGCTGGTGCACCTCATTTTGCCATCACTTGCTGTGGGGCTGGGCTGGGTTGGCTACATCGCCCGTATGGTCCGCGCCTCAATGCTGGAGGTGCTGGAGGCCAGCCACATCCGCACCGCCCGCGCCTTTGGCCTGCCAGACCGGATGATCACGTATCGCTACGCCTTATCTATTGCGATCCTGCCCACTGTCACTCTCCTGGGTGTGGGCATTGGACAGATGTTGTCATCGGCTGTCTTTGCCGAGATCGTCTTTGCCCGCCCCGGCGTGGGCAAGCTGGTCTATGACGCGATCCTGACGCGCAATTTCCCCGTTGTTTCCGGCACTGTGTTGGTCACGACAGTCCTTTTCGTTCTGCTGAACCTTCTGGCGGACCTTATTATCGGAGCCTTGGATCCCCGTGTCAGAAGCAATTTCTAAAGCCCCACCCAGCCGCATGGCTGAGCTTTGGCGCCCGATCCGCAAGATCCTGCGCGAACCCTTGGGTGCGCTGGGCCTTTTCTTGGTGGTCCTCGTGGTCTTCGGTGCCATCTTCGCCGACTTCCTGACAAGCTACGATCCCACACGCATCAACCCGCGCGACCGCTTTCAGGGGCCTTCTACGGAACATCTGATGGGCACCGACCAGCTGGGTCGAGACCTCTTTGCGCGCGTCTTGCATGGGGGGCGGATCGCGCTGTTTGTGGCGCTGGTGTCCACTGCGGCTTCGCTGATCATTGGTATCGTGCTGGGTCTGATTGCGGGCTATGGGCCAAGATGGCTCGATAACATGATGATCCTGCTTTTTGACGCAATGAAGAGCTTTCCGACAGTGATGCTGGCTCTGGCGCTGGTCACCATTATGGGGCCATCTCTGACTGCTGTGATGGTGGTTGTCATCCTTGTCACCGTGCCGGGCTATGCGCGGATCATCAGGACCCAGACAATTGCGCTCAAAAACTCTGAATACGTGACGGCCGCGCAAAGTATGGGGGCATCCTCGGCCCGCATTTTGCGGGTTCATGTGCTGCCAAATGTGATCGGGCCGTTGGTGATCCTCGCCTCCATGGACATTCCTGTCGTGATCGGGATCGAGGCGGGGATGAGCTTTCTGGGCCTTGGCGTGCGCCCACCCACGCCTTCCTGGGGGTCAATGCTGAATGACGGGTTCACCAGCATTCGCGACACCGCATGGATCGCCATTGCCGGTGGTATTCCGATTATTTTGACAACACTGGGCTTCACCTTCCTGGGCGAGACGTTGCGCGATGTCTTTGACCCAAGGCTGAAAGGACGCTGAGCCATGACAACGCTTGCAATTGATGCTTTGAACGTCACCTTTTCGACGGAAGATGGCCCGCTGCATGCGCTCAAGAACGTCAGTTTTGATGTGCCCGAAAACCGCATTGTCGGTATCGTCGGCGAAAGCGGTTGCGGCAAATCTACATTGATCAATGCCATCCTTGGCCTGCTGGCCGATAATGGCACTATCGACAGCGGTAGTATCCTTTTTCAGGGGCAAGATGATCTGACCAGCTTGCCGAAATCCCGCATGCGCAATCTGCGGGGGCCCCAGATTGCCACCGTTTTTCAAGACCCAATGGGCGCGCTCAATCCGGTGATTTCGGTCGGGCAGCAGATGATCAATATCCAGTACCGGTCTGACCTGTCGAAAGCGGCCAAGGTCAAACGCGCAGCTGAGATGCTGGAACTGGTGCGCATCCCCGATGCGCAGGATGCGCTGGCGCGCTATCCCCATCAGTTCTCGGGCGGGATGAAACAACGCATCGCGATTGCCATGGCCTTGATGATGGAACCCGCGCTGCTGATCGCGGATGAGCCGACAACAGCGCTTGATGCCACACTGGAGGTAACGACCATTGAGCTGCTCAAAGACCTGCAACAACAGATCGGGTGCTCTGTCATGTTCATCTCTCACCACTTGGGCGTGATTGCTGAACTTTGTGACGACGTGGTCGTCATGTATGCTGGCGAAGTGGTGGAGCGGGGCAGCACGCGACAAATCTTCAACGATCCACGCCACCCCTATACGGCTCGCTTGCTGGAATGTGACCCGGCGCGTCAGTCTGAACGGACGCGTAACCTGCCCACCATCCCCGGTGAAATCCCCGACTTGCGCGCGCGGCCCCCAGGCTGCATTTTTGCCAACCGCTGCCACCGGGTCCACGACGCCTGCAGCAGCCCGCCGCCAGATAAGAGCGTTCAGGACAGCCATGTTGCGCGTTGCTTTGTGGCGGATGTCCCGGCTGAAACGGAGGTGCCGGCATGAGCGATGATCCCATCCTGAGCGTTGAAGACGTGCAGGTCAGTTTTCCGGTCGGAGGTTTCGGACGGCGCAGTTCCATCTTGGGCGTTGCTGGTGTCAGCTTTGACGTACGGCGCGGCGAGACGTTTGCGCTTGTGGGTGAAAGCGGGTCTGGCAAGACAACGCTGGCGCGGGCCGTGAATGGATTGCAGGCGATCAGCCAGGGAGCCATCACCTTTGAAAGGCAACGAATAGATGGGCTGGACCGCCGGTCGATGAAGCCCATTCGACAGCGTATGTCGATGATGTTTCAGGACCCGGTCGGCTCACTTTCCCCGCGTATGACGGTGGGCGATCTGGTCACCGAACCATTCCGTATCCACGGCAGCGGCGGACGCAATCTGCGCGACGAAGCCGCCCGATTGTTGTCACTGGTGGGCCTGCCCACCGACTTTGCCAGCCGCTTCCCTCACCAGTTGTCGGGCGGACAGGCGCGGCGCGTCGGCGTGGC
>CAWUIP010000048.1:0-22544 GCA_963922415.1 uncultured Aliishimia sp. | reverse complement strand
GATGGCGCAGACCGCGGTAGCAGCCCAAATCCATCAAACGCTTGACGTTCATCTGCACTTCACGGCGCAGGTCGCCTTCGACCGTGTAGTTTTCATCGATATGTTCGCGGATCTGAATGACCTCTTGGTCAGACAGTTCATTCACGCGCCGCGAGGCTTCGATGCCCAGCGCTTCACAGATGCTTTTTGCTGAAGTGTGACCAATCCCAGTGATGTATGTCAGGGCAATTGGTACACGTTTCGCGGTGGGGATGTTGACCCCGGCAATACGCGCCATGTGGCATTCCTTTTGGTTGCGAGCCCGTAACACCAGGCCCTTTTTTCACAACGAAGGCCCAACGGGGGAGTCCCGGGGCCCTGCTATAGCCAGTGCGCCCACCAAACGGCAGAGCGATTCTCACTGGAGATTGCTGCACATAGGCGCTGATCCGCCAAACGTCAACGCATCAATCGCCAAAAAAACGGCACCCAGTCAATCACAGGTTGCTCTGGACCCTCACCGCGCCCGCATAGTAGTGTTTGGGAACGATAAAGGTGAGGTTCAAGCATGCTTTCCGAAGTTCTTTATGTCAGCCGTTCTTTGCATCGAAAAGGCCACGCATCCGATCTCGCGATTTTGCAAACCTCCCAGAAGAATAATGAAGTCAAAGACCTAACCGGTTGCTTGATCCGAGGCACGACATGGTTTGCCCAAAGCCTCGAAGGCCCGTCGCCTGCACTGCATGACGTTTTTCGGGCCATTCAGCAGGATGCCCGTCATTCGGATATCGAGTTCTGGATGTCGGACAACCTGGCCAAACGGCGGTTTCCCGAATGGCGCATGTTGATGGCCGAGGTCGCGTTTGAACAGGACGCGACAGAGCGCATGTACCGCGATCCGAATGTCACGATCGAAGCCAAACATGTGGCCACCCGGCACATCTTTGATGCCCATATCGAAACGCTAAAACTGCGGCCAAATGGCCGCCAACGGCACTAGGCGTCTAGGATCGCCGCGATCTGGGCTTTGACGACGGGCATATCCAGCATGCCATCAACACGCTGCAGCATATTGTGCGCGTAGTAGTAGCCCATCAGTGGCGATGTCTTTTTGTAGTATTCCATCAACCGCGTGCGCAGGCTTTCTTCGTTGTCATCCGCGCGGACAGGCTGGCCCGCCGCGGCGGCCTCCCTGGCGCGTCCCACAATGCGCTCGATCAGGATCTCTTCTCGAACGCGCAGTTCAATGGCGGCATCAAGCTTTAGCCCAAGCTCTGCCAACAAGGCGTCAAGCGCCGAGGCTTGGGCCAAGGTGCGGGGAAACCCATCAAAGATGAACCCGGCGTTTGGGTTCGCCTCCATCTGCTCGCGGATCAGGCCGATGACAATCTCGTCGGTCACAAGTTCGCCGGCGTCCATGACAGCCGCAACCTTCTTGCCCATTTCAGTGCCCGAAGACCGCGCCGCACGCAGCATATCGCCCGTACTCAGCTGCACCATGCCGCGCTCTTCAACAAGGAAGCGCGCTTGCGTTCCTTTGCCCGCGCCTGGCGGGCCCAGCAAAATGATATTCATCGACGCACAGGGCTCCTTTTGGTGCGGCGTTTGCCAGTTTTTGCGCCTTTGCCGCGCAACTGGGACTTCTCGATCAAGCCTTCATACTGATGCGCAAGCAAGTGGCTTTGCACTTGCTGGATCGTATCCATGGTCACCGAGACGACGATAAGCACAGAGGTGCCCCCGAAGTAGAATGGAATGGCGTATTGGCCCCGCAAAATCTCTGGCAAGAGGCAGACCGCCGCCAGATAAGCAGAGCCCAGAACCAAGATGCGGTTCACAACGTATTCCAGGTATTCCGCGGTCTTCTTGCCCGGACGGATGCCGGGAATGAACCCGTTCTGGTTTTTCAAGTTCTCGGCCACATCATCCGGTTTGAACGACACGTTGAACGTATAGAAATACGCAAAGAACACGATCATCGCGGCGAAGAACAACAGATAGAGCGGCTGTCCAGGCCCGAAATACGCAAGCAAGGTCGACATGATCGGTCCCGTCGCGTTGCCCGAAAACGTGCTGATCGTGATCGGCAACAGCAAAAGCGAGGACGCAAAGATCGCTGGGATCACGTTCGCGGGGTTCACTTTGACCGGCAGGTGGCTCGACCCGCCATCATAGACTTTCATGCCCACTTGGCGCTTGGGATACTGAATATGGATCTTGCGCAACGCACGTTCCATGAAGACCACGAACATGATCGTGGCAATCACCATGATGATCACACCCACAATCAGCGCGGGGCTGATCGCGCCGGAGCGGCCAGAGGCGAAGAACTGCGCCAGCGCCGCAGGCACCTCGGCGATGATGCCCACGAAGATGATCAGTGAGATACCGTTGCCCACGCCGCGCGCGGTGATCTGCTCGCCCAGCCACATCAGGAACATCGTGCCGCCCACCAGCGTGATCATGCAGGACGCGATAAAGAAGAACCCAGGATTGGTGACCAGATCGCCCGTCTCAAGGCTGACGGCGAGGCCGTAGGACTGCAATGTCGCCAACAGAACCGTGCCATAGCGCGTATACTGGTTGATCTTCTTGCGGCCCTGTTCGCCCTCTTTCTTCAGCTGTTCCAGCTGTGGCACCATCGAAGTCAGAAGCTGAACAATGATCGAGGCCGAGATGTACGGCATGATCCCAAGGGCGAAGATGCCCATACGTCCCAAGGCGCCACCGGTGAACATCGACACCATGCCGCCGATGCCCTGGCCCGCCTGCTCCATAAACTGCTGCAGCGCGACACCGTCGATGCCCGGAACCGGGATGAAGGTGCCCAGCCGATAGACGATCAGCAGGCCCAGCGTGAATAGGATACGATTGCGCAGGTCAGTGGCCTTGCCCAGAGCGCTCCAGCTCGTGTTGGCGGCCATGTTTTCAACAGCAGATACCATTGGGTCTCCGAGTTCTTATTGCGAAAACGCCGCCAGGGCCGGGTAGGGCCGCAGCGGCGTTGAACCTCAACTAGACATGTAAGGGGGCACGCGCCCGCTCACAAGGCACTATTCCGCCGCAGTTGCCGCTGTTTTAAGCGCGCCGCCCAGCTTTTCGACAGCTTCGACAGCGGATTTGGACGCGCCGGTCACTGCGATATCGACCTTGGAGGTCAACTCGCCTTTGGCCAGAACGCGGATCCCGTCAAGCTTGCGCCGCACCAGACCGCTTTCGACAAGCGTGTCTTCTGTGATCTCGGTGCCCAGCTTGCCCGCATCGATGAACTTTTGGATAAGTCCAAGATTTACAACAGCATAGCTTTTGCGGTTTGGCTTGTTAAAGCCGCGCTTTGGCAGGCGTTGATAGAGCGGCATTTGCCCGCCTTCATAGCCCGCGATGGCCACACCCGAGCGGGATTTCTGGCCTTTGATACCACGGCCACCCATCTTACCCTTGCCAGAGCCTGGGCCGCGGCCAATGCGTTTTTTGGAACGTGCTGCACCGGGATTGTCCCGCAATTCATGCAGTTTCATGTCGCTTCTCCTTTGCCGGATGTGACCCCCGAAGCGATAACGGGCCAACCACGGCGTTTCTTGATTTTCGAGTCAGTGGCGGATCGCCACCGGAGGCGTATAGCGACCCTGCGTCGACCGATCAAGGCCCTAAGCGGCGGTGGACCAGCCGATTCTCTGCCCGAAAATCCGCAAGGTGTGACGAAGCGCACAGGCTACGAAGAAGTTCGTTGGTACACTGTAACGGTTCCGTGAGAGTTGAAGCCGATTTGCCGATCACTGGTCCGTGATTTTTGGACCACTTGCATTGCCCCTCGCGACCACGCGATCATCCCTCAAACTGCCCATTCGTTAACCATGCGTCTTTCCGCGTGGCTGGCAGTAAAGGCACTATTCGCGAGGAACTCAGCTATGGTCCAAGACGCCCCGCCCGTTACGGCAGTGTACAAAAGATCGGTCCTAATCGCCTGCATCGTGTGCCCGATCCTGACACTCATCAATCAATGGGAACAGGTTACCGCATGGAGTGGTATCAGCGTGACCAAGACTGCTCTGACGTTTCTGGTGCCGTTTATCGTCTCTACCGTCTCGGCCCTGATGGCCCGCAAGCAGTTTGCCAAAGTTCTCGCGGCGAAGAACCAGGAACTGAGTGAGGCGTTGGAGCGGGCCAAAACGTCTCTCAACGGGTAAGCCAGACGCGCGGGGACGCGCCATCAACCCGCCTCCCCTTTTCCCGGAAAGAAAAAAAGGCCCCGCGAACCTGCGAGGCCTTGTGAGCTAGCGCAATGTGGCGCCTTAGCCCTTTTCTTCGATGATCTCGACCAGATGCGGGATCTTGTTGACCATACCGCGAACAGACGGTGTGTCTTCCAACTCGCGGGTTTTGTGCATTTTGTTCAGGCCCAGGCCGATCAGCGTTTGGCGCTGTTTTTCAGGGCGGCGGATCGGGGAACCGATTTGTTTGACGACGATGGTTTTTGCCATGGATCTCTTCCTTACGCCTCAGCCGCTTCCGCGGGCGCTTCTTCCGCACGCTTGGGCAGGATGTCAGCCACTTTCTTGCCGCGGCGCTGCGCGACGGAGCGTGGGGATTGCTCTTTCTTGAGGCCATCGATGGTGGCGCGGATCATGTTGTAAGGGTTCTGCGAGCCGATGGATTTCGACACAACGTCTTTAATGCCCAACATCTCGAACACGGCCCGCATTGGACCACCGGCGATGATCCCGGTCCCTTCAGGTGCTGTGCGCATCACGACTTTACCGGCGCCGTGGCGGCCTTCCATGTCGTGGTGCAGCGTGCGGCCTTCGCGCAGGGGCACGCGGATCATTTGGCGCTTAGCTTGTTCGGTCGCCTTGCGGATCGCTTCCGGCACCTCTTTGGCTTTACCTTTGCCGAAGCCGACGCGGCCTTTTTGGTCGCCAACAACCACCAGCGCGGCGAAGCCGAAGCGCTTACCGCCTTTGACGGTCTTGGACACACGGTTGATCGCCACCAAACGGTCGGCAAATTCGGGGGCCTCCTCCTCGCGGTTGCGGCGGGGGCGGCGGTTTTCACGTTCTGCCATGTGGCATTCCTTATCTCTGGCGGCCTTCGGGCCTTTTTACCGATCCTTGGTGAGCTGATAGCTCCCGGATCATCGAGGCGGAGTGAACCGCCTGCGCGTTCTTTTAAATAGGGTGCGGGCGATGCCGCACCCTACGGTCGTTTAGATCTTCAACCCGCCTTCGCGGGCTGCGTCGGCCAAAGCCTTTACTTTGCCGTGGAAGAGGAACCCGCCCCGGTCAAAATAGGCTTCGGTCACACCGGCTTTTTGCGCACGCTCGGCAATCGCCGCGCCCACTTTTGCTGCGGCTTCGACGTTGTTTTTGCCGACAACGCCCAGATCTTTCTCCATGGTCGAAGCAGCCGCCAGCGTGACACCGTTCACATCATCAATCAGTTGAGCGCTGATGTTCTTGTTCGAGCGGTGTATCGACAGGCGCGCACGGCCTGCATTGACCTTGCGCAATTTGTTCCGGACGCGCAGGCGGCGTTTCTGGAACAGCTCTCGTTTCGAAAGTGCCATAATCTGCGTCCTTTACTTCTTCTTGCCTTCTTTGCGGAAGACATACTCGTCCTTGTAGCGAATGCCTTTGCCCTTGTAGGGCTCGGGCTTGCGCCACGCGCGAATGTTGGCGGCGGCCTGGCCGACCAACTGCTGGTCGATGCCTTCCACAACAACCTCGGTCTGCTTAGGCGCCGAGACGGTCACACCTTCTGGCGGCGTGTAGTCGACGTCGTGCGACAGGCCCAAGTTCAGCTTCAGCGTGTTGCCCTGCATCTGAGCCCGGTAACCAACACCTTGGATCTCAAGCTCTTTCTTGAAACCTGTCGTCACGCCGATCACGCAGTTCTGCACCTGCGTGCGGGACATGCCCCACTGCTGACGCGCGCGCTTGGACTTACCACGAGGTTCGATCTTGACGGTATTGTCCTCGACCGTGAGGGTCACGTCATCGGTTGCGGTAAAGCTGCGGACGCCTTTCGGGCCCTTCACTTCAATGGTCTGGCCAGAGAGCGCAGCGGTTACCCCGCTGGGCAGCTCGACCGGTTTTTTGCCAATACGAGACATTGCAAACTCTCCTTAGAAGACCGTGCAAAGCACTTCGCCGCCAACATTGGCTGCGCGGGCGCTTGCATCCGACATCACGCCTTTGGACGTGGACACGATCGACACACCCAAGCCCTGACGGACCTGTGGAATGTCGCCCACACCCAAATACACCCGGCGGCCCGGCTTAGACACACGCTGCAGTTCGCGAATGACCGGGGTGCCTTCGAAGTACTTCAGGCTGATTTCAATGGCAGGATGCCCTTTGACATCCTTGGTTTCTTCATAGCCACGGATGTAGCCCTCGTCCGCCATCACATCGAGCACGCGCTTGCGCAGCTTCGATGCGGGCGTCATGACTGTGGACTTACCCCGCAACTGGCTGTTGCGGATCCGGGTGAGCATATCGCCGATTGGATCGTTCATACCATGCCCTCCTTACCAGCTTGACTTGACCATACCGGGGATCTCGCCTTTAGAGCCGAGTTCCCGCAGCGCGATCCGAGAGACCTTGAGCTTACGGTAGTAAGCGTGGGGACGACCGGTCAGCTGGCAACGGTTGTGCAGACGGGTTGCCGAGCTGTTGCGCGGCAGTTTCGCAAGCTTCAGAGACGCGCGAAAGCGCTCCTCCATCGGCTTGCTTTCGTCACTGATGATTTCCTTAAGCGCAGCACGCTTGGCGGCATATTTCTCCACCAGCTTCTGACGCTTCACTTCGCGGGCGACCATGGATTTCTTAGCCATTTCGCTGTTCCTCTTACGATGTGAAGGGCATGTTGAAGTGCTTCAACAGGCTCTTGGCTTCCGCGTCGTTTGGCGCGGTGGTGGTGATGACAATGTCCAGACCCCAGACCTCATCGACTTTATCAAAGTCAATCTCGGGGAAGACGATGTGCTCTTTCATGCCCATGGCGAAGTTGCCGCGCCCATCAAAGGACGGCTTCACACCGCGGAAGTCCCGCACGCGCGGCAGCGCGATGGTGATCAGGCGGTCAAGAAATTCGTACATCCGGTCACCGCGCAGGGTCACTTTCGCACCCAGCTGCATGCCTTCCCGAACACGGAAGCCCGCGATGGAGTTCTTGGCTTTGGTGGCCATCGCCTTTTGACCAGCAATCGCGGTCAGGTCCTCAACAGCGGCCTTGCCTTTTTTGCTGTCTCTGACCGCTTCAGCACCACACCCGATGTTCAGAACGACTTTGTCCAAACGCGGGATCTGCATGTCGTTCTTATAGCCGAACTCTTCTTTCAGAGCGGCGCGGATGGTGGACTTGTACAGGTCCTTCAGACGCGGGGAGTAGTTGGCTGCATCAAGCATCGATCACGTCTCCCGTCGTTTTGGCAAAGCGCACTTTCTTGTCGCCGTCCATTTTGAAGCCAACGCGTGTGGCTTTGCCGTTTGCGTCGACATAGGCCAGGTTCGACAACTGGATCGGCATCGCCTTGGGGATGCGGCCACCTTGGCTGGTCTGGCTTTGACGGGTTGCGCGGATGGCCATGTTGATGCCCTCCACAACCGCCTTGCCCGCCTTCGGGTTCACGCTTTCGATGGTGCCCGTCTTGCCCTTGTCCTTACCGGCAAGAACGATGACCTTGTCACCTTTTTTCAGTTTCGCGGCCATCAGAGCACCTCCGGAGCCAGTGAAATGATCTTCATGAAGTTTTTGCCGCGCAGCTCGCGCACAACTGGCCCGAAGATCCGTGTGCCAACGGGCTCGCCGTTGTTGTTCAGGATCACGGCCGCGTTGCGGTCAAAGCGGATGGCGGTGCCATCTTCGCGACGGACTTCTTTGGCGGTGCGGACAACAACGGCTTTCCGCACGTCGCCCTTTTTGACACGGCCCCGCGGAATGGCTTCTTTGACCGACACCACAATGATGTCGCCAACAGAGGCATATTTCCGCTTGGATCCGCCCAGCACCTTGATGCACTGAACACGGCGTGCGCCGGAGTTGTCAGCAACATCCAGGTTGGTCTGCATCTGGATCATAGAGGTTTCTCCCGACCTTTGAGGGACGCGCCCTCAGGGTTTCGATAAAACCAGGGGTGTAAGAGGCTTACGCTTCCAACACCTCCCAGCGTTTGGTTTTGGACCGTGGCGCGCATTCGATGATGCGAACGGAATCGCCGACTTTGAACGTGTTGTTCTCGTCATGCGCACGGTACTTCTTGGACTTCCGGATCGTCTTTTTCAGAACCGGATGCGTAAAGCGACGTTCGACACTGACAGTGATGGTTTGTGCATTGGCGTCCGAAGTCACGGTGCCTTGCAGGATACGCTTGGGCATTCTCGCTCTCCTTATTCCGCCGCCGAACGGGCTTTTTCGTTGAGGATCGTCTTCACACGCGCGGCGTCGCGGCGCACTTGGCGCATACGGGCAGGGTTCTCAAGCGCGCCTGTGGCGGCCTGGAAGCGCAGGTTGAAGCTTTCCTTTTTCAGGGTGGCCAACTCCTCACGAAGTTGATCCGGCGTTTTATCACGCAGTTCTTGGGCGTTCATCGCCACTTTTCCTTTCCACATCACTGGAGCGCCCAGGATTTAGGTCACGCTGATTCCAGTGGAGATCACAATGAGCGCCCCCGATATCCGCCAATCTGACGCAAAGCAAGCAAAATGAGTGCCGTCCCAAGACATTTTTCAGGACCAAGCAAGCGAAAACCTTTGTCCGCCAGCCAATTACAACCCGGGGTCGGTTGCAAAGATATCTAGCGTGGAAAGAATTATCGACAGAGCAGATCAAGAAAACCGTGACATCGTTATGACAAAGGCAGATCAGTCCGCCGCAGAAGAGCTTGTCCGTCTGTTTTTGGACAAGACAGGCGCTTCAATTTTAAATGGTGACTTCGCGACCTATGCCGCGTGCTTCCACCTTCCACAACGGGTTGAAACGTTTGATGGCATCAAGCTGCTTGAGACAGAAGATGACCTGAGGGCAATGTATCTGATCGTTCGGGATTGGCTTGTGAACAAAGGCGCAACCGACCTGGCACGGGACTTGCTCGTCGCAGAGTTTCGCGGCGACGACTTGATCGTCGGTGCATATGAAACGCGTATCATGCGGGGCACCGAATTGCTTGCAGATCCTTACCCGAATTTCAGTAGCCTAGCGCGCATTGACGGGATTTGGAAAATCGTTGACGGGACATATGCGACCAACATTCCGGATTTGTTGAGTTCGTTGAAATCAAAACTCGACGCATCACGGCAGCAACGCTAACGGCAACATAAATTTCTTCACAGGGGAGAAAATACGTACAATTTTACCCTTTCTCCGCAAAAACTTGCCGATAGTTTCGCGTCAAAACGAACATACGTAACTTCGCGCCCGAAATACTACCATAGGTTGGTTGAGCCACGAAAGCTTGAAAGCATAAGTTGCGTCCAATCGAGAGGTGGTGGACTTTGTCCTTAGAGCAAATGCAATTCGCGCATGCAGAGCAGATCGCAGAGCGTATGCTCCGCGATACTGGTCGAGCGCATATGGAAAACAACTTTCCGCTTTTTTCCAAGCACTTCGCGATACCCTGCACCCTGGAAAGCTTTGATGAGACCACAGTGCTGCGCTCTTGGTCTGATGTGCGTCAAACATTTGAAGCCGTGCGTTCGTACTACATCAGCCTTGGAATGACACATATGGAACGCACGTGCATCAGCGCTGAGTTCACGGCCGAAACGGGAATGAACTTTGTGCACGAAACAAAGATCTTCAATGGGCACGAACTGCTGCAGGACGCATTCCCGACGCTGACACAGTCGCACTTGGTTGACGGTCACTGGCGGGCGGTGCGTCTGTCCTATGCGATCGCGGACAAACCCAGCCATATTCGCGCCCTGCATATGCCCAAACAGACCACGGTCTGACCCGCCGGGTCTCGCATTTCCGATCCTTTGCCGCTAAGCCGCGCCTATGGCACACACATCCTCGCTTTTTGCAACGCACCTGTACCATGCCACCCTGGGGGACAGCATTTCGCCCCAAGAGTTGGAGGAAGCCTGCTACGCCATCGCCGAAGACGATGAAGCCGGCCAAGAGTGGTGCGCGCAAGAGGGGTTTCCGGGCTACACATCTTACGCGTCTTTGACCGATCTGCCCTGGCGGTTTCCGATCTTTGCAGACCTCGTGGCGGCCCTGGACGCGCATGTTGCCGCCTTCGCACAGGACTTGGCCTTTGACCTCGGCGATAAGGACCTGGTGCTGGAAGACATCTGGATCAACATCCTGCCCGAAGGCGGCATCCACACTGGGCACATTCACCCGCATTCCGTGATCTCGGGCACCACTTATGTGGCCATGCCCGAAGGGACATCTGCGCTGAAACTTGAAGACCCGCGCCTGGCCATGATGATGGCCGCGCCACCCCGCCAGAAAGACGCGCCCACCGACCAGCAAAGCTTCCACTACGTGCGCCCCATCATCGGCGATGTGCTGATGTGGGAAAGCTGGCTGCGGCACGAGGTGCCAATGAACATGTCCGAAGACGATCGAATCTCGGTCAGCTTCAACTACCGCTGGGGCTGAAAGATATGGCCGAATTTCATGATGTCCCGTTGTCAGACCTGTCCGTCGAAACGGGCACGCGGCCAAAAGGCCCGAAGTTCGACGGTATCACCCCGGCCCAACGCGAAAACGGGCGACACCTCGCTGCCATCCACCGCCACTATTTGACAGAGATCGCACAAGTGCAGCGCGTGCTGCGCCGGATCGAAGCCGGGGACGCGCCACCCGAAGATCTGCAAGACATCCTCCTCGCGGCGGACATGACCCAGAACCTGCGCGCCTTCGGGACGATTTGCGGACGCGAATGCCAGGTCCTCACGATGCACCACAATATCGAAGAAGCGATGATGTTCCCGCAACTCGCAAGTCAAGGCAACGACCAACTGCGCGCCGTGGTCGACCGGCTGCGCCAAGAGCACAAAGTCGTGCACGAACTCCTCGAACGCCTCGCCAGCGCCGCCTCTGCGCTGACCTCAGACCCCAAGCCGGACACCTTCGCGCTGGCCGCCGCCATTTTCCAAAAACTCGAAGCCACCATCCGCTCGCACTTCCGCTACGAAGAAACTGAGCTTGAAGACGCCCTCAGCCTCTCGGGCCTGCCGATCTGACCCAGAGCCGTTTGGACGCGCCCCCCCCTGGCCCGCGCCGCATCGCCTAGCGCAACGGTCCATCAAACAGTCAAAGTTCAACCGCGACGAAACAGCCATGCTGCGCGACGGCCCTAAAGTCAGCTATGCGGACAAAACGGACATACTTTGCCGAACCTATACCCGCGACGCATACCACCCAAGTGCGTCCTCGATTACTTCTGGGTTAGTGTGATATGCCTAGCGGGTGGTCTGAATATGTGCCCCAGAAGAGAGGGCGTTCAGAAGAAGGGAGCCGAAATGCCAGACAAATTACTCTTTTCCAAACTGCTTAGTCTTCCGTGATGTGCTCCGCTTCAGAACCGCACTGGTCACAATACAATAACGCGGGAGTGGGCAGACTACACATCGTCCGCATAGGCAACTTAGAAATGTGCCGTCAGTATGTCTGAAGCCGGGGCGCTCCGCAGTGTGCTATTATCCATTACCTCTGTGCCAAATGGACTGGACGGAGAGACGAGCCGAGCACATTTCGTCTCCATTGTGTTTTATGTCTTGGCGACCGGCTTTCATGTGGCTGCCCTGATGATTTCCTGGATTTTGGAGGTAACACCAGTCTACCTGTTCAACTACGCAAGTATCGCTGTCTACATCCTGTGTATTTACTTGGTTGTGCAGCATGGAGCTTTGAAGCTCGCGTTTGTTCTTGGTCCGTTCATTGAAGTCCCACTACATGTCATTCTGCTCGTGCTATGTGTCGGGCTAGACGTCGCCCAGTTTCTCTTCGCAGTTCTTCCAGTTGTACTTGTGTTCTTGATCCCGTTTGAATGGCGCGCCAGAATGCTGCTAAGCGCAGCGTCGGCGCTGATATTTCTTTTGATTGTGATGCTGGGGCTGACACATGAACCCTGGTACGAAATACCCCAAAACTGGGAGTATTTCATTGGAGCAATCTGCGCCCTCGGCATGCCGATAACGTTGGCGGTCTTATTCGCGATTAATCAAAAAGCCGCAATCGTTGCCGAAGCGAAACTGGAAGCCGAGTACGCCCGGTCAGAAAACCTGCTCTACAACTTGCTACCTGAAGACATCGCGGCACGTTTGAAGCTGGCACCAGACACCACGATTGCGGACGATTTTCCCCAGGTTGCAATTCTGTTCGCCGATATTGTGGATTTTACACCGCGTGCGGCGACCTTCCCGCCCAATAAGATTGTCAGCTTTTTAAACGTAATATTTAGCCGATTTGACGAACTTGCCGAGAAACACGGGTTGGAGAAAATCAAGACGATTGGTGACGCTTACATGGTCGCAGCGGGGATGCCGTCACCCGTTGGCGATCCAGTGCATCGCATAGCAGAAATGGCGCTCGATATGCACCAGGCGGTAGAGGAGATGTCCACCGAGTTTCCAGAAGGCTTGCAGGTCCGAATTGGCTTACACGCCGGTCCTGCTGTCGCTGGAGTGATCGGGAACAAGAAGCTGTTTTATGATGTATGGGGCGAGACCGTGAATACGGCCAGCCGGATGGAAAGCCATGGAGAACCGGGGCGGATACAAGTAACCGGGCCCGCTCATGAAGAACTCAATGGTGATTATCACTTTGAGGAGCGAGGAACCGTCGACATCAAGGGTATGGGTGCGGTCGAAACATGGTGGCTGAAGGGAAGACGAACGTCAGAGTAGGGCTCAAACCGGACAAACGGCTCGGATTTCCAGATGCAGCGGCCGCCAAGAAAAAGCCCAGCGCAAGGCTGGGCTTCTTAGTGTCGATGTGTGTCGGCTGCCGCCGGACTACCAGTCCTCGCGGACGACCACGCGGGTTTTGATCGGCAGCTTCATCGCCGCAAGGCGCAGGGCCTCGCGGGCGGTTTCGTCGCCGACGCCGTCAATCTCGAACATCACGCGGCCAGGCTTGACCTTCGCGGTCCACCGGTCGACGGAGCCTTTACCCTTACCCATCCGCACTTCGATGGGCTTGGCGGTGACGGGCGTGTCCGGGAAGATCCGGATCCAGACCCGACCTTGCCGTTTCATATGACGTGTCATCGCACGACGGGCCGCTTCGATCTGGCGGGCTGTCACACGCTCGGGCTCGAGAGCCTTCAGACCGTAGCTTCCGAAGTTCAGATCAGATCCACCCTTGGCTTTGCCCTTGATGGATCCCTTGAACATCTTGCGGAATTTTGTGCGCTTTGGCTGTAGCATCGCTTAAAACTCCTTACCGGCGTTGACCGCCACCCGCGCCGCGGGGGGCTGGGCCGTCTTGCACTTCTTGCGACTTGCGATCGCGGGCCTGCGGGTCATGCTCCATGATCTCGCCTTTGAAGATCCAGACCTTGATCCCGATGATGCCATAAGGCGTCGCGGCTTCGGCGTGGGCGTAGTCGATATCTGCACGCAGCGTGTGCAAAGGCACGCGGCCCTCACGATACCATTCGGTCCGCGCAATCTCTGCACCGCCCAAACGACCCGCCACGTTCACACGGATGCCCAAGGCCCCCATGCGCATCGCGTTCTGCACCGCACGCTTCATCGCGCGACGGAAGGACACACGACGCTCCAGCTGCTGTGCGATGCTCTCGCCCACCAGTTGCGCGTCCAGCTCGGGCTTACGCACTTCAACGATGTTGAGGTGCAGCTCGCTATCGGTCATCTTGGCCAGCTTCTTGCGCAGCACTTCGATGTCTGCACCCTTCTTGCCAATGATGACGCCGGGGCGGGCTGTGTGGATCGTGACGCGGCACTTCTTGTGCGGGCGTTCGATGATCACACGGGCCACACCGGCCTGCTTGCACTCTTCGCGAATGAATTCACGGATTTTCAGGTCTTCCAGCAGAAGGTTCCCGTAATCCTTGGTATCGGCATACCAGCGGCTGTCCCAGGTCCGGTTGACCTGCAGGCGCATACCGATCGGATTGACTTTCTGACCCATTACGAGGCCTCCTCGATCTGGCGGACCTTGATGGTCAGCTCGCTGAACGGCTTGATGATCTTGCCGAACCGGCCACGTGCCCGGGGACGCCCGCGCTTCATGGTCAGGTTCTTGCCAACCCAGGCTTCCGCCACGATCAGCTCATCCACATCCAGATTGTGATTGTTTTCCGCGTTGGCAATCGCCGACTGCAGGCATTTCTTCACGTCGACCGCGATCCGCTTGTTGGAGAAGGTCAGGTCTGTGAGGGCCTTTTCCACCTTCTTGCCACGGATCATCGCCGCCACGAGGTTCAGCTTCTGCGGGCTCGTGCGCAGCATGCGCAGCTTGGCCATCGCTTCATTATCCGCCACGCGGCGGGGATTTTTATCCTTGCCCATGGCTTACTTCCTCTTCGCTTTCTTATCCGCCGCGTGCCCGTAATAGGTGCGCGTGGGGGAATACTCGCCGAACTTCTGGCCAATCATATCCTCGGTGATGCTCACCGGGATGTGCTTTTGGCCGTTGTAGACGCCAAAGGTGAGGCCCACGAATTGCGGCAGGATGGTAGAGCGGCGCGACCAGATCTTGATCACGTCGTTGCGACCGCTTTCGCGGGCCGCTTCGGCCTTCTTGAGGACGTAAGCGTCCACAAAAGGTCCCTTCCAAACAGAGCGAGACATGTCTTAGCGCCCCTTCTTCTTGGCGTGCCGCGAGCGGATGATAAGCTTTTGGCTGGCCTTGTTCTTGTTCCGGGTGCGTTTGCCTTTGGTGGGCATGCCCCAAGGCGACACAGGGTGGCGACCGCCCGAGGTCCGACCTTCACCACCGCCGTGGGGGTGATCGATCGGGTTCATGACGACACCACGCACCGATGGGCGCACGCCCTTGTGGCGCATCCGGCCCGCTTTACCCATGTTCTGGTTCGAGTTGTCGGGGTTCGACACCGCGCCAACCGTCGCCATGCATTCCTGACGCACCATCCGCAACTCGCCCGAGCTCAGACGGATCTGCGCATAGCCACCGTCCCGACCGACGAACTGGGCATAGGTGCCCGCAGCACGCGCGATCTGACCGCCCTTGCCCGGCTTCAGTTCGATGTTGTGAACAATTGTCCCAATGGGCAGGCCCGAAAACGGCATCGCATTGCCGGGCTTGATGTCTGCCTTTGTGGACGAGATGACTTGATCGCCAACCGCCAAACGCTGCGGGGCCAGGATATAGGCCTGCTCGCCGTCGGCATATTTGACCAGCGCGATGAACGCGGTCCGGTTGGGGTCATATTCGATGCGCTCGACCGTGGCCGCCACATCCATCTTGTTCCGTTTAAAATCGACGATCCGATAGAGACGCTTCGCGCCCCCGCCCTTGCGGCGCATCGTGATCCGTCCGGTGTTGTTCCGTCCGCCATTCTTGGTCAAGCCCTCTGTAAGAGACTTGACCGGGCGGCCTTTCCAAAGCTCCGAACGGTCGATCAGAACCAGCCCACGCTGGCCCGGCGTCGTCGGCTTGTACGACTTGAGTGCCATGTTACTGTCTTCCGTTTGCTATTGCTGGCGGGTCTGGCCCGCTATGGGTTGAAGGCCCCCGTAGGTGCCAAACGCAAACGACCCGGACGAATCCGGGGCTTCTGCGGATGAGGTCGTTTAAGGACTATCTGAATTGGGGTCAAGAGTATACAGACACCGGAATTGTGCTGCACATACGAACAACCAACTCCAAAAAACGACTCATCAGCATTCGGTCAGATTATTCCATTTCCAATATAACTTGTGAAAGTTCGAACCTTGCCGACAAGCCGTGCTTCCGCATGTAGTAGCGCATAAATCGAAAGCTGAGTGATTTACCGGTTCGATCAAAAACTCGAACTATGTCCCCTGGGACCATTTCTACTTCGACAGGAGGACCCCCGACTCCATTTTCAAAAGTCCAATGCAGCGGGAACTCATTTCCGGCATACTGTCCGCCGACATCGATGCGCTGCTCAAGTATTGGATGTTCAAATCGAAACTTGGAAGAAATATCCTGGATCGCAAGCAAGTCGTCATGTTTTGCCTCAATTAATCCAAAATTTGCATTGCATATACCGCGCTCGGTTATCGCCGAAGGGGCCTGAAAGTGGAGGACACGTTTCGCCGGATTTCCAATGTCACAATCGCCAAAAGTGACATCCTTGCGAACAAGGAAGGTCTCTTTGTCGCCACGCCGCAAAGGTAAGCGATCCACTTTGACAACTTTGAAATCTGGCTCCCTTAGCGGGTAAACAATAAACCTTACCCGACCATCACCCGGATATCCCTGGGGCCCCCGAAACTTCTCCGGATCTTCCGTAATTGCTCTGAGCACGATTTCTTTCACACGTTCTTCGAACTCGCTGTTTTCTAAAGTTGCACTGGGTTCGCCGCCCACCGTGTTACGAATTTCATCCAGATGATTGGCCACAAGCTCACTGGCAACCGATGCTGCATCAAGTCCACCATTTGAACGCTCAAGATTGCTTATTCGGTCTCTTAAATCATCATATTCAGCATATACGAAAATTATAGCACCTATAGCGGCTAAAACAAATCCGACCACCCAAGGAATAAGCTGACCCGTATTGATTTTGTTTTCCAGTCTAGGTATCGCCCCAGAGTTACCCGGTTCGTCTTTGCTCATTGGATTTGCCCGCCGGTTTCATGTTATCACTCAATTCTCTGACCATAGAACACGAGCATAACCCACAACAAACATCTATCAAGGCAAGGATGTGATCAAAAATGCGCCTTCGCCTCATCCGGTTTTCCAGCGGCCAGCGCCAGCACACCGCCTAGGGCACAGAAACCGATGGGGAACATGGTGAAGACGCCGAAACCGAAGGCGTAGTACATCAGGGCTGCGGACAGCAGGAGCAGCACCCCGCCCCACAGCGCGCGCATCCGTGCCATTGCGCCGCCTGCGATGGCCAGCAACGGAGCGACAAAGCTGGCGATGCGGATAAGCTCTTCGTTTTCGAACGTGCCCAGGACCTCGCCGACGCCTGCATGGGCGCGCACCACTTCGGTATAGCCAAAGCCAAAAAAGCCCACGACCATCGCGATCAATCCACCAATAATGCCCAGCATTAGCGCCGCGTTTCTCAAGACTGCTCTCACGTGTTGTGTCGTTTGGACCTGACATAGGCGCGGCAGGGGTAAAAGTTAACCCGCCGCGCCGCTTGGTCCTGCGTGTGGCCAGCTTATTCCGCCACCGCCTTCATGAACCGGTCGCGGATGACGACGGGGTCCATCGTGATAACGGGGTTCTTTGCGTTGCCGCTGTCGCATTTCACGACCATGATCGTCATCTGCCCGGACGCCAGCGCCGCCTCCAGCGCGGGGCCGGTATCAACGTCCTGAACTTCCACGACATTCTCACACCCCGCCGCGCGCGCCATGCCCGCGAGCGAGGTCTTCTTGCCGGTATAGGTCGGCTGATCCCCGGTCGACCCGTAAGAGCCATTGTCGATGATCATCAGGATGTAGTTGTCGGCCACATTGTTCGCGATGGTGGGCAGCGTCCCGAGATTGGTCAGCACCGACCCGTCGCCATCAATCACAATCACCGGCTTCGGCTGCGCCAGCGCCAGACCCAGCCCAATCGAAGACGCGAGCCCCATGGTGCCCAACATGTAAAAGTTGGTCGGCTGGTCATCAATCGCATGCAATTCCTGGCTCGGGATCCCGATGTTACACACCACCAACTGGTCGCGCAGGATAGGGGCAATCTCTTTAAGGATTTCAGAACGGATCATTGGTCGCCATAGCCTCCCCAGAAATTCGCGTCGGTCAGGATCGCCACGGGCTTGTTGCACATGAAGGTGTATTTGAGGATGTTGTCGAACTCCTCCACATCTTTTTGCCAATGGAAATGGTAGGTTGGGATGGCCATCTGCGCCAGCAGCGCCTTGGTGTGCACCGCCATCTCGACCTGGCAGGCGACCGGTTCACGCAACTCGCCGCGATAGGAAATGATCATCGGCAGCGGCATGCGGTAATACTGGATCAACGTCGCAAGCGTGTTGATGGTCACCCCAATCGCGGTGTTCTGCATGATGATGGCCGGACGCTTGCCGCCCATCCACGCACCCGCACAGAGCCCCATGCCTTCGTCTTCTTTGTTCGACGGAATGTGAAAGATCTCGTCCCGGGTCTCGACCTCGTCAATCACCCCGGCCAACTGTTTACACGGCACGGTCGTTACGAATGTCACATCATTCGCAACCAGATCATCCGCAATTTTCTTGTCTATGTTCATGGACGTGCAGCCCCTCCCCTTGGATGCAAGCGCTTGGATGGAGAGGATTGCGCGTCTGTCTACAGCCCGCCTTGCCTTGGCCGTGCGTCACTCCACCCCCGGGTGGCAGCCTCGGCGCACAGATGGCGAGTTGCAAGTGCAAAAGGGCGCGCTTGGTCAAAACGCACCCTTGAAATTCGGTCAAAAACGCTCTGAACCGGGTCAGAGCAGCTTTAGGTCAACCGCGCTTTCGCGACCGTCACGGCCGGCTTGCAGCTCAAACTCGACCTTTTGGTTGTCGGCGAGCCCAGTCAGGCCCGAACGCTCAACCGCCGAGATGTGAACGAAAACGTCCTTGCCGCCGCCTTCAGGCGCGATAAAGCCGTAGCCTTTGTCAGTGTTGAACCATTTTACGGTGCCAGTGGCCATCCCGTAGTCTCCTTGTGTTTTCAATATACTACCCGCAGAATGCGGTAGCACGGCGTAGTTAGGCCAAGATCGAGAGCCAACCGCCAAAACGGAGTCTAGGGATCGGATGGGGTAACGTAGCAAGGGGGATATGAGGTCTGACCCCCGACTCGTCAAGCTTCAATGCGGCGGCTTTTGCAAAGAAATGCTCAATTTTTGAGACACGCGTCCCAAAACGCTGCGTCGCAGCAACCGGGCGCACAGGTCTGACAAAACCGCCCAAGAGGCGTCGGGATTGATCCGCGCACATGTCGCTGCCGGGCAGGACGCGCCGCGCAACGGGTCAATAGTTTCGAGACATGCGCAGACGTCGCCGTGGAAAGAGCCCGATGAAGATTGCCAAGATCAGCTACTACCAAACCGATCTGCCATATGTTGGCGGCACCTATCACTGGGGGGCGGGGAACGGCATAACCCAGGCGCGCGCGACCGTGGTTGTGATCGAAACCGCCTGCGGCTTGTCGGGATGTGGCGAGTTCACGCCTTGCGGTGAAAACTACATGGTGGCGCATTCCGAAGGAGTCGCGGCGACCGGACGGCTGATGGTGCCGCATCTGATGGGCCAGGACCCGCGCCAGATTGCGGCGATTGACTGGACGATGGACGCAACGGTGCAGGGGCACGGCTATGCCAAGGCGCCGATCATCGCCGCTTGCTATGACATTCTGGGGCAGTCCTGCGAACTGCCGGTTTGGATGCTGCTAGGCGGGAAGCTGACGGATGGCGCGCCGATGTACCGCGTGGCACCGCAAAAGTCAGTGGCCGAGACGACCGCTGAACTCGACCAGCACCGCGCCGCAGGCTATCGGCAGTTTCAGATCAAGGTCGGCGCCGATTGGGAAACGGATATCGAACGGATCAAGGCGACCGTGCCGCTTTTGAAACCAGGGGAAAAGGCGATGGCGGATGCGAACCAAGGCTGGCGCGTAGACGCTGCAATCCGAGTTGCACGCGCCACCCGCGATCTTGACTACATCTTTGAACAGCCCTGCCGCACCTACGAAGAATGCCAACAGGTCCGCCGCCACATCGCCCAACCCATGAAGCTCGACGAATGCGTCACGGGGATGCACGCCGCCCAGCGGATCGTCCAAGACCGCGGGGCTGAAATCTGCTGTCTGAAAATCTCCAACCTCGGCGGGTTGAACAAAGCGCGCGCCGTGCGCGACTACCTCGTTGAAAACCGAATTCCCGTCGTGTCCGAAGACACCTGGGGCGGCGAGATCGCCTCTGCCGCCGTTGCCCATTTCGCAGCCTCGACCCCGGAAGACTACCTGATCAACTCCACCGATCTCTTTAACTACAACACCCGATCAACAGGTATCGGTGGCCCAACAGTCAAAGACGGGAAACTCTATGCCAGCGACACACCCGGGCTTGGCGTCACGCCAGACTACGCGTCGCTGGGCGATCCGGTTGCCGTCTATGCAGCTTGAAAAACAAAGACCCCAGCCTGTTGCCAGACTGGGGTCTTCAAAAGTATCGGCACGCGACGGGCTTAGAGACCCGTGGTCACGTCGATTGTGTTGCCTTCTTCCAGGGTCACATAGGCCTTTTTGATGTCTTTCCGCTTGCCCAACCGGCCACGGAAGCGCTTGACCTTACCCTTCGTGATTGTCGTGTTGACCGCTTTGACCTTCACACCAAAGAGCGCCTCGACAGCTACTTTGATCTGAGGCTTCGCCGCGTCAATCGCGACTTCAAAGACAACTGCGCCGTTTTCGGACGCCATTGTCGCCTTTTCCGTGATGACCGGCTTGCGGATCACGTCGTAATGTTCTGCCTTGGCGTTCATTTCAAACGTGCCTCCAACGCTTCGACACCGGCTTTGGTGATCACCAAAGTGTCGCGTTTCAGGATGTCATAGACGTTCGCACCCATGATCGGCAGGATGTCGAGACCGTCGATGTTGGCCGCTGCCTTGGCAAAGCCCTCGTTGACCTCGGCACCGTCGATAACCAGCGCGCGCTTCCAGCCCAGATCCTTGACCTGCTTGGCCAGCGCCTTGGTCTTGCCTTCAGCTTCAGCCGCTTCGATCACAACCAAAGAGCCCTCTTTGGCCTTCGCGCTCAGCGCGTGCTTCAGACCCAGCTTGCGGAATTTCTTCGGCAGGTCATGGGCGTGGCTGCGCGGCGTTGGGCCTTTATAGATGCCACCCTTGCGGAAGATCGGCGCGTTGCGGTCACCATGGCGTGCGCCACCGGTGCCCTTTTGGCGGTAGATCTTCTTTTTGGAATACGACGTCTCGGACCGTGTCTTGACCTTATGCGTGCCAGCCTGCGCTTTGTTGCGCTGCCAGCGGACCACGCGGTGCAGGATGTCGGCACGGGGCTCCAGACCAAACAGGTCTTCAGAGAGCTCCAATTCGCCAGCCGCACCGCCGTCGAGTTTGATCACGTCAAGTTTCATGCCTCACCTCCTTCGGCGGGCGCCTCTTCGACCGGCGCATCCGCTGCCGGGGCATCCGCCTTTTTCAGTGCTGCAGGCAACGGAGCTTCCGACGGGAACGGCTTCTTGACCGCATCCTTGATCGTCACCCAACCGCCCTTGGAGCCTGGAACAGCCCCTTTGACCATGATCAGGCCGCGATCGGTGTCGGTTTTGACAACTTGCAAGTTCTGCGTGGTCACGCGGGCGGCCCCCATGTGACCGGCCATTTTCTTGCCTTTGAAAACCTTACCGGGATCCTGACACTGACCCGTAGAGCCGTGCGAGCGGTGGCTGATCGACACACCGTGCGAGGCACGCAGACCGCCGAAGTTGTGGCGCTTCATCGCACCGGCAAAGCCTTTACCGATGGATGTGCCCGCAACGTCCACGAACTGACCTGCGAAGTAGTGATCTGCAGAGATCTCTTCGCCGACTTCGATCATGTTTTCCGGGTCAACGCGGAACTCCGCAAGCTTGCGCTTGGGCTCCACCTTGGCGGCGGCGAAATGGCCGCGCATCTGCTTGGAGACACGTTTGACCTTCGCAGAACCTGCGCCCAATTGAACAGCTGTGTAGCCGTCTTTTTCAGGCGTGCGCTGTGCAACAACCTGCAGCTTATCGAGTTGAAGAACGGTCACAGGGATCTGCTTGCCGTCTTCCATGAACAGGCGGGTCATCCCCACCTTCTTTGCAATCACGCCAGAGCGTAACATGTTGGTCACCCTCCCTCAGGCTTATGTTTGCAGCTTGATCTCGACATCCACACCAGCCGCAAGGTCGAGCTTCATCAGCGCGTCCACGGTCTGAGGGGTCGGATCAACAATATCCAGCAGGCGCTTGTGCGTGCGGATTTCGAACTGGTCACGGGATTTCTTGTCGACGTGCGGGCCGCGCAGAACAGTGAACTTTTCGATCTTGTTCGGCAACGGGATCGGGCCGCGCACAGAGGCGCCCGTCCGCTTGGCGGTGTTGACGATTTCCTGCGTGCTGGCGTCCAGCACCCGGTAATCGAACGCCTTCAGGCGGATCCGAATGTTTTGGCTTTGAATGGCCATTGGTCTGTTGTCCCTTAAACGGGTTCCAGTGGAGAGGAAAAGCGGCCGTATTGTCGCCTTTCATCGCACCTTGTTTTGTTTTGGGGTCCCGGATTTTTTGGAAAAATCCGGGGCGCCGATGGGTGGTTGGCACCCTTGTTCAGTCGTGTGGGCTTGTTGCTTTCATCGCCTTTCTGCGAAAGACGACTGCCGCAGCCAAACCCACCGCTTCAAAAATCACTCGATGATTTTTGAAACGACGCCAGCGCCGACGGTGCGGCCGCCTTCGCG
>CAWUIP010000047.1:0-23057 GCA_963922415.1 uncultured Aliishimia sp. | reverse complement strand
GCGCCGAACGCGCGGCAGATGTCCAGAACCGGGGTCCGATCTGTGTGCCAAGACCGGGCCGGGTCGAAAAGGCCGAGGGCTTCAGCCATCTCGGCGCGCAGGGCTGTAGGGTCCGGACCCAAAGCTGTCGCGGTGCCCGCTGCCCCCGAGAGCGAAATTGGGAACTGCAACGCAGTCAACGCATTGTAGGCGGACAGAAGCGGCCACCCCCAACTTGCAATCACAGCGCCAAAACTGGTGGGGGCGGCTTGCTGGCCATACGTGCGGGCCGCCATCGGCGTTTCAGCTTCAGCCTCTGCCAAGCGCGCCAAGGCTGCGAGAGTTGCCGCCACATCTGTGCGGATGTGGTCGGTGGCCTGACGCAAACGCAGCATCAACCCGGTGTCGATAATGTCCTGCGATGTTGCGCCCCAATGGATGTATTGCGCATGCTCTGGCGCTTGCATTGCTTGGCGAAAGGCCGCGACGAGGGCAGGGACCACGACGCCATTCTGTGCAGTTGCTGCGGCCAAGGCGCCCGCGTCAAGAGATGCGTCCATGCTGGCACGGTGGATCGCCGCGGCACTGATCTCGGGTATCACGCCCTGAGCCCCTTGCGCCTTGGCCAAATTGCCTTCGACCAAAAGCATCGCGCGGACTTCTGAAGAGGCCGAAAAGAGCCGCGCAACCTCGCCTGCGTCGAATAGCCCAGCAAGATAGGCTTGGTCAAAAACAGCGCCTGCCATCAGCGACCCGCTGGGTCAAACATGCCCAACCTCTTTCAAAAAATCCGTCAAAATTCGCGCATAGGCGTCGGGATCTTCAACACACGGCAGGTGGCCAGCCCCGCGGATCAGCGCGAATTTGGACCCCGGCACCAAATCAACGGTCTCACGCACCAGGTCTGGCGGCGTCGAGCCATCCTCGGTGCCTGCGATGCCCAGCGCTGGCAGTCGCAGCTTGGCCGTCGTTGCGTAGAAATCCGTACCTGCAATGGCAGCCGAGCAGCCTGCATACCCTGCATTCTCTTGGCGCGTCAGCATGTTGCGCCAAAGCTCTAGCTCGGGCGTGGCGCAAAATCTTTCCGAAAACCAGCGCGTCATGACAGCATCGGCGAGGCTTTCGATCCCGCCGGTGTTTACAGCATCAATGCGCTCTTGCCACATGTCGCGCGTGCCGATCTTGGCCCCAGTGTTCGACAGGACCATGGCGCGGATCAGGTCCAGCCGCTTGGCCGCGAGCCCTTGTGCGATCATGCCGCCGATAGACAGGCCAACAAAAACCGCGTTCTTAAAGCCGGTTGCGTCCATCAAGCGCTCTGCATCCGAGACAAGCTGGCCCATCGAGTAAGGGGCTGCAGGGCATGTCGAGAGCCCATGCCCCCGCTTGTCATAGCGCAAAATGCGCAAGCCTTGCGGCAACATAGGCAGGATGGGATCCCAAAGGCGAAAGTCGGTGCCCAAGGAGTTCGCAAAAACGACAGGCGCCCCGTCTTCTGGTCCATCAATCCGGTAGTGAAGGCGCACATCGCCCAAATCCGCCAAGTGCATGTTTTTGATCCTTAACAGCGCGTGCCGCAGTGGGGCCCAAAGCCGAGTTAGACTGGTATCGTTGGCACCTGCAACCGCTCGGAGCAAAAAAGGAGCGGAAATGGGTCGAGCCGACTGGTTAAGCCGCCTCAGCGGATTGTGTTTGTAAGGCGCGGGCGAAGACCTCTGGATCGACATTACCGCCAGAAATTGTGACGATGACATCATCGCCCTCCAGAGCCTCTCCATGAAAGAGGGCCGCGGCAAGCGCCACAGCGCCACCCGGTTCAGCCACGACTTTCAACCTCAGAAACGCCAGCGCCACTGCGCGCAGCGCTTCGTCATCGGTCACGACCAAGCCTGGACCACTGAGACGGTTGAGGATGGGGAAGGTCAAAATACCGGGTTGCGGCGTCAAGATCGCGTCGCACAGACTGCCGCCGATTTGATTGTTGCGCTCTATGCCGCCCGACCGCAGAGAGCGCGCCATGTCGTCAAAGCCCTGCGGCTCGACTGTGCGAACCTTCAAACCAGGTGCCTCGGCGGCACAGGCCAGCGCGATGCCGGAAGACAGCCCGCCACCGCCACAGCACACAAGGACGGAGCCTTCCGTAATCCCAACCTCTGCTGCTTGTTGCGCAATTTCCAGGCCGCATGTGCCCTGGCCGGCGATCACTTGCGGGTCGTCATAGGGCTTGATCAAGGCAAGCCCACGTTCGGCAACAAGCTTCTCACCGATCTCTTCTCGGTTTTCGCCGCCGGCCCTGTCATAAAGGACCACGTCGGCGCCAAGCGCACGGGTGTTGTCGATTTTGAGCTGCGGCGCGTCTTTGGGCATCACAATCACCGCTCGCAGCCCATGTTCTCGCGCAGCAAAGGCAACGCCTTGTGCGTGATTGCCAGATGAATAGGCCAGGACGCCATTCTTGCGGTCTTCGTCCGACAGTGCCGTGATCGCCGACCACGCGCCGCGGAACTTGAAGCTGCCTGTATGCTGCAAGCATTCCGGCTTGATCCAAACGCGCCGCCCCGCAATCTGATCCAAAAACGGCGATTGGAGCAGCGGTGTCCGGCGCACCTTGCCCGCAAGACGGTCGGCGGCCGCGCGGATCATGTCGATGTTCATTGCAAGGCCTCTAGCCAGGTGTTCAATGCAGCAAGGCTTTCGGGCTCATCCAGAAACGGGATGTGCCCGCGTCCGGGAACCCGCGCCAGGATCATATCAGGACGACGCGTCTGCATTTCGGTCACTGTGGCCTGGGACAAAAGGTCCGAATTTTCGCCCCAGATCAAAGCAAGCGGACGACCGGCGAAGGCGTCAAAGAAGGGCCAAAGGTCTGGAATCGCCTGGTGCCCCGCCGCCTCAACGGCGTTGCGCAGCTTCGGGTCATAGGTGATTTCGAGCCCTGTTTCGCTCCGCCGAAAGTGCTTTTGCGCCTCTTCCATCCAGCGCGCTTCGGGCACGCCCTCAAACCCCGTCATAACATGAGATAGCGCAGTGGCCGCCTCTTCATGTGTTTCGGCGGCCGGGTTTCGACCCAGATAGGTCATGATGTTTTCGAGCCCCGCAGGCTCAATTACCGGGCCAATATCGTTCAGCGCCACGCCCAGAAGCGTTTCGGGCGCGACAGCGGCAATCCCCATTGCATTCAACCCGCCCCGCGACGTCCCCAGGATTGCCACCTGCGACAGGCCCAAATGCTGCAACAGCTCCATCACGTCCCGGCCTTCAACGGGCAGGGCGTATGTCGACCAATCCTCGGCCCAAGCCGATCTACCGCGCCCCCGGTAATCCAATTTGATCTGCCGGACACCCGTGAGGTGTGGACTGACGTAATCAAAGTCTCGCGTCGTACGGGTCAGCCCTGACAGGCACAGCAGCGGAAGGCCGTCTCCTGCGTCTTCATAGTAGAGGTTTAACCCGTCCGACGTTGTAAACGTGCTCATAATCTGGCCGCCAAATTTGGAATATCTGATAGGTCCGTCAACACGTGTTGCGGGGTGCCGGGCAGCCGGTCCATTGGGTCGCTGCCACGATTAACCCACACTGTTGCAAAGCCATAAGCTGCCGCAGCTGAGGCGTCCCACCCATTCGAAGAGACGAATAGGACCTGGTCTGGGGACACTGAAAATCGCGTGCCGACCAGGTCATAGACGGCCCGATTGGGTTTAAAGACACCAACGCTTTCGACACTCAGCACGGCATCCAAAACTGCCGTCAGGCCTGCAGAGCCAACGGCGCCCTCCAGCATGTCGGGCGCGCCGTTCGACAAAATCGCCGTGTTGAACCCGCGCGCCTTCAAATCTGTGAGCATGTCCGCGACTTCAGGATAAGCCCCAAGCTCCCAATAAAGCTGTAAAAGCCGGGCGCGGAGCGCTGCGTCATCGCCAAGGCCCGACGCCTCGAGGGCCCAATCAAGTCCGTTTTGCGTCACGGTCCAAAAGTCCGTGTGATCGCCAGTGATGGCCCGCAACCAGGTGTATTGCAGCTGTTTCAAGCGCCAGGCTTCGGCAACCTTTGGCCAAACATCACGAAGATTTGGAAATTCCGGCTCTGCCGCAGCTGCGCGGGCGGCGGCAGCCACATCAAAAAGCGTTCCATAGGCGTCAAACACACAAGTGGTAATTGGCATCGGCAGATCCCCCGGCCTGTAACCTGTCACGCAGCAGCGCGCGGGGGAAGAGCCCGGCGCCAGGATGTTCGAAAAATCCTGGCTGCTTTTCATTCAAAGAAAAGCGGCCCCGTGGCTAGCTGGCGACGGAAAACCCTGTTTCGGTGTTATGTGGAAACTCAGGTGCACTGCGAAGTATTGGCCAGATCAGGGACACGCAGCACCAGACGGCGGCCAGGACCACTAAGCTTCCCGTCACCGCGGCGGGAACCAATGCGGACAAGAACTGCGCCAGACCAAAGAGAACCGCCCACCCGAGGCGGCGTACTTCTCGACACGCAAAGCATCCCGCGCCAACCAATCGCAGCTTTGCCCACTTCTTGCCAGGCGTATTGCCGCGCCAGATCAAACTTAGAAGCAGAAGCATTGCCGCCCACAATAGGGGCACAGGCTGCACCGTTGCCCAGAGGCGCGGATCAACGAGCGAGGCGAAGGGCATCAAAAGTACGGCGCAGGCCAGAAGGCTCACCACCCCATCCACCAGAACCGCAGCACACCGCCGCCCTAGATACATTGCTCAGAGGTTTTCCTGCTGCGGCATGCCCAGCACGTGGAAGCCACCATCGACGCGAATGACTTCGCCTGTCGTGAAGGCGCCGCCATCCGAACACAGATAGACTGCAGTTGCCCCAACAGCCTCGAGCGTCGCGTTCGAGCGCATGGGCGCGTTTGTGTCACAGTGTTTATAGGTCCGGCGCGCACCCGCAATCGCAGAGCCCGCGAGCGTTTTCATCGGACCAGGGCTGATCGCATTCACGCGAATGCCGTCCGGGCCCAGATCGTTCGCCAAGTACCGTGTCGCACTCTCCAGTGCTGCCTTTGCCACGCCCATCACATTGTAATTGGGCACAACACGATTTGACCCCTGATAGGTGAGTGTGATCAGAGTGCCGCCCGCCTCTTGCATCAACGGATGGGCGCGTCGCGCCACCTCGATGAAGCTGTAGCAGCTGACATCCATGGAGTGTTTGAAGTTGGCGCGGCTGGTGTTCAGAAACCGGCCCGTCAGCTCGCTCTTGTCGGAATACGCAATAGCATGGACCACAAAGTCGAGGCTGGACCAGCGCGCGCCAAGGCTGTCGAAGGCGGCATCAAGGCTTGCGTCATCGGTGACGTCCACATCGACCATAAAGTCGCTGCCGACGCTCGCCGCCAATGGCGCAAGCCGTGATCCAAACGCCTCGCCTTGGTATGTGAAGGCCAATTCGGCCCCTGCTTCGGACAGCGCCTTTGCAATGCCCCACGCAATTGAGCGGTCATTGGCGACACCCATCACCAGCCCGCGTTTTCCCTGCATTACTCCGGTCATGGTCGTCTCTTACGATTGATAGCGCGACAGGATCATGGACCCGTTGGTGCCGCCGAAGCCGAATGAATTGGTCATCACCGAATCGAGTCCAGCCCCCTTGACCAGAGCCGTCGCAATTTCGTCTTCGCGCAGGTCGGGGTCGAGGGTTTCGACGTTGATCGACGGTGTGATGAAATCGTTCTGGAGCATCAAAAGGCAAAAGATCGCTTCGAGCGCGCCAGCGGCACCTTGCGCATGGCCCGTCATCGACTTGGTCGACGACACTGGCGGCGCAGCTTCATTGCCAAAGACGCGGCGCACGGCCTCGATCTCGCCAACATCGCCCACAGGTGTCGACGTGCCATGCGCATTGATGTAGCCGATGCGTCGCCCTTCGGGCAGGGTCGCGAGGGCCCCGCGCATCGCGCGTTCGCCGCCCTCGCCAGACGGGGCAACCATGTCGTGACCATCGGACGTTGCAGCATATCCGGTCACTTCGGCATAGATTTTGGCGCCACGCGCCAACGCATGATCAAGCTCTTCCAGCACAACGATGCCGCCGCCGCCCGAAATCACAAAGCCGTCCCGGTCTGCGTCGAAGGCGCGGCTCGCGCGTGCGGGTGTGTCGTTATACTTCGACGACATCGCTCCCATCGCATCAAAGAGGCACGAGAGCGTCCAATCCAACTCCTCCGCGCCGCCCGCAAACATCACGTCTTGCTTGCCCAGCATGATCTGTTCTGCCGCGTTGCCGATACAGTGCAGCGACGTAGAGCATGCAGAGGTGATCGAGTAGTTGATCCCTTTGATCTTATAGGCGGTGGCAAGGTTGGCGCTGATGGTCGACGACATGCACTTGGGCACGGCAAATGGGCCGATCCGCTTGGTCGCAGTCGTCTTCAGCACGGTCTGATGCGCGGTCAGCATCGCGCTCGTCGAAGGGCCGCCAGAGCCCGCCACGAGGCCCGTGCGCGGATTGACGATGTCGCTTTCTTCTAGTCCGGCATCAGCAATGGCTTCCGCCATGGCTAGATACCCGTAAGCCGCGCCCGGACCCATGAACCGCATCACGCGCTTGTCGATTTGGGCGCTTGGGTCCAGTTTGAGGGTTCCGGCGACTTGGCTGCGAAACCCGTGTTCGGCCATCTCGGGGCTGCCTTCGATGCCTGACCGTCCTGCCTTCAGGCTGTCCAACACCTCTGAAGAATTGTTCCCAATGGACGAGACGATCCCCAGCCCCGTCACCACTACTCGGCGCATACGCGCACTCCTTTTCTCAGGTCAGCGCCTATGTAGGCGATGGTCCCCAAGAGGTGCAAGCCGTTGCCGTCAAATACCGCGTGTCATCTGCGGGATCAAAGACATGTGTGATCTGCGCACCAAAGCGCGCAGGCGCCTGAGCGCCCGGCGGATCCAACGACCGCCACTTCGCAAATACACGCGCTGAAGGCGGACGCGGCGCGCCGCAAGCACGCGCGCCTCGATCTGAGCGCGCTCAGATAGGGTGTCCTTTGGGGTATATTGCGCAAAGCCAAAGGCCGATCGCGGCAAAGCGTGAACAAACAATATCACAAGGCATGCCTTTCATTTTTGGTTGATGAGCTGTAACTATCGTTGGCGATACCTTCGGAAAATTGGCTGTTTTCGAAAGAGGTCTTTCATAAATGAAAGAACAAGTCTCGCTGGATGATCTATCTCTCTTTGTGGCCGTGGCCGATGCAGGAGGGTTGTCCGGCGCGGTTCGTTCAACCGGCGTCAGTGCGCCGACGTTAAGCCGCCGGATGGTCGCGCTTGAAACGCGTTTGGGCTGCCGCTTGTTTTCGCGGGGTGCCCAAGGTTACGCGCTCACAGGCGACGGACGGGCGCTTTTGGACAGGCTGAGCGGCGTTCGTGCCCTTGCAGCGGAGGTCGCACGATTTGGCGAAAGGCGCCAAGCCGTGCGGGTACGGATCACGGCAGGCTTTTGGACATCTCAGTTCTTAGCGCAGAATATTTCCAGGTTCTGGTCGCCCAGCTCTGCTTGGGTCCCCGAGTTCGTTGCCACAAACATGGCCGTCGATATCGCGCGGCGAGAGGCTGATATCGGCATCCGAAACCGCCGCCCGACGCAGTCTTGGCTGGCCGCGCAACGAACCCAAGGAGTGACCTATGCGCCCTTTGCTCGTGATCCGTCCGTGACCGGCTGGATCGCCGCCCCAAAGGACGCACTTATGAGCGCGTCGCAAAGTTGGATTTACGAACACCACGCAGATCAAATCGTGACCATCTGCAACGATCCGCGCCTGGCGATGGACTTGGCGCTTAGCGGTGTCGGCAAGGTTGTGATGCCAACCTTTGCGGCCCGCGAGACGATCTTGCGACGCGTTGGACCCGATATCGCAGATCTCGCCCATCACGCTTGGGTGGTCTGCCATCACGACGCACGCCATGACGCACCGATCCGGGCCGCATTGGACCAAATCACAGCGGTTCTAACGGACCCCGCTCACCAGGCCGGCTCACGGCAGACTGATTGACGTTTGGCGCCAGCGCTCCCACCTTGCATCCAGAAGAGGGGGGATTTCTCATGACATTTTGGATCTTGTGCGCGCTTGCGCTTTTTTTCGTGCAATCGCTGTTGCCAGCAGCGTTTCGATACGGCGCCGACCCAATCAGTGCCGCGGGTCCACGGGATGCGCCGCCTGAACTATCGACATACGGTGCGCGCGCCAGTCGAGCGCTGAGCAACATGAAAGAGGCGATGATCTATTTCATCCCGTTGAGCCTGCTGGGGCACTCAGTTGAAGGGGCACTTTTGGGCGCACAGATCTTTGTTTTGGCCCGCGTCGTGTATCTGCCGATTTATATCTTCGGGATACCGTTCGTGCGCACTTTGGTGTGGCTTGCGAGCATGGCTGGCCTTGTGGCGATGGCCGTTGCCATCGTCGGGTCATGAGGCGCGGACTTTAAGCGCAGCTTGGAGCACAGCGCTTTTAAGCTGCGTCTTCGCTCAGTACCACTTTCATGTCTTTGACCTGATAGATGACTTCACCGTCGGCCTCGACCAGGCCATCGGCGACGCCCATCGTTAGCCTGCGGGTCTGGATTGCCTTTGTGAAATCAACGGCATAACGCAGCATCTTGCGGTCGGGCCGGACCATACCTGTCAGACGCACTTCACCAACGCCGACCGCCATTCCGCGCCCTAACCAACCGCGCCAGCCCAAGTTAAAGCCGGTCAGTTGCCACAAGCCATCAAGTCCCAGACACCCCGGCATGATCGGATTGCCAGGAAAGTGGCAGTCAAAAAACCACAGATCCGGGGTGATATCGAACTCTGCTTCCACATGGCCTTTGCCATTCGCACCGCCATCCGATGAAATATCAATAATGCGATCCATCATGAGCATCGGCGGTTCTGGCAATTGGGCGTTGCCAGGCCCGAAAAGCTCACCCCGGGCGCATTTCAGCAGATCATCGCGATCAAACGTGGTTGGGTATTGGGCCATTGAGCGCGCATCCTTTGGGCCGTGTCGTTCTGTGACGCCCCCTGTAGCACCCCTTGGGGAAGCCCCGCAAGCAACCTGCCAAATTAACGCAGCGGCCTTAATTGATTTGAATTCCTAGGCCATAGCGCCTTATATACAGGGCTAACACCTGTATGTGAGGTAGAAATGCTCGAGACGCCGCATAAGATCGGGTCTGCATGGTTAACGCAGGCTGGCCTTCGGCCAACCCGGCAGCGCGTGACGCTGGCGGCGTTGTTGGTTGGAGACGGACAAGACCGACACGTCACAGCAGAAAGCCTCTTTGAAGCCGCAAAGCGCGAGGGCGAGGCCGTGTCCTTGGCCACTGTCTATAACACATTGCGCACCTTCTGCGATGCAGGGCTGATGCAGGAAGTCACGGTCGATGGCTCCAAAAGCTACTTCGATACCAACACCCACGATCACCCGCACTTCTTTTGGGAAGACGATGCCCGACTGACAGACGCTCCGTCTGACCAGTTGGTCATCGCGCAACTACCCGACGCGCCCGAAGGGGCGGAGATTGCATCGGTCGATGTTGTGATCCGGTTGCGCCGTACATAACGCCGGTCGTTACAGCTGCAGAAAGCTTTGCTGCTACGACTTACACACAGTGGCATTGTCAAACTTTAGGTTCGTGTTCTTACTGCCGTTGCCTGTGCGCATCGCCCTGACGTTGACGCAGTTGAAGTGACCGATCTTTTCGTTTTGGAAAAACCTTTCCGACGTACTGCGCGGCGTCCTGCATTAAAATCGCGCATAGTCGTCGGAAATTACACGTATGGCGTTAGTTGTCGTTGGGGCACAGTTGTCGAATTGGTATATTTCCCGGGAAATGCCGCGATAAAACTGGATGCGACCTTGCGCAAAGCAGATTTTTACGTATCGGTCTGTCATGTTGTGACAGGGGCATCCGGAGAGGGGTAATGCGGTTTCGAAATCTGGAAGTTTTCGTGTGCATTGCCGAAGAAGGCTCTCTCGCGGCCACGGCGCGGCACTTAAACCTGTCGCCCACGGCCGTTTCCGACGTTCTGGCTTTGCTGGAAGAGCATTACGGGGCGACGCTGATCCGGCGCACCACGCGTTCCTTGAGTTTGACCGAAGAGGGTTTGGTTCTTCTTGAAGCGGCGCGCAAGCTTTTGTCGGATGAGCGGCAGGTACGCGCTGCGATCAGCCATGGGTCCGAAGCCTTGTCGGGTGTTATTCGTTTAAGCGCGCCGACCGATTTCGGGCGCAATCACCTGATGCCTGTGGTGGACGCATTTGCGGCGGAGCACCCCGGATTGATACTTGAAGTCGAGTTAAGCGACATAAACTCAGACTTTGCGGCAGGCCCGTACGATTTTGTGATCCGAGACGGCAAAACGCCAGAGCCGGGCTTGACCCATCTTCACTTGGCTTTGTGCCCGCGGGTGGTATGCGCCTCGCCGGAATTCATAGAAAAACATGGAGCGCCGCAGCACCCGTCGGAATTGATAGACTTTCCTTGTCTGATGTTAAGGCTACGGTCAGGCGCGTCGCTGAGCTGGCTGTTTCAAGTTGGCGGCGTCAAAAAGCGGTTCCCAGTCAAGGCGGTGCGCTTTTCAAATGATGCGGGCTTAGTGGCCGACTGGTGCCGCCGTGGGCACGGGCTTGCAATGAAATCGAGGATCAATTTGCAGGACGACATTGAGGCTGGGCGTCTGATCCCTGTTCTTGAGGATTTCGAAATTGCAGGATCGGAATTCAATATCGTTTATCAAACCGCGCAAACGCAACCAAAGCGCGTGCGCATGCTCGTAAAACACATCGAACAGAACTTTAACCAAAGCACATTTTTGAACATACCTGAGGTCGCTGGTTAGGGTTCCTTCAAAACCACTGACCCGGCTCCATCAAGCCGAGGTCGAGCAGTTGGCGCGAGTGCCATTCGAACGGCGCGGAGTTGTGCCAGGTAAACGTCTCTATGTCGAACATGCTGCCAGGGTTTGTCTTGAGCGCCTTTGCAGTTCGAAAAGAGCAAACTGTTGCCGTCAGATTGTTATGCCACGGGCAGGCATAGGTGTTGTACTCTTCGTCCGAAAACGTGTGATCTGGACGGAACCTAAGCCCGCGTTTTGATTGGAATAGAGAGATGCGGTCAATCTTGCGCCGCGTTTTGGGAATATGTTCTTCGAAGCGCCATCGCAGCCCGCCAAAAAAGTCGAATTGCCGTTCGAGATTGCCCGCATTCCCCGAACGCGCCAAGGCAAAGTAACCGGACTTGTCCAAATGCGCATGATCGAGGCTGACGGCGTTGCTGTAGGTGTGCAAGTCATCCGCGTATAGGTCGACCACATAGGTCAGCATCGCGTTGCGGCGCTCTTCTTCATGAAAGGCGAGCATTTCACCAACGGTCCGGGTTTCGCAGAACGGGAAAAAAAGAAACTCAGCATTGTAACAGTAGTAGATCCAGCGGCCGGGCAGTGCGGTGTTGACTTCGTTCACCGCGCGTTCCAGCGCATCTTCCATATAGGGGTCGTACCGGACCCGCCACGTGGTGAGTTGCAAGTCGCGCGGGAGGTCTAAAGCGTCAGGCATTAAAGCCACAACCGCTTCAAACCCGAGGTGCTGATGGTGCCGGATGGTGGTGTCGACCTCAACGGCATCCTCGACGAGGATAATGGCAATGGGACCTTTGGCAATGTTGCGCGGCGCTGCCTTTAAGAAGGTTTGTAAGGATGTGAAGTTTCGGTCCATAACGTTCTTTTGTGTGCCTTCAGGCTTCGATTGCAAGTGCCGCGCGGCTGCGTTAGTGCCTTTGTCTGCATTTTCCGCACGTGAAAGGCTTACCGATGACGGCGCCCAAAAAGCTCTACATCAAAACTTATGGCTGTCAGATGAACGTCTACGACAGTGAGCGTATGTCCGAAGCCTTGGCGGATTATGAGGCTACGGATCGCCCGGAAGAGGCGGATATGATTTTGCTCAACACCTGTCATATTCGCGAAAAGGCCGCCGAGAAGGTTTATTCAGAGCTTGGGCGGTTCAAAGGCCTTAAAGACGACAAGCCGGACCTGAAGATTGGGGTTGCGGGCTGTGTTGCGCAGGCCGAGGGCGAAGAGATTATGCGCCGTCAGCCGATGGTCGATCTTGTGGTCGGTCCACAAAGTTATCACCGGCTGCCCGAGTTGGAAGCCAAAGCGCGCGCGGGCCAACAAGCGCTGGACACCGATTTCCCGACGGAAGACAAATTTGATCACCTGGCAGGCCGACCCAAAGTTGCCCGAGGGCCCACAGCGTTTCTGACTGTGCAAGAAGGGTGCGACAAATTCTGCGCTTTTTGTGTTGTACCCTACACGCGCGGTGCAGAAGTCTCCCGCCCCGTGGACCGCGTTCTGCGCGAGGCGCGGGAACTGGTCGATCGCGGTGTGCGCGAGATCACGCTCTTGGGCCAGAACGTGAACGCCTATCATGGTGTTGGCGCAGATGGTGCGGATTGGGGATTGGCACAGCTGATCTGGGCGCTCAACGATGTGGAGGGGCTGGAACGGATCCGGTTTACCACCTCCCATCCCAACGACATGGATGATGCGCTGATTGATGCCCATGCCAACTGCCCAAAACTGATGCCTTATCTTCACCTGCCCGTGCAGTCAGGGTCCGACAAAATCCTGAAGCGGATGAACCGCAACCATACAGCCGAGAGCTACCTACGCCTGATCGAACGTATTCGCGCCGCGCGCCCAGACATGCTGATGTCTGGCGACTTCATCGTGGGCTTCCCGGAAGAAACCGAGGCGGATTTTCAAGCGACCCTCGATTTGGTGGAGGCGGTCGGATACGGCTATGCCTACTCCTTCAAATACTCGACGCGCCCCGGAACCCCGGCCGCTGAGCGCGCGCAAGTGGACCCGGCAGAAGCAGATGACCGGCTGCAACGGCTCCAGGCGCTGATCACGCGCGACCAACGGCGCATCCAAGAGAGCATGGTTGGGCGCAACGTACAGGTCCTTTTTGAGAAGCCGGGCCGTAAAGCGGGCCAGATGGTGGGTAAGTCAGAATACCTCCATGCCGTGCATGTTACAGACGCTGTTGTATCACGAGGCGACCTCCGCCGTGTGAGAATCACCGAAGCGGGTGCAAACTCCTTGGGTGGTGTCCTGGTCCCCGAGGCCTAGTTTCCCGCAGCGTGCACCTCACAAAAGCTAGATATCCACAGAAGTTTTGGTCTATGAGTGTCGATTTGCCACTATATGTGGGGATCGACGCTTCACAGCCTGTGGATTCGCGCCTAACCTGACCTCAGCCGATGGTTTGCCCCCCGTTCGCGATGCGGGGCCGATGTGGCGACAGGACGAAGTAGATAATAAAGGGGCGCGGATTTGAGCATTTCCACTTTTGCCCGGCTGGCGATAACAGCAGCCTTTGCGGCGGGCGTCGCGACTTTGGCGACCAGCGCAGCCGCGCAACAAACTTCTGCACAACGGGGTAAGGACCGGGGCCAGTACGTCCCAACCATCTGGGTCGATCCAGATGGGTGCGAACACTGGGTAATGGACGACGGGGCCGAGGGGTACATGACCCCGCACGTCAACCGTAAGGGTATTCCGGTCTGCCGCCGCGGCAATGTCTGCGGTGTGATGAACACGGATCAGTTCTTTGCCACCGACAGTGCACATATTTCGTCGGCCGGCCGTGCCCGCTTGGCGCAGTTCTTCCAAGGGGCGGCAGCGACCGCGTTTATCATCGTAGGTCACACCGACAGCCGCGCCTCGGATGCCTACAATATGCGCCTGTCGCTGAACCGGGCGAACTCGGTGGCGCGCGTGGCGAAGTCTACGGGTGTTCGAATTGCAGACGTGCGCGGCTATGGCGAGCGGTTGCCGGTGGCGTCGAACGGGTCTGCGGCTGGTATGGCCAAGAACCGACGCGTTGAAATCATCTGCATTCGCTAAGGGGACGCTGCGATGAAACTGATCTCTACTGGCATGGTCCTGATGGCGGCCCTTGGGCTTGCAGCCTGCGACTCCGTCCCATCCGACAAGACCGTCGACCGTGGCTTTGACGCAAAAGACCTCAGCCAGCTTCAAGCGGGTATCTGGGTCGATCCAAATGGTTGCGATCACTGGATCATTGATGACGGCGTTGAGGGCTATCTCTCGGCCCGTCTCGACAAGTACGGAAAGCCGGTCTGTTCTGGCGTGGCCGAGCCAACCTTCACCTCGGGTGACTTCAAACGTGGCTCGCTCTTCCCGGATCCAAACTAAGTTGCCGAGGCGTTCTTGAACGGGCGTCTTCTTGGCTTGCACGGCCCTGCGCGCGCTGGCACGCTATGGCGTATGACGAGACTCAGGAGCAGCCCGTGGACACTAGCGCCTTGAGCCCTGCAGACGCCACAGCCGGTGGCACCGCTGCAGAGGTGGTGATCGAGTTTCCAGACAACCGTTTACTGATCGATTTGTGCGGTGAGTTTGACCGGAACTTGGCGGATATCGAGCAGCGCATGGCGGTGCAGATTGTCCGGCGGGGCAATCAGCTTGTCCTCATTGGCGAGGCAGAAGCGCAGGCAGCTACGGCGGAGTTGCTGCAGACCCTCTACACGCGGCTAGAGCAGGGGCGGTCCGTTGAGGCTGCCGATATCGACCGCGAAGTGCGCATGGGCCCGTCGGAGCTCGAAACCGGTAGCCAAGCAGGCGACCAGTTGGAAATGCCCGTCGGGAACCGGGTCGAGATCAAGACCCGCAAAAAGCTGGTCGAGCCACGCACAGATGCGCAAAAGGCCTATGTGCTCAGCCTTTTTGAGAACGAATTGGCCTTTGGCATCGGCCCTGCGGGGACGGGCAAAACCTATCTGGCCGTGGCTGTGGGCGTGTCGAAGTTTATCGCGGGCGAGGTGGACCGTATCGTTCTAAGCCGTCCTGCTGTCGAGGCAGGCGAGAAGCTAGGCTATCTGCCCGGCGACATGAAGGACAAGGTCGATCCTTACATGCAGCCGCTCTACGACGCGCTGAATGACTTTCTGCCAGGCAAGCAGCTTGCCAAACTGATCGAAGAGAAGAAGATCGAGATCGCGCCCTTGGCCTTTATGCGCGGCCGGACGCTGGCGCGTGCCTTTGTGGTGCTGGACGAGGCGCAGAACGCGACGTCGATGCAGATGAAAATGTTCCTGACGCGGCTCGGTGAAGGCTCGCGCATGGTGATCACGGGCGACCGGACCCAGATCGACCTGCCGCGCGGCGTGGCCTCGGGTTTGGCGGATGCCGAACGGCTGTTGAAGACGATCCCCAAGATCAGCTTCAACTACTTCACGTCGAAAGATGTGGTGCGGCACCCGCTTGTGGCGGCGATTATTGAAGCCTATGAGGCGGACGCCGAACGGGCACCCCAGAGTGGCGACCGCGGCAGGCGCGGCGACTGAACCCAGCGGGCGCCGACCACTGCATAGGATCAAAATGGATATTGCGTGCCGCATAGAAGAGCCGTCGTGGCAGGCGTTGGACTTAGAGGCCTTGGTGATCCGCGCAACAGAGGCCACGCTGACCCGCTTTTCCCTTGATCACGAAGGGATCGAGGTTTCGGTTCTTGCCACGAATGATGCAGAAGTTGCTGCGCTGAACGGTGAATTCCGAGACAAGCCGACCGCAACCAATGTGTTGTCTTGGCCTGCACAGGATCTAGAACCACCAGATGCGCCGCGACCCGATCCCGACGGCACTGTTCCCCTTGGCGATATCGCGTTTGCCTATGAAACCTGCGCCCGTGAGGCCGCCGAACAGGGCAAAGAATTCGCGCACCATGTGACGCACCTCATGGTTCATGCAGTGTTACATCTTTTAGGCTATGATCACATTGATGACGCAAAGGCCGCCTATATGGAGGCGCTGGAGACAGAAATTCTTGGCAATTTGGGCATACCTGACCCATATTCGTGAAACTGCTATCTGCGGCGAGGCCGCAAACATCGGAAAGGACCAATGGACGATACTGACGGATCGTCTGTCGCAGCGCACAGCGCGCAGCCAGACCAAGAGATAGAAGGCTCAAAGGGCTTTCTGTCACGCATGATGGGGGCGCTCAGCCCCACAGAGCCGGAGGCGGAGGCAGATGCTGTCGCGCCGCCCACAAACGGCACCACCTCCCACGGTATGATCAACCTGCGGCGGATGCGCGTCGAAGACGTGGCAATCCCCAAGGCCGATATCGTTGCAGCACCCGTGACGGTCACCAAAGAGGAACTTGTCCAGGTCTTTAAGGAAAGCGGCCTAACGCGCGTGCCGATCTATGACGGCACGCTGGATAACCCGGTTGGGTTTGCTCATTTGAAGGACTTCGCCTTGGTCTATGGCTTCAACGGGGGCGGGCCAGAGTTTGATCTGGACGGCATGTTGCGGCCTTTGCTGTTTGTGCCCCCGTCGATGACGATCGGCGTGCTGCTGACAAAGATGCAGACCGAGCGGCGCCATATGGCCTTGGTGATCGACGAATATGGCGGCACGGATGGCCTCGTCACAATCGAGGATCTGATTGAACAGGTCATTGGCGAGATCGAAGACGAACACGATGTTGATGACGCGCAGTTTTGGACCTGCGAACGGCCCGGGCAATACGTCGCGCGGGCTAAAACACCGCTGCAGGAGTTCGAGGCAGAGATCGGCCGCTCTTTGACAGACCACGAGGATGTGGACGAAGAAGAGATCGACACGCTGGGCGGCCTCGTTTTTATGCTGGCCGGAAAGATCCCCGCGCGGGGCGAGGTGGTCGCGCATCCTGCCGGCCCCGAATTCGAAGTGATCGATGCAGATCCGCGCCGGATCAAACGGCTGCGGGTCCGCGTCGACGGCCGCGCCGGGTGAGCTTGGCTGCCACTGCGCCTCGGTCGTCTGCAATACCAGCTTGGCTGAAACTGGTGGCCGCCCCCGCGTTGGGGGCGCTCGCGGCGCTCGGCCTTGCCCCAATCTATTGGCCCGCCGCAACAGTGTTGGGGCTGTCGCTGATTACCCTGCTTTTGACGGACGAAACCCACCACCGGCGCGCGGCGATTTTGTTATGGCTCTTTGGTGTGGGCTATTTCGGCGTGGCGCTGCGATGGATCACAGAGCCGTTCCAAGTCGAGGCTGAGATCTACGGCTGGATGGCACCGTTTGCGCTGGGCCTCATGGCGGCGGGCCTTGCGCTGTTCTGGGGCGTTGCGGGCTGGCTGGCCTGCCGTTGGAGCCGTCCTGGGCCTGTGCGCGTGCTGGCCCTTGTCTTGGCTTGGAGCGTTGCAGAGCTTGTGCGCGCCTACGTATTCACAGGCTTTCCTTGGGCCGCCTTTGCGCAGATCTGGGTCGAAAGCCAAGCCGCTGGGCTCTTGGCTTGGATTGGGCCGCATGGCTTGGCGCTTCTGACGCTTGGATTTGCAAGCCTTCCCGCCCTGTTGCGCCGGGTGGCCTTGCCTGCCTCCCTGGTTCCAGCCCTGACCGTTCTGGCGTTCGGGGCCATCGACCGACCCGCAATCGCACCGGACGTGGCGCCAGACCGGCCGCTTGTCCGGATCGTGCAGCCGAACGCGCCGCAAGATGAAAAATGGCATCCAGAGAAGTGGCGGACCTTCTTCTGGCGCCAGATCGAGGCGACCCGCGCGCCGGGTCCGCGCCCCGATTTGGTCGTCTGGCCCGAGGCGTCGATCCCGCACTTGCTGGAAAATGCCGACAGCCTTTTGACGATCATGAAAGAAGCTTCGGGCGGAGCGCAGCTTGTCTTTGGCGTTCAGCGCGGTTGGCCCGATGTCTTCAACGCGCTCGCGGTCATGGACGGGGGGCAAATCACGCAGACCTATGACAAACACCACCTCGTGCCATTCGGCGAATACATGCCCTTTCCTGCGCTTTTTCGGCGGCTTGGCATTCGCGCGCTGGCCGAGCGAACAGACGCAGGCCATGCGCGCGGTTCAGGGCCAAAGGTGTTGGACTTTGGTGCGCTGGGCAAGGGCCTGCCCCTCATCTGCTACGAGGCTGTGTTCCCACAGCATGCCGTGCGTCGCGGTGCGCGTCCTGATTTTTTGTTGCAAATCACCAATGATGCATGGTTCGGCATCGCTTCGGGTCCGCAGCAACACTTGGCGCAGGCCCGCATGCGCGCGATTGAGCAAGGCCTGCCGCTGATCCGCTCGGCGAACACAGGCATTTCGGCCCTCATTGCACCCAACGGCGCGTTGCAGGGTGCGCTGGCCTTGGGCACAGACGGATATTTGGATCTGCGCCTCCCTCCGCCAGGGTCTGCGACGTATTATGCAAAGACAGGTGATTTGCCCTTTGCGGTCCTGCTGGCCTTGGCATGTGCCAGCTTGGGGCTTTCGCACTTGCGCCGTAATAGCGATTGACCGCAGGTCCGGGGCCGCGTAAGGGCGACCAATGGCTGACACAACGGCTTCCTGGCGTGGCAGCGACGACATGTAATGGAGCATTTTAATGTCACGACAGAACTATACGTTTACCTCTGAATCCGTATCGGAGGGGCACCCAGATAAGGTGTGCGACCGAATTTCAGACGCAGTCTTGGATGCATTCCTTGCGGAAGATCCTTTGGCGCGCGTCGCCTGTGAGACCTTTGCAACCACGGACCGGGTGGTGATTGGCGGAGAAGTTGGCCTGACCGATCAGGAAAAACTGACCGAATACATGGGCCGCATCGATGAGATCGCGCGCGCCTGCATCAAAGACATCGGATACGAGCAGGAGAAGTTCCACTGGAACACCTGCGAGGTCACCAACCTTCTGCACGAGCAATCCGCGCATATCGCCCAAGGCGTCACCGGCGAGCAGGGCGAAGAGGGCGCGGGCGACCAGGGGATCATGTTCGGCTATGCGACGAACGAAACCCCAGATCTGATGCCTGCCCCTATCCAGTACAGCCACGCAATCCTGCGCCGGCTGGCTGAAGTGCGCAAAGACGGGACCGAACCGACCCTGGGCCCAGATGCCAAATCGCAGTTGTCGGTCGTCTACCGCGACGGTCAGCCTATTGGCGTGTCTTCCATCGTGCTCTCGACGCAGCACTTGGATGAAGCGATGACAAGCGACGATGTGCGCGCGGTTGTCGAACCCTACATCCAAGAAGTTCTGCCCGAAGGCTGGATCACCGGCGAGACCGAGTGGCACGTGAACCCAACCGGCAAATTCGTGATCGGCGGCCCTGATGGCGACGCGGGCCTCACCGGGCGCAAGATCATCGTCGACACCTACGGCGGCGCGGCCCCCCATGGCGGCGGCGCGTTCTCGGGCAAAGACCCGACCAAGGTGGACCGCTCTGCGGCCTATGTCGCGCGCTATCTGGCCAAAAACGTGGTTGCGGCAGGCCTGGCCGACCGCTGCACGATCCAGCTGAGCTATGCGATTGGGGTGGCGAAGCCTTTGTCGATCTATTGCGACACATTTGGCACGTCGGAGGTTGCGCCTGCCGCGATCGAGGCGGCGATTGACCAAGTGATGGACCTGACGCCGCGCGGGATCCGCACGCATCTAGAGCTCAACAAGCCAATCTATGAGCGCACCGCAGCCTATGGCCACTTCGGCCGGACGCCCACAGATGATGGCGGGTTCAGCTGGGAGCGGACAGACCTCGTTGAGAAGCTCAAAGCAGCCGTGTAATGCGCTTTAGCGAATAACAAGGCTTGGCGCGCGTCCCAGGGGCACAAACCCCAAGCGCGTCAGGCCGCCCTCAAACGTCAATGTGACGTCAAGGTCTTCGGTGGCTCCGGTCCCGCGACCCAAGCTGGACAGCAGAAATTCGACCCGGGGCCGCATCTGCGCGGCCAGCACTCCGGCGTTTTCCGCCAGATCCAGCATTTGCTGCCAATTCTCGGCCTTGATCGTCAGGCTGCCTTCGGCGAGCCCATCGGCATCGCGCGTCACAGCACCCGTTGCTAGAAAGCGCATCTCGGCCCACTGCGCCTCCACCAGATCCAGCACGATCTTTTGCGGTTGTGCGCGCCCCTCTTCGACAGAGCGACGGTCCAGCGCGCGATCAAATGTGATGGCCGCACGCGCCTCCGTCGTGTCGAAGATCAGCGGCAGATCCTCGGAAATGCGCAGGTTGTCCCGCAGGGCGTCGCCCGGGCGAAAATTTGGAACGTCAAAACGGACGGCGTAAACCTCGGGCGCTACCGTCTGGGTGATCGCCAGCGTCAACGCTTCGCCGCCCAACAGCGCGCCGCTATTGCTGTCTTCGATGCGAAACGGGCCGGACGTGGCCGACAAGGCCTCTAACTCGCGAGCCAAGCCTGGATGCAGCGCAAGGTCCGCGCGCGCGTCCTCTGCCAAAACACGCCAGGACCCGGTCGGGGTGGCCACTCGGATCGGCGTGTTGGGGAACGTCAAGGCCGCATCGCCGGGCCAAATCGCGCGCAAGGACAGCTCTAGCTTCGGAAACCCAAAGGCAAGCCCGGTTGCGGGATCGGCCAGGTCCAACTCCTCCAGCGTCACATCGATACGGGAGGGAAACCCAGCGCGAGAAATCTGCGACACGTCGGCCTGCCAGCCCTGTGCGCGCTGATCGGCCAGCCAAGCCTGGGCCCCGCGACTGATGCCAAAGGCCCAAAACCCCCACCAAAGAGACCAAAGCACCGCCAAAACGACACTAAGCCCGAGAATACGCCGCATCCGTGGCCCCTTTTCATTCCACAGCCCGCCCCTTACAGGATGCGCGAAAGGAGGGCTAGAGATGTGGGTCTTTGGCTATGGCAGTCTGATGTGGGATGCGGGTTTTGACCCCGCCGAACGGGTTTTGGCCCGTGTTGATGGCTATGCCCGGACGTTCTGCATGTGGTCCATCCACCATCGCGGCACGCAAGACGACCCAGGACTGGTTTTAGCGCTGGACGCAGGCGAGGCGGCCTTTTGCGACGGGCTCGCCTTGCGTGTGGCGCCGGGTGAAGAAGACCGTGTCCTAGCAGAGTTGCGCGAACGCGAACTGATCTCGTCCGCCTACCTGGAAACCCACCTGCCGATGGCGTTGGAAGACGGGCGCACTGTGGACGGGCTGGCCTATGTGATCAACCGCGACCATGTCCAATACTGCGGTGGCATGCCGCTTGAACGTCAGGCGCAAATCATCGCGCAGGCCGTCGGGGGACGTGGCCCTAACACGGAATATTTATTCAACACTGCTAAACAAGTACGCGCCTTGGGGCTGAATGATGCGGAACTCGACTGGCTTGTTGCGCGTGTGCAGCAGTTGGGCGCAGAAAGACTTGGCGCGTGACGCTTGTTATGGTGTACGATCCTTATGAAGACCACAATATAAGCCAGAGATAAAGGAATAGTCCCCTACATGGCGAAGCCCGGTGCAGAGGCAGAGGCGCATTTCTCGCTTCCATTGACGCAGTTGACGCAGATCTTGCTGGTCTTGGCGCTGACCGGCTTTGGTGCGTATCTCGCGTTGCCGCAGGTCTTTCCTGTGTTCGAGGCAAACCCGTATCTGAACGGCTTTATCGCTGCCGTGTTTGTCTTTGGTGTCTTGGCCTGTATCTTCCAGATCGGGCAGCTTTTCTATGCGGTGCGCTGGATTGGCCGTTTTACCGGCGGGTCTGAGCTGGCGGGTCAAGCGCCCCGACTTCTGGCGCCGCTGGCCACACTATTGCGGTCACGGGGGGCGGGCAAACAGATCAACTCCTCCTCGGCGCGCTCCATCTTGGACTCCGTGGCAACCCGGATCGATGAGGTCCGCGATATCACGCGGTATATCGTCAACACACTGATCTTCTTGGGCCTTTTGGGCACATTTTACGGTCTGGCCACAACCGTTCCGGCAGTTGTCGACACCATCCGAAGCTTGGCCCCGCAGGAAGGCGAAGGCGGTGTGGATGTGTTCAATCGTCTGATGACGGGGCTCGAGGCGCAGTTGGGCGGCATGGGCGTGGCCTTTGCGTCCTCGCTTTTGGGGCTGGCGGGTTCGCTCGTCGTCGGTCTGATCGAGCTTTTTGTGGGCCACGGACAGAACCGGTTTTACCGCGAGTTGGAAGAGTGGCTCAGCTCGATCACCCGCGTTGGGTTCGCCGCCGGGGACGAGAGCGGCAGCGGCGAAGCCTCTGTGATGGCGGGCGTTCTGGACCACATGGCCGAGCAGATGGAGAGCATGCAGCAGATGTTCACCCAGTCCGACGTCAGCCGGTCCATGGTCGATGACAAGCTGTCGAAACTTGTGGATTCGGTCGACCGCTTGGCAACGCGGCTGGAAAGTGAGCCTGCGCCAAACGAAGGTATTGCCGCGACGACGGCGTTGGACCGCATTGCTGACGGGCAGGAACGGCTGATTGCCTTGCTGCAGCAGAAAGAGGAAGGCGAAGGGCTCGATGCCGAAAGCCGGATGCGTTTGCGCTCGATCGATGTGCAAATGCTGCGCGTTTTGGAAGAGATCAGCGCAGGACGCCAGGAAAGCGTGGCGGAACTGCGCAGCGATCTAAAGGCGCTGCAACGGGCGATGACGCCTGGTCAATCCTTGCCGCAACGACTTAGAGGCAAAACAGGGTCCGAGGGCTAGCGGATGGCGCTGTCACGTCGCACGGGGCAACGTTTTCAGGCGTCGATCTGGCCGGGCTTTGTGGATGCCATGACCGGGCTTCTGTTGGTTCTGTTCTTCGTTCTGTCGATTTTTATGGTCGTTCAGTTCGTCCTGCGCGAAACAATCACCGGCCAAGAAACCGAACTTGACGCGCTGGCTGGAGAGGTCGCGGCACTGGCGCAGGCGCTTGGGTTGCAAGAGCGGCGAAGTGCTGCGCTGGAGACGCAGGTCGGTCGGCTATCGACAACGTTGGACGACACTGAAACGCAGCTGGCCGCGATCACGTCAGAGCGTGACCAAACCGCCGCCGCACTCTCAGCCGCCCAAGCGCGAATTTCCGTTCTGACGGGCGAGCGGGACACGGCCAACACGGCCCTAGCTGAGGCGACGACGCGCATCACGGGGTTCGAGGCGCAAGTGGCCGCGTTGATTTCCGAACGTGACGGCGCGTTGGGCCGGATTGCCAATCTTGAAGAGGCGCAAGCAGCACTTGAGGCCACGCAGGCGGAGTTGTTGTCCGAGCAAGACGCGCTGAACCTGGCGCTGGCGCAGGCCCGCACCGAGATCGACGCCGAGGCCGAGG
>CAWUIP010000046.1:0-23143 GCA_963922415.1 uncultured Aliishimia sp. | reverse complement strand
ATGCGGGCAAGACCAAGTATCCCAATGGCGATAACTGGGTCTGCACGCGTGTGATTGAAGAGATTGTGGGCGCGGAGCTTCATCGGAAAGGTCAGTCATGAACCCAGGATCGCGAGTGAGTATTTGGGGAACAATGAAAGGGGGTGCCGCGTGAAACTGGGGGTCATTTGCGACGGGATCAGCCGGGATTTGGCGTATGCCGTCGATGTGATGGATGAGTTTGGCCTCGACTATGCTGAGCTGCAATTTGTGGGCGACACGGAAGTGGGTGATCACTCCGCGCAAGAGATCCGCGAGATCGATGCGCTGTTACGGGATCGCGGGAAGCCGGTGTCGTGTCTGTCGCGGCATATTTTTGCGGGGCTCACCACGGCGAATGTGCCGGGTGATGTGGCGCATACCAATCATATGGATGCACTCAAGCGCGTGATCGACATGGCGCATGTGGTGGGCAGCCCATTGGTGCGGATCATGACCAACAAGAAAGAGCAGATCCTGTGGGGGCACAACGGGGCTGAGCGTTGGAACGTGGCGCATGGTGCCTGGGAGAAGACGCTGCCCTTGATCGCGCCTGCCTGCGATGTGGCGCGGGAGGCCGGTGTCACACTTGTGGTGGAGACGGGCAATGGCACGATGGTCAATTCGAATTGGACAGGCCGCAAACTGATTGATGACTTGGGTGCGAAAGATGTGCTCAAGATCCTGTGGGACCCGGCGAACAATTGTTGGTGTCACGAGCGCGCTTATCCCGATGGGTATGAAACCGCGCGGGAAGGCTATATCGGGCATATTCATATTAAGGATGTTCAGGTGAACACGCCGCAAGCCACGCTGGAAGTGCGCCGCATGGGGGAGGGGCAGTTGGCCGACCAGTTCGCCCCAATGGCGGCGGCGCTTCGGCGTGACAGCTATGATGGCGTAATCTCGTTTGAGAGCGTGTATCATCCCGGCAACGGCGATTTCGAAGCGGGTTTCCGGCTTTGTATCGCGGAGTTCAAATCGCTCTTTGGGCAAGGTTGAGGCCAGGTCGTTGTCAGGGCTTCACGGGGTGGCCTGAACGTGCAAGGTTCCTAAGGCAAGCGTTGAAGGACTTACAATGAGCGCCTCGGACACAGCAGCTTTCGCAGCTTGGGAAAAATCAGGCTGGTCAAATGAGAGCGTTGCGCAAAGCTACGCGACGGGCTTTGCGGAGGCAGCCGAGCAATGCGCAGGCCCAATTGTTGCCGCAGCCGTGATCAAGCCCGGGAATCGTTGTCTTGATCTGTGTTGCGGGCACGGATCTGTGACAGAAGCCTTGGTAGCAGCTAAAGCGGCCGTGACGGGTGTCGACTTCTCTCCGGCCATGTTGGAGATGGCGCGCAAGCGCGTGCCCGCGGCGGAGTTTGTTGAGGGCGATGCGATGAAGCTGGCCTACGCGCCGGCCAGCTTTGATGCGGTAACGATGGGATTTGGGATCTTGCACGTGCCGGATGGCGCAAAGGCCATGGCAGAGGTGCGGCGTGTTCTCAAGCCCGGCGGGCGATTTGTTTATACACTCTGGCATCCGCCAACGATCCCATCGGGCATCGGCTATCTCTTTAAGGCAATTGCTGACCATGGTGAGATGGACGCGGCTTTACCGTCCGGTCCAGGGCTGTTTGATTGGGCGGACCGGGAGCATGTCGCGGATGTGGCCAGCCAGCTTGGCTTTGAGGATATCGCCTTTGACGTCGTGCCATCGTATTGGACCGCGGAGGCGCCAGATTTGCCTGTCGATCACTTTCGGACCGGCACAGTGCGGGGCAGCGCGCTTTTGAATGCACAGACTGTCGAGGCGATGGCTGCCATCCGCGCTTCCGTCAGCGCCGCGGTCAAAGCCGAATTGGGTCCAAAAGGCCCGTGGCGCATTCCCGCACCAGCCCTTTTAGTGTCGATGCGCGCGGCTAATAGCGTTTGACGAGATACATGAAGCATCGGGCATCATCTAACGCGTTGAAATCTATGATTTCAGGCAGCGTTGGATGATTCAGGTTGTCGCATAACGCCCTAGCTGGCGCGTTTCATCCCCATCATGCGAGCTCTTGCACGCGGGTCACTGTCAAAAAGGGCGGCCAGTTGTTCCGTCATTGCGCCAGCGAGCTGTTCGACGTCTGTAATCGTAACCGCGCGGTCGTAATACCGGGTGACGTCGTGGCCGATACCGATGGCCAAAAGCTCAACCTGCCGCCGTTTTTCGACCATCGCGATCACATCGCGCAAGTGCTTCTCCAGATAATTGGCTGGGTTCACCGACAGGGTGGAATCGTCGACCGGCGCGCCGTCAGAGATCACCATGAGGATCTTGCGCGCCTCGGGCCGCATCATCATCCGCCGATGCGCCCATTCCAGCGCCTCACCGTCGATATTCTCTTTCAAAAGCCCCTCTTTCATCATCAGCCCCAGGTTGGGCCGCGCGCGCCGCCAGGGGGCGTCGGCGCCTTTATAGATGATGTGGCGCAGGTCATTCAGACGACCAGGCTGCTGCGGGCGGCCTTCGTTGAGCCACGCCTCACGCGCTTGCCCGCCCTTCCAGGCGCGGGTGGTGAAGCCCAGGATTTCGACCTTCACATTGCAGCGTTCGAGCGTCCGGGCCAGAACATCGGCACAGATCGCCGCGATGGAGATGGGCCGCCCGCGCATAGAGCCGGAATTATCGAGGAGGAGCGTCACGACGGTGTCGCGGAACTCTGTGTCTTTCTCGATCTTGAAGCTCAGCGGTGTGGTCGGATTGGCCACCACGCGCGCCAGACGCCCGGCATCCAGCATGCCTTCCTCGCGGTCGAACTCCCACGAGCGGTTCTGCTGCGCCTGCAACCGACGTTGCAGCTTATTGGCCAAGCGCGACACCGCCCCTTTAAGGGGTTCAAGCTGCTGGTCGAGGTAGGCGCGCAGGCGCTCCAGCTCGATAGGCTCGGCGAGGTCCTCGGCGGTAATCTCTTCGTCATGCTCGGTCGAATAGACTTGGTAATCGGGATCGGCTTCTGACACAGGCTGCGGCGTAGGCGGCTCTAGCGGGGCCTCGCCCTCGGGCAGTTCGGCCTCTTCGCCCATTTCTTGGTCGGCCATCTCTTCCATAGAGACTTGGGCCTGGGCAGCATCTTGTTGCTCTTCCTGGGTCTGTTCGGGCGAGCCTTCGGCGTCTTCCTCGCCGTCGCTCTCCTGACCTTGGTTGTCTGGATCGTCCTGCTCTTCGCCCTCTTCCTGGGCGCTGTCTTCTTCGTCTTCGTCGAATTGGTCTGGGTCATCGCCCAGCTGATCGCCATAACCGAGATCCGTGATCACCTGGCGCGCCAGCTTGGCAAAGGCCGCCTGGTCTTCAAGAAGATCGTCGATGTTTTCAAGCGTGCCACTGGCCTGCTCTTCGATGAAGGGCCGCCAAAGCTCCATCACGTTTTGGGCACCTGCGGGCATCTCGCGGCCCGTGGCCAAGTGACGGATCAAGTAGCCTGCAGCAACGGCGAGCGGCGCCTCGGCAGGCTCTTTGCACTGGTCATAGCCGCGCCGCATCGCTTCATGTGCGATTTTGGCGTCGATATTGCCGGCGGTGCCGGGCATGTCGCGCGCGCCCATCGCCTCGCAGCGCGCGGTCTCCATCGCCTCGTAAAGATCGCGCGCCATGTCGCCTTGGGGCACGTAACGCGCATGGGTGGCCCCGTTGTGATAACGACGGTTGAGTGCCAGCGCGTCCGCAGTCCCACGCGCCAGCAAAACTTCTTCGCGGGTCATCCGCCGCGACACTTGCGGCAGGCGCATCGCATCGCCCGACAACCCCGGCGGGTCCACCGAGTAGGACACCGTCAGTTCCGGGTCATTGGCCATGACCTTCGATGCCTCAGCCAGGGCTTTCTTGAACGGATCAGCAGGGTTGTCTGTATTGGCCATAACGCGCCTTTGGCAGGGGACGAACTGAGCTATAGCTAGAGCAGTTTCGCGCGGATTGGAAATCGGTTTTTCGGCGGTGCGATACGCGATCTAGGCGCGCTTTTGGCGGGACTCTTCGGCCTGTTGCGCAATGGCGTATTCCAGCTCTTGCTGCAATTCCTTGGCCCGTTCGATATAGGCGGGGTTCTTATTGGCCGGGATATCCTCGCTCCAGAGTTTCGCCAATTCCTGCACGCCGTAGCGATCCATGTCATAGAACACCCGCGTGGCCTCTGCGGCTTCGAACTCGGACAGCCCCACATTCTCCAGAACATAGCGGCCTGCGCGCAAAGAGCTGTCGAACATCTCGCGCACGATGTCGTCGGCACCGGCCTGATACAGGCGGTAGACGGATCGACGGTCATAGGCACGCGCGATAATGTGCAGGTCAGGGCGTTGCGCGCGTGCATACTTCACAAGCTGAACTGCGGCTTCGGGGTCATCGACAGCAGCCACCAACACACGCGCTTCAGACAGCCCTGCGCGGCGCAGAATGTCAGGTCGCGTGGGATCGCCCAAGTAGCCCTTAAAGCCAAAGCGACGCATCAGCTCGATGGTTTGGGGGTTGTGGTCCAGCACGACGGTCTTGAACCCCGAGGCGACAATCAACCGGTTCACAATCTGGCCAAACCGGCCCACTCCGGCGATGATGACAGCGCCTTCGTCTTCGAACTCGTCGGGTTCGTGCGCTGTCTCCTCGTCCATACGCTTTGTGATCAGTTCATAGAGAATGAACAACAGTGGGGTGATCAGCATCGACAGCGCGATAACCAGCAAAAGTGTCTCGGCGACTGAGTTCGAAATCACGCCCTGCTGTACACTGAAGGACGCGAGAACGAAGCCGAACTCACCGGCTTGCGCGAGGCCGAGTGCAAAGAGCCATTGGTCCCGGCCCCGAAGACCGAAGGCGCGGCCCAGCCCTGCCAAAATCAGGCCTTTGACCAGGATCACCAAAAGCGCCATCCCGAGGATGGCCCATAGGTTTTCGGCCAGAAGAATGAAGTTGATGCCTGCGCCCACGGTGATGAAAAAGAGCCCCAAAAGGAGACCCTTAAAGGGTTCAAGGTCGGTCTCCAGCTCATGCCGGAACTCGCTATTGGCCAGAACGACGCCGGCGAGGAACGCGCCCAAGGCGGGGGAGAGGCCGACCAGCATCATCAAAAACGAAATCCCGACGACGATCAGAAGGGCGAGTGCTGTGTACATCTCGCGCAGATGTGCGGCGTGGATGTAGCGAAAGATGGGCCGGGTCAGGTAGACGCCGACAAAGATCACCAGCGCGATGGCCCCAAGGGTCACGAGGGTAACGCCCCATCCGGGCAGGCCGTCGACCAGGCTAAGGTCCATACCGTGATGCCCGTCGCCATGGTGATCCTCGCCCCCGCGCGAGATCGAGCCATCAGGGTTTATATGCATGGATGCGCCTACCGCCAGAAGAGGAAGGAAGGCCAAGATGGGGATCACAGCGATGTCTTGGGTCAACAGGACCGAAAACACAGATCGCCCGCCGCGCGTTTGCATCAGGCCCTTTTCAGCCAGTGTTTGCAACACGATCGCCGTGGAGGACAGCGCGAGCGTCAGACCAATAGCCAGCGCGGTGCCCCAAGCTTGCCCATAGGCCATTGCGACACCCATAAGTGCGAGGGCAGATAAGACAACCTGCAGCCCACCCAGGCCTATGAGCCGGTGGCGCATATCCCAAAGCGCGCGCGGCTCAAGCTCAAGACCGATCAGGAAAAGCATCATCACAACACCAAATTCGGCGAAGTGTTGCAAATCCTCCGTCTCAGAGCCGACCAACCCAAAAACCGGCCCAATGAGGATGCCCGCGGCCAAATAGCCCAGCACGGACCCTAGTCCCATACGGGCTGCAATCGGAACGGCAATCACGGCGGCGGCCAGGTAGATTGAGGCTTGGTAAAGAAAGCTTTCCATATGGTGTCCGTTCGTGTGATCCGCCGCCGCGGCGCGGAATTAGCGTGTTACGTTGGTAAAGGACCGTCTTGTTTGAGTTGATCCATGACGATCTGGCTATGAACACGCGCCACAGCCTCGTGGGGTAGGATGACCTCGTGGATCAGCCTGTTTAACGCAGGTAGGTCCGCGCAGTAGATGCGCAACAAGTAATCTGCTTCGCCCGTGAGGGTCCAAGCGCTGGTGATCTCGGATCGGGTGCGCACGAGCCGGGCAAAGCTTGCGGAGGTTTCGGGCCCATGCCGCGCAAGATGGACTTGAACAAAGCCTTGCACGGCAAGGCCAAGTCGATCCGCATTCAGCCGTGCAATGTAGCCGCTGATGTAACCCTCGGTTTCCAGCCTTTGGCGCCGCCGCCCGGCCTGACTGGGTGATAGGTTCAAAACGTCGCCTAACTCTTGGGCTGTGAGCTGCGCGTTGCGCTGAAGCGCGCTGAGAAGGGCAATGTCGACAGGATCAAGCATCGTGCGGGAGATTTTTATTATATGTCCAGAATTTGCACGAACCACGCGCAAATTCAACACTTGAGCGCGCGATCTGCGCAAAACGCGCGGCTCTTCGCCTGTATTCTACGCAAAACCGTTTGCACAAAGGAGACTTCCATGGGTCCGTTCCCACATGATGCCCCGAAATCTGTCATCAGCGAAGAGAACCCGGCCGGTACAGATGGTTTTGAATTCGTCGAGTTCGCCTGCGCGGACCCAGAGGAGTTGCGCACGTTGTTTCGCAAGATGGGATATGCGCATGTGGGCACACATAAGACCCAACAGGTCGAGTTGTGGCAGCAAGGCGATATCACCTATGTGCTGAACGCGGACCCAGACAGTTTTGCCGCGCGCTTTGTCGAAGAACACGGGCCCTGCGCACCGTCGATGGGGTGGCGCGTTGCGGATGCGGACGCCGCGCTGCGCCATGCTGTTGCCAAAGGGGCGGAGGAATACACAGGCCCCGGCAAGATCATGGATGTGCCCGCAATTGTCGGCATCGGTGGCTCGCTGATCTACTTCATCGAAAATTACTACGACACGTCGCCTTACAATTGGGAGTTCAACTGGACGCGACAGTCCAAGCCCGAGGGCGTCGGCTTTTACTACCTCGATCATCTGACGCATAATGTGTTCAAGGGGAACATGGACGTATGGTTCAAGTTCTACGGCGATCTGTTCAACTTCCGTGAGATCCGCTTTTTCGACATTGAAGGCAAGTACACTGGCCTTCTGAGCCGCGCGCTGACCTCGCCCTGCGGGCGTATTCGGATCCCGATCAATGAGGATCGCGGGGAGACTGGTCAGATTGTGAATTACCTCAAAAAGTACAAGGGCGAGGGGATCCAGCACATCGCCGTGGGGGCACGCGACATCTATGGCGCGACCGATGCGATCGCGACGGAGGGACTAAAGTTCATGCCAGGGCCGCCGGAGACCTATTATGCGCAGTCCAAGGACCGCGTCGTTGGGCATGATGAACCGTTGGATCGGATGAAGAAGCACGGGATTCTGATCGACGGCGAAGGCGTTCTCAATGGAGGGGAGACGAAGATTCTTTTGCAAATCTTCTCTAAGACTGTGATTGGCCCGATCTTTTTCGAATTCATTCAGCGCAAAGGCGACGATGGCTTTGGCGAAGGGAACTTCAAAGCGCTGTTTGAAAGTATTGAAGCGGAAGAACTGGCGAATGGTGAGTACGGGACTGCGGCGGAATGAGTTTCACTGCGCCCGTAAGGTGCGTGTGATAACGCACCCTACCTGCTCGGCTCAGAAGCCGTTCATCCTGCGACGCCAGCGGAACTGTTGCCGCAGACGCACCCCGAACACTGACAGTGCACCAGAGGCGTGACAGGTTTGGTTGATTTTACCCTGGACCTTAGGTTCTCGGCATTTTCAGCACAATGTTGCGGCTGCCCTTCTGGTAGCGCAGTTCACTGTCGCCGATGGCCGAGACTTTACCGCCGTCGATCCGATCGCCGACTTGGACTTTCTTATAGCGTCCGTTCGCGAGTCGGACCAAAGCGCGGCGGTTCGAAGGTGTGCCGTATACACCCATCAAATTGATCCGATTGAGATTTATGGCGTTCCGAACCGTCGCTTGTTTGGTAACCGACGCGCTGCTTGGGATTTTCGGCTGTACCGTCCGAGGCGAGACAGCAGCGCGTACCGCTTGCGTGGCAGGCGCTTCCGTCTGCGGTTGCGCGCGGACCGCAGCGACGCGCTGCCCGAAGTCTTTCGGACGCGCGGCCGGGCGTTTGGACACCGCAGCGGCAAACTCCGTTGGCGTTTCGTCCGCTTCATCTTCGATCTTTGCCGTCGCAGGGCGCGCCCGGGGGCGCAACGCGGCCAACTCAGCGCGACTATATCCCCCAAGCTGCGTGCGTTCGTTTTGTTCGATCAGATTGTCCGGCCGCGCTTTGGGGCGGAACGCGACCAAAGTAGGATCGGCTTGGGTGTTTTCAGGCACAGGTTCTGCGGCGACTGCAGGACGCGTCGGCGGCACAACAGGTGGACGACCCAGGAAGACTTGCACGCCTTGGGGCGACAAGGCGCCGTCCGGCGTCGGCACCACCAGACCCCGTGGGTCAAGCGTGAAGCGCGTGCCGGGAGGCGCAGGATCAGCAGGGCGTCGGATCACGACATCCGTCACAAAAGCCGAAGCAGGCACCATCGCCACAGCGTCAAAAGACAGGCTCTTTCGATCGATCGATGTGATGTAAAGATCGTCTAAGCCCAAAAGCGGTGGTGCGCTGGGTGGACGCGGGGGGAGGCTCCAGATGCCTGTGACTGCGTATTCCGCGCGGGCGCGCTCAGGATCAAAAATGTCGTCGCGTACTTCGTCCACAGAAGGTGCAGGCAGCAAGGGTTGCTCCGGCGGAAGCGCCGGCGACAGGGATGCGGTTTCGATCTGAGGCGTATCTGGCTCCGGGGCGGGCAAGACCGGTGCAACTTCTTCGGTGACGAACGGCGCTGTGGGTGTGCGGGGCGCAAAAAGCCCGGACAGTCCATCATCTCCGCGAAACACCGTCGCCCAAGCGGCAACGCCCGCGAGAAACAGCAATAGCATTGCCGTAAGGACAAGGCCCAAGAACCGCGGCTTTCCACCAATTGTGGCAGGGCCTTCGGGCACACGCGCGCCAAAGATCGTCATTTGCTGACGCTCCGAGGTCGCTTTTTGTCTGCTGCGCGGGATAGGCGCGCCCGTTGCTACGTTTTCCGCAAAATACGATGCCGCGTGCGCGGACCGTTCCGGATAAGGATCGTAATCGTCGATAACTGGCACATTCCGCAAAGATGCAGCGGCAATGCCTGGTTCGGGCAGAACCGCTGGCGGCAAGGTCTGCGGATCGCCCGGAACGTCTGCGTTCAATACACCAGACGACGGGAAGGTTGGTTCTGAAGGCTGTTCCACCGCAGAAGACCCGCTCTGGATCGCTTCCCGTGGAGATGGTTTGGCGGGCGTCTCAGACCGCGTCACCCCAGCCAGTGGCGGAGGGTTTTGTCCTTTTCGGGCCCGGCGCGACGAAAAACCGGGGACCGGAGCAGGCGGTTCCGCGCTCTCAGTGGCGCGACCTTCGGGAGTAGGCGGGACCGGCGGAACTTGGATAGGGGGTGCTTTGGCAGGCCCGGTCTCCGCGGGAGCGGCGGATATCACTGGCTCAGGTGGGGTAACGTCCTCTGCCACTGGCGCAGGTATTTCGACATCCACGGTTGCCGCCGCCTGGGCAAATTGCTCGCCGACTTCGACGACGGCCACATGATCTGGTTCAACGTCTTCGCCTGGGGTCAAAAGCCCCCGTGCATAGGAGGTTGCGCCAAAGAAGGGCTCGCCCAGAAACCCTTCGTCTGCCGGGGCGGTGACGATGCTAATGGGCGCAAAAGCGTGCTCAACCGCGAAAGCCTCTGCCTCTGTCAGCGTTTCCATTGCAACGGCGGCTATATGCGTCTGATCCCCGTCGGGCGAGATGTCAAAGGCCAGCTCATCCACGCGGTACGGGGTTGCACCGTCGAGCGCTTTGACGGCGGCCGCGCGGCGCTGCGTCTCATCCGCGGCGGGTGTATCGATCGTCAGGTACTTAATTTGCCCGGTTGGGATCAAAAGTTTTGTGCGCAACCCTTCAGGTTCGAGCGCCAAGGCACGTTGCCGTAACGCCTCCAGGCTCGCACGGATCTGCGGGTCATCCAGCGACACGTCGCCCACGCGGCGCCAGCCCCCTGCGGCGCGATGCAGAAGGAGAATTCCGTCAAACGAGAGGGATAACGCGAAATTCGCTTTCATTGTGCGGCCTTGCGTCCCGTTTCTCACACATTCGTTAAAAACTACGGTTCCGCACACAACTTAGGGCAGGTTCACGGAAAATTAAAGAAAAGAAGGCCCGGGAAGGCTGCTAACCGACTCACTTTGTGAAGCATTGGTTAACAGCCACACCGAAAGCCACAGATTGACGTTAACTCACCGCCTTGGACAACGCTTGATCCAAATCCGCAATAAGGTCGTCAGCGTCCTCAATCCCAATAGAGACGCGAACCACCTCGGGCGCGGCTCCGGCTGCGCGTTGCTGGTCAGCGGTCAACTGCCGGTGCGTGGTCGAGGCCGAATGAATGATGAGCGACCGTGCGTCACCTAAATTGGCCACATGGCTGAAGATTTCCAGCGCATTTACAAGCTTTACACAGGCCTCGTACCCGCCCTTGACGGCGAAAGTGAAAAGACCGCCTGCGCCGCGCGGGCAGATCTTTGCGACGCGATCATAGTAGGGCGAGCTTTCCAACCCTGCATAAGTGACATAGTCGATCCGGTCGTCCGCCTCGAGCCAAGCTGCGATCTTCTGTGCGTTTTCTACATGTCGGTCCATCCGCAGCGACAGTGTTTCGATCCCCATAAGGGTGTAGTGCGCGGCTTGAGGGTTCATGGTCATGCCCAAGTCGCGCAGGCCGATGGCGATGCCGTGGAACGTGAATGCCAAGGGGCCGAAAGTCTCGTGGAACTTGAGGCCGTGATAAGCCGGCTCTGGCGCACTGAGGGATGGAAATTTGTCATTTGCGGACCAATCGAATGTGCCACTATCCACGACGCAGCCGCCTGTGACGGTCCCATTTCCTGTCAGGTACTTCGTCGTCGAATGGACGACCAATGTCGCACCATGCTCAATCGGGCGGCACAGGTAGGGCGTGGCTGACGTATTGTCGACAATCAGCGGGATGCCTGCGTCATCGGCAATCGCCGAGATCGCATCAAGATCGGTGATATAGCCGCCAGGATTGGCAATGGCTTCGCAAAAGACGGCGCGCGTGTTGTCATCGATTGCTGCCTTTACGGCGTCGAGATCGTCAAAGTCGACGAACGTGGCGGACCACCCAAAGCGTTTGATCGTCTGGCTGAACTGCGTGACCGTGCCACCATAAAGCCGTGTCGAGACAACGACATTCAACCCCGGCGCCATCAATGGGAACAGCGCCATGATCTGCGCCGCGTGCCCTGACGAACAGCAAACAGCGCCCACACCACCTTCTAAGGTTGCCACACGCTCTTGCAGAACAGCCACAGTTGGATTGGTTAGGCGCGAGTAGATGTAGCCCACTTCCTGCAGGTTGAAGAGCGCCGCGGCGTGTTCTGCATCGCGAAAAACATATGCGGTAGACTGGTAAATTGGTGTCTGCCGTGCGCCAGTCGCCGGGTCGGGGCGGGCGCCTGCATGGATTTGCAGTGTGTCAAAACCGTAGGTGGGGCCCTCTGGATCAGATGCCATGCGCGTCACTCCTGTCAATCATAGGTCGCTTCATGCTTCCTGCTAAGGGAAGCGCTGCCGGGTCACAACCCGCCTCTTACTGGTTGAACACCCGCCCAGAGGTTGCAGCAATGGACACAAAGTTGAGGTCGAGGCATTCAACAAGCTCCAAACGAATGGGACCGTTCGTTGCATCTCGCTGCAAAATCATCCGCGCCTTGCACGTCGAAACCACCGAGCAGTCTTCCCGCACATGTTCCAAAGCGACAACCGCAAGACAGCGCAAATCTGTTGCGTCTTCAATGGCGACAACAACGGGACGCAATCGAGTTATGTCCAGTAGTTTCAGCGCTTGATGGTAGTGCAACAGCGCTTGGCGCACGCTGTCGTCATTGCGCAAGAGCGCGAATTGGCCATCTGCAAAAAACGGAAGCGGCGTCGCGAAAATGTTCGCCAATTCGTCAATCCGACCACGCTGCAGAAGGCTCGCCATAGAGGTCAGTACAAGGATCAACTCAGATCGCGACATGTCAAAATAGCTCCTAGGTCCCGTGTCTCAGGAGTGTGCACTCGTCTTAGCCTATGATATTTTTGAACAAATTTCGGATGCAAGGGAGCAATCACAGAAATTTGTGCGCAAAGTGCTGTATTTTGTGACAAATGCGCGGGTTATCGCATCCAAAGGCCAGCAGACTTGATGCGGTTTCGGATCGCTTGTTCTTTGCGCGGCAAGTCGTTTTGGTCAAAAAGGCTGCGGACCCGCGCGCCGCGGCCTTGATAAATAAAGCGTTTGAAGGCCTCGTGGCGCTTCAACAGCTTCTTGATTTTGTTAGGCGCTGCCACCGTTTCGAGTACGGAAATCACGTCGTTGTGCTCCCGCGCAAAAAGAAGTGGCATCACACGGTAATGGCAGGACACGCTCCCGTCCAACAGTCCTTGAGGTAAGGTATCACGCCCGCCGCCCAGTTCGTGAATGACCAATGGCAGAGCCACTTGATCCAGCCAAGGATCCAGCGATTGACACACAAGCTCGGGAGGGGGGGTGTCGCGGATGGCCTGCGCGACCTCCAAAAAGCGCCGGCCGAACTTGACAGGGCAGCGATAAAAAAAGAAGCCCGCATTAAAATAGAGATATCGTTGCCAGTACCCGTCAGGCTGGCTGAGATCTAGGCTGCTGTCGAAATCGATGCCGAACTTCGCATAGAGAGAGGCCCAAATTTCCGTGGGGCTGGGCCCATAGAGTTCAATATTTGGCCAAGTATTGTCCCGGCGCAGGCTTGCTGTGGGCCGGTCAAAGTCAAAAGGGACTTGGTCCAGTGGATCTAGGATCAAGGTATCGGTGTCAAAGAACACAAACGGTTCGCCTTCGGGCAACTCCAGCAGCATCTCTATTTTGTTGCCGTTGGGGTACGATTTGCCAAACACGCGGTTCTCGAAGGGAACGATTTCGGCCCCCATGTCTTCAAGGGCGAGGCGGATATCTTCGTTCATGCGCGGGTCATGTTGCCAAAGTGGGCCGGGCTGAGGTTCGGCAACCAACAGTCGACCGGAAAATGCGGGACTCCGAGCGCGCAGCGAGGCCGCAAACAGCAGCGCTTCGTATTGAAGCCGTCCGGCCTGACCTACAATCGCGACATTGTAAGGCTTCTGATCTGACGCGCGCCGTGGCATGGTGCTGCTCATAAAGTTTTGATCATTGGCCTCCGTCATAGTGGTGACGAAAGGGCTTGGAAAGGAATTCGAGATGAAAAGATCAGTGATTTCAGCACTTATTTCAATGTGTGTGGCCGGTTCTGTGTCGGCAGACGGCCATTTGGTGGCGGAAGATCAAACACCGTCGGGCAAGTTTTTGACTGCGACAGAAGTGAAGCCAATCCTGGAGGCGACGCGCGCCAATTGGGTCGCCGTGCGGGAGTGGGAAGGGCAGGATCTTGTCTATGTCACCCATTTATGGTCCTGGCGGTGCGGTCTTTTGGAAATGCAAGTTTCAGTCAACGGGGCGCCCGCGCAGGTTTGGCCGATGCCTGCGTGCCATCTCGATACAGCTCAGCCTGCCGCGATCTTGGACACCGATGGGCTGCCTTACGCGAGCTTCGACCTTCAATCGGTCGAAACGCTCGATGTGACGATCATCTATGATGACCTCAGCGAAGATACGATGGCGTACACAAGGGCGTCTGTTTTGATGCCCTAGGAGCGGCGGGCGTTACTTTAGAAAGCGGTTTACACCCGACTGAAGTACCGACAGCACTGCGAAAATTCCAAGAACCCAAATCAACAGTTCAAATTGGCTGAACTCAGTGCCGCGGAGCCATACCGAAATCAAGCCGCCTTGCGGGCGCGCCCAGTCTAGGCCCAGAAAACCATCACGGCCCCACCAGCGGAAGATCCAGAACCTGGACAAGTAAAACGCCGTTATGCTTAGCGCGGCGACCACCACGATCCAGACACTCCGCGCAATCATGGAAGGACCTCGATTGTGCTTGGGTCGATAGCGAAGACCAAGAGACTGCCGTGTCGTGTCACAGCGCCTTCTACGCTCACGTACTGGCCGACATAGTCAAAGGCCGCGCGCGGCATACGTGCGCCGTCCGCGCCGGTGATCAGCAGAAATTCGTCCCCGTCCACAGACGCCGACGAAACGAAAACAGGCGGCACCTCGCCCAGAAGGCACATGTTTGCGCAGGCCTTATGTGCGAGGCCGCGCCCAGGTCGCATAACCCCAGCCGCACATTTGCCATCGCAGATCTCGCCCGCAAGACGCCAGCGCCCCAGGGGCTCAGGCGACGGGATGTCCGCGTTGCCTTCAGCTTGGCCCAATCCGCGTCGTCCGCCGCGCAGCTGCAACATCTGCAGTGTACCGCGCTCGATGAGCACGCCGGAGGCTTGCGCAAATTGGCCGTTGAGCGGGGTCGCGCGCGCGTCAACGCCAGATTTGCCGCCCGCCGTCATCATAAGCGTTGTGCCTTTGGGCAGCCGCTCTGTTCCCGAGGCGATGTGCAAAAGCGGATATGGAACCAGTTCGATGACGCCCGATACCGTTTGCAGTCCATAGTCCCCACGCAGGGCACCGTCGCCCGGATCATCTTGGCCAACGCCCAGAATCCAGCCAGCCGCGGCCATTCCTCCAAAAATTGCCGACGCCACAACGATCAAGAAAACCTTCAAGGTTTGCGGGATCGCTAAGTAGCCAACGAAAAAAGGTCGCGTGCTCATGGTATCGCCACCGGGTCCACAGGCGTGCCGGGGGGATTTGGCACGGGGTTCACTTCAATCACTGTACCTGACAAGCGCAGCGCGTAGGTTGGGATCTTTTCCGTGAACGGTGCCGGGCTGCGACCTGTCCTGACGTCATATTGGAAACCATGCCAGGGGCAAGTTACCAGGCAGTCGATGATCCGACCCTCGCCCAAGGGGCCGTTCTGGTGCGCACAGGCGTTCGAGATCGCGCTGAGCTTGCCGTCATGGAGGAATACCGCCACGCGTTCTCCTGTGGGCAGTTCTGCAATCTTCGCGCGACCTTCGTCAATCTCGCCCACGTCGCCGACGGCAACCCAATCACCGGGTGATCCTTTCGCATCGGCCGCAGTCCACCCATGCCAGACCGCCGCCAAGTGCAGACCCACCACTGCCAAAGGCCCGGCGATGAACAGGGCCGTGACACCATCAACTTGCTGGTCTTGCAAAATGCCCCACGCAACGTGCCCGACCAACGCCGCATAGGCGGGGTAAATCAGGTAATGTAGGCGCTTCCACACCGGTGCTGTCAGGAATTTCAGCCAAAAGTCATGACTGGTTGCGGCCAACACAAGCAGGCAAATTAGGGAGAAAAGCCCAAAGAGCTCAAAGGGAAATCCGGCGACTTGAAAATAGCTCGTGTTGGCAGACAGAAGCCCTTCCATGCGTGGGATCGAGGAAAAAGCGAAATACCACCCCAACACATAACCCGCATGCGTCATCGCCACCGCCGCAGTCATCACGCCAAAATGGCGGCGGTTGTAGAGCAGCGGGAGAAAGCGCGTATCCAGGCGCGCCAGAGGCCCAATGCACAAGATGATGGTCAGCATGACAAAAGCGCAGGCTCCAAAGGCGCGCGCATTATGGGTCTGCGGGCTGACGGGACGGGCATGGCCTGCCGCATCCGGGGTCCATTTCAGAAAGATCCACAGAAACGCAAAAACGCCGGCAAGCATGACCCCGTCATAGAGCCATTTGTTCCGGTTCCACTGAACGGGGATGTATTTGACGCTCATTCCGGCTCCGCCAATTGGAGTGCCGGGGTGTTCGTTGGCCAAGACTGACGCGCTGACCAACCCGAAATCAAAAAAATGCAGATCAGAATGCTCATAACAATCGCGGCATAGGGATAGCTTCTTCGAACAGGCCGGTAACGTGCCAACGTGATGTCGCCATTTCGTTCAATTTCGACCCAACGCCAAAGCACCAATGGCCAGATCAAAAGAATGCCGGGGATCAACAACGGACGAAAGAGATATGTGCCTTGCGCGTCTTCATCGATCCGGTCAATGCCGATTGTCAGAAAAACGACCGAAACTGCAGCGCCGATCCACAGCCACAACTCTCCCACAAAAACCAACGTGCTGGCCATGCGTGCCGTTGTCCTTTTTGCCCGCGTTGCTGCGACCATAGCGGTCTTGCCCACGGTCGAACAGATGGTTTGAGTTCACATTTTTCGGGCACGGCTTTGGTTTCGCGTTTTTGCATAAAATCTAGCGGGCAGGGCGGCAGTTAAGATGATTGCAAGTGTTTTAGCTCAATATGTTTGCAATAGGCTTTCAGAATGAGGCACAGCATGATCGATGCGCTTACTGGCAATAACGCGGCCGCCGTCCGGCCGGTGTCTTCAAACTCTCTTTCGCCGGATCAAAAGTCAGCCGTGGCGCAGGTTCTGTCTGGTTATGATGCGAAAGCCCTCACACCTGAAACGTCGCAGGCGATCCTCTCCAAAGTTAAAGATCTGGGCGTGTCACTAAGTGCAGAACTGTCTAAGGCGTTTTCCGAGGCTGGGTTTGACGCGCGCGTACTTGGCGATTTGGCCAGTGTGACACCGCCGGGCCATCGCGCTTCATCCATCGATGGGGCAGGGCGCATGTCACTTGACCAAAACCTCGTATCGCTCATGTCCGAAGTCGCAAAGACATATCAAAATGCAGAAGGGGCGGAGATCGATTTCTACGACGTGTTAAAGTCGAAACTGGAAGAAAACGGATACACCCTAAGCCAGACGAACATCGATTTCTATGTTTGAGGCCGCGTTTACGAGCAGTCCTGTCTCAAGTGGTGAAAGCGAAGTGGCAGTGTTCGACGCGGCAGTGCAACCTCGGTGCTGACACACACGTCAACTCGTTTGGACATCGAACTTTGACCAAGGGCCGCGCAATCAGTCGGAAAACGGCGCGCACCTATCTGCAGCGCTTTTGGGATTAACCTGACAAATTTCACACAGAAAATGTCCTCGGGACGCGGCGTGTTGCGGGGTAACTTCGACTAAAATTTGCCCCGAAGTCATGCAAGGAAAGAAGTTTTTTCGAGAGACACGAGATCGGTATCGGTTTTCACGCAGGCAACATGCCTTTCATCTGTGGGCCAGGAAGGAAGACGCGGCGGATGCCTAAAGATCGGCGATCGATATCACTTACAGATGCTGTTCGTCCTTGGCCAAGGCGTCTCGAAGTGCGTCCCCCGTCAAGTTTATCGCCAAGACGCTGATCACGACGGCTAGGCCCGGCCAGACCATCTGAAGCGGAGTAGACCGCATGTGGATGCGCGCATCGAGCAACATCGCGCCCCATTCAGGTGTTGGCGGTTGCACGCCAAAGCCGAGAAAGCTGAGCGTCGAAATGCCTATGATCGCGCGGGCAAACATGCCGGTCCAGACGACAGTGAGCGACGGCAAAAGCGACGGCAAATAATGCCAACGCGCAATCGCCAGTGATGACATCCCGGCAAGTCTTGCTTGGATGACATAACCCCGCGTTTGCAGAGATAGGCCAATGCCGCGTGCGACACGGGCGTACCGCATCCAGCCGGTGACGCTCAGGGCAAATATCAAACTCCAAGTCCCGGCCCCCATGAGCCCTGCAATCACGACAGCCGCAACAAGCTCTGGAAACGCCAGAAACGTATCCGTCATCCGCATGACAGCCCAATCTGCTCTTTTCCCGCCCAGAGCAGCCGCAAGACCGATCAAAGTGCCGAGCGCTAAGCCGATGAGCGATATGAGAAGCGCCAACCCAAGAGACCATCGCGCTCCGTAGAGAAGCCGAGAGAGGATGTCCCGTCCCAAGGCATCCGTTCCCAGAAGGTACTCACCCCCCGGGGGCGACAGGCGTCTTGGAATATTGATCGCAGATGGATCGAACGGCGCAAAAAGCGGCCCAAGCCAAGCAAGGAGTACGATTGTCCCCGCGACAATGTACACATTACGCATCGTGCGCCCCGATACGTGGATCAATCTGGCGATAGATCAGATCGATGACCAAGTTGACCGTGACAAAGATAAGAGCGGTGATCACGACAACCGCCTGCACATGAGGAAAGTCTCGCGCCACGATAGCCTGGGTCAGGAACGTCCCAAGACCGGGGCGGCCAAAGATCACCTCAACCACCACCAGACCCTCCAGGAGGAAGGCCAATTCAAGGCCCACAACAGTCACAACCGGAACGGCTGCATGCGGGGCGATGTGATCGCGGCCAATCGCCCTTTGCGGCACACCTCGACGTTCAAAAGCAGGAAGAAAGGCCTGCCCTCGGGCTTCCAGAATTCCGGACCGGATGATCCGTGTGAGCGATGCGGCTAGTCCCAGGCCCAAAGTCAGGGCCGGAAGGACTGCATGGGCAGGCGTACGTGCCCCCATAGCGGGAAGCCAGTTCAGGTGAACGGCGAAAAACAAAATAAGCAGAAGCCCCAGCCAAAACGCGGGGATTGCTGTGCCCAGCGACGCGATCGCCACGGCGCACCGGTCGAGCATGCCCCCGGGCCGTCGCGTCGCCAAAATGGCGAGCGGCAGCGAGACAGCGAGGCCAATGGCCAGTGAAGCCAGTGCGAGAGGAAACGTGAACGTGAGTGCCGTCCAAAGGTCCGGCCAGACAGGGCGCCCTGTCACAGAGGAGTTGCCAAAATCCAACACAAGCAGTGGTCCAAGCCACTTGCCGAAGGCGGTCCAAAAGTTTGTGTCCAGGCCAACCTCGCGACGCACTTGATCGATCACATCCTCCGTCAGAAGCGCATCGAACCGGGCCATGGCTATCGCTTGCGCAGGGTCGCCCGGGGCGTTCCAAAGAAGCGCAAAGGTGATGATCGCTGTCCCGGCCAGGACGACGATGGCTCGAACCAGAAGCCCAAAGACGACCTTAATCATCAGGCGAGCTCCAATGCCCCAAGCGAGATGGCAGCGTCCCGGAGCGTCGCGCCATAGTCAGACTTCGGCGAGACCGCAAAAGCTTGAGGGTCGGCGATCTCTTCGATCCGACCCGACTTTAAAACTGCGATTTCATCGGCATAGGCCACCGCGTAGCCAAGATCATGGGTCACAATCAGGGCGGCAAACCCTTCCTCTTGCTGCAAGTCTGCAATGAGCTTGGCCGTGTGTTTCTGGGTCACTGCGTCCAGTGCCGAGAGGGGTTCATCGAACAAAACCAGCGGCGGCGATGCGATCAACGCCCGCAAGATGCCTGCTCTTTGTGCCTGACCGATAGACACTTCATTTGGACGCCGGTCCAGCAACTCAAAAGGGAGCTCCAGTCCTTTGCAAAGCCGCTGTAAGCGATCTGTGTGCTTGGTCTGCTTTTGGGCCACGACCGGTTCCAAGATTGAGCGAAGCAGAGGCAGCGTCGGGTTGAATGCTGACCGTGGCTCCTGCATGATCAGCGCAGGACGGCAAGCGGCGACCGGCTGACCATTCCACGTGATCGAACCGCGGGTCGGGCGCAATAGTCCCAGGATCGTCGCGATCAACGTTGACTTCCCAGCACCGCTTTCGCCCACCACTGACAGAGTGCGTCCGGCGGGCAGCGCCAATGAGATGTCCTGTAACGCCAAAGAGTTCCCTCGCTCGGCTGAGACAGCTTCAACCTTCAGCATGGAAGTGCCATCCAGTTGCGATGTGCGGACAGAGCTTGGGCCGCTTGCGTGCTAGGCCGCTCTAAAATTTGCTCCGTTGAGGCACGCTCTACGATCTCTCCTTCGTGCATCACCATGAGCGTGGAGACACGACGGGCGGCGAGGCCGAGATCGTGCGTAATCAGCATCATCGCCGTTTTTCTGCGGACAAGGTACTGGTCCAACAGGTCCATGGTCGCCGCAGCAACCACCGGGTCCAAGGCAGATGTGGGCTCGTCCAAGACGATCAAATCGGGGGCGCCGATCAAGGCCATGGCAATCACAAACCGCTGCTGCATGCCTCTGCTCCAACCCCAAGGCCGTTTTTTGGGGTCGCTGTCTTCGATCTTGAGCGCCTTGAACAGCGTTGCCCGATCCGCTGACCCAGCATCCAAACCCAAAGCCCGCTCCGCCTCTCGCCAATGAAACGCCATGCTTCGCAATGGGTCGAGCGCCTCATCTGGGCTTTGCGGAACATGGGCGACGCTGCGCCCTTGGCGGCGCAGGTCATCGATCAACGCGTGACCAAGGGTGGATTTCCCCGACCCTGAAGCGCCAACGAGCCCGATGCGGGCACCGGGCTCAATCGACAGAGACGTGGGATGAAGAATGGTCCGGCCCGCGCGCACTGCACGAAGGCCGGTAACGTCTAGTGTCATTCAGCGAACTTTGTCTCGTGCGTGATCCAGTATGTCTCGGTCGGATGCACAGCATAGCCCGTCAGGCCTGCTTTGGCCACGTTGGTTTGGGCGACGTGGAACACCGGGATCATGGCAGCATCGGCGGCAATGATCTTTTGTACTTCGTCATAGATCGCCTCGCGCTGGTCCTGTTCGAAGGTCAGACGCCCATCGGCCAAAAGTTCATCAAGAGTAGGGTTCGCGTAGCCGCCAGAGTTTGAACCGCCGTCTGACTTCAGCAAGGTCTCCAACACAGCACCTGGATCACCTTGCGGCGTTGTCACCCAAGCTTGCAAGAACATGTCCGCTTCACCGGCTGCAATCATATCGTTGCTTGCACCCCATTCGCCGACTTTCACGTTGGCGGCGACACCGATGGCCGACAGGAAGGCTTGCGTGAGTTCTGCCGTTGGCGGCAGGGCGGCACGCGACGCGTATGTCACGATATCGATCTCAAGCGGTTCCCCATCAAGCATCCAGCGGCCGCCTTCTTTCACGGCACCGGCTTCGGCCAAGAGTTCTTCTGCCTTCGCTGGATCGTACGGCACGGAAATGTCCGCTGCCCAGCCCTTGCCTGCTGGGAACACGGTTTCGGCAGGCACGCCGCCAACGCCCGACAGCACGGCATCGACGACGCCTTGACGATCAATCGCCATGGACACAGCCTGACGGATCATCGGGTTTGACATCGGGCCACTTTTGGCATTCACGGTAAAGAAATAGAGCCGCGCGGTGGGGGCGGAGAAGCCCAAAGCACCGGTTTCCTGGATCCGGGCAAAATCGGTCTCGGGGTAGTTGATCACCATATCGACCTCTCCGGCTTCAAACGCCAACGCGGCGGACGCAGGATCACCAGCAACCACGACCCGGACCTCTTCCAGTCCTGGCGTACCGAGGCGGTAATTGGTGTTGGCTTCAACGCGGTATAGCTGCTCCGGCACAGCTTCTTTGAACACGAAGGGCCCGGTGGCGTTGATCGGGAAAGCGTCCGACGGTTCGCCCAAGATTGCGATGCCAGGCTCAGAAAGCGTCCACGGGAAAGCTGCGTTTGGGCTGTTCGTTTCAAAGATCACAACAGTGTCGCCATCAGTGGACATGCCAGCAAGGTCCATCAGCTTCGCCACACGGGCGTTTTGGCCTGGATGTCCCTCTTGGGAAATTGGCGCAATCGCGTCGACAACGGCTTGGGCCGTCAGAGGGGCCCCATCATGGAACGTCACGCCGTCCCGCAAGGTGACCCGCCAAGTTGTGGGCGACGTCTGCGCGATACCCTCGGCGAGCCGGGGATAAAGGTTTAAGTCATAATCGATCCCCATCAGTGTTTCGGTCACACCGGTCTGGTTGGACATCCAGCCGTTATAGCTCGCGCGCGGGTCTGGAACCTCCGCCGTCGGACCAAACCCGATGGAAATCGTGAGGCTGCCTTCTTGAGCGGTCGCGGGGACAGCTGCACTGACAGCCATAAGAGCGGCAAAGGCCAAGCGGGTGAGGTGTGACATTAGCATTCTTTCAGATTTGAGGTTGTCTTCGCGAAAGCCTGGATGACCGATAGCCGCGTCGACTGCCAGCTTCGTTTTGCTTTGCCACGATATGACGCAATAGCCGAACTAATGCAACACAAACTGTTACGTAATAAATTCAAGCGTGCAAACGTCCGCCACGACAGCAAAATGCCCGCCTTCCGCAAGCCTCGCACATGTTCAGCCATATGGCTGAACACAAAGAGAGGTTCGGACATCGGCGCCTATCGCCGACCACCTTTGAGGCAATTCAACCATGCTTCGTAACGTTTCCGGTCACATTGGATCAGCAGGACACCTGACCTGATCAAAAGACAATGAGAAAGGCCGGAAGCTTGTCAGGAGGCCTGAAAAAATCTGCCTGTCGAAAGCAACAACGGTTGTGTTGGATAGATGGTGGGCGACCCTGGAATCGAAGTCTTCACAGACCCAAGGTCAAAGTTTTTCTTATTAAAATCAAAATAAAGACCATAGTCTTCGGATTCTCTTTTGATACTTTTGTATCGAGGGCGACGAAGGATGTATCGAAATCATGTTTCGTTCGGTTTGAAGTTGTGCTTCAGCAAGCAACCACTGCTTCCCTGTCGAAAGCCCAGGCTTTGAGTGCTTGTAAAGCTATCTTACTCCCGCTTGTTATAGTGACCCTCAAATTCTCGCCTTCTCTGAGACCAGGCTGTCGCTTGATCTTGTGAAGGATAGGCTGTTGATCGTTATCGAGAGAGACTCAGAGCTTAAAGACACGACGAAGCACTCTGAGGTTCCCGAAAACTGTTGATCCACCAAGGTCTTTGGCGAGGCGTTGCAATACGTCGGGAAAGCCGTGATCATCTATGGCAGATTGCACTTGCTTGACTTGTGCCTTGCTCAAACCATGCCGCACAAGACCCTGAGAGGCATCGACCCAATCTCCCTTTCGGACCGCGTTCACGACATCGGCGTCCTTGCCCTTAAACCGGGTGATCTTATGGTGCCAATGGATTGCAGCCCTGAGCGTTGCGGGGTCGAGCCCGAGGCCAAGCTCTTGGTTTTGCTTCAAGGCTACGTCTTCCGACGGGGCGAGATAGGCGAGATCACGGGCGGTCCAAAGACCAATGTCGTGAAAGACAAAGGCCGTTTCCACCATAGGACGGTGGGCATCATCGCCGTCAAGGAAATGCATGGCGTAAGTGATCGTACGATAGATGTGGCCTCT
>CAWUIP010000045.1:0-23318 GCA_963922415.1 uncultured Aliishimia sp. | reverse complement strand
AGAAACAGGTCTGCCCTTGGGCACGATTAAATCAAGGCTACGGCTGGCGCTCGACCGATTGCGCCATGCCATGAGTTAAGTGAGTGGGTCGAATGGGATACGAAATCAATCATCACCTCAGCCCGGGCATCTTGATGGCCTATGCCGCAGGTACTTTGCCGGAAGCGTTCAACCTTATGGTCGCCTCGCACCTGTCGCTTTGTGATCAGTGCCGCGCAGAGGCGGAAAGCTATGAAGCTTTGGGGGGAGAGGTTTTGGCCGAAACGCCCGGCAATGCCGTGACCATGTCGGACGGCGCTCTAGAGGCCACGCTGGCGCTCATCGCAGGCGGTCCTGTCGAGGCACCAAAAGTTGCAAGTCACCCGCCGGGCGTTCTGCCGCAACCGCTGCAGGATTACGTGGGCGGCGACATTGACGCGATCGACTGGAAACCCGTTGGCATGGGCGTGAAACAGGCGATTTTGCCGACTTCTTCGGAAGCGTCTGCGCGTCTTCTCTTTATTCCCGCCGGAGCTGCGATGCCTGATCACTCGCACCACGGTGTCGAGATGACGATGGTCCTGCAAGGCGCTTTCCAGGACGAAGATGGCTACTTCGCGCGCGGCGACGTGGAGATCGCGGATGCAGATTTGCACCACACGCCGGTCGCCGACATCCACGAAGACTGCATTTGCCTGGCCGTCACCGACGCGCCTTTGAAGTTCCGCGGTCTCTTGCCGAAAATTGCGCAGCCGTTTTTGCGCATCTGACAGTTTGCGCATCTGACACGGGGCACCACACCCGCGTCCTAGACCAATGCGCTTATGACCTCGGCTTGCTCCCACAGGCCGGGGTCTTTTCTTTTCCGCGCGAGACCCGCACTGTGACGGCGAGGGCACAAAGGGGAACAGAGGATGAAAACGGCAGTGGTAACGGGGGCGGCGCGTGGCATTGGGCTGGCCACGACAGACGCGCTCTTAGAGGTGGGATGGCATGTCGCGATGGTCGACTACGACGCACCCGAACTTGAAAAAGTTGCCGCCGCCCGCACCAATGTGCGGAAGTTCACCACGGATGTCTCTGACCCCGACCAAGTGACCGATTTGGCCACGTCGCTGTCCGATTGGCCGCACCTCTCGGGCCTGGTCAATAATGCCGGCATCGCGCGGTTCGGCCCAATTGCCGAGATGGATTACGCAACTTGGCGCCTGGTCATGGCCACGAACCTCGACGGCCCCTTCCTGATGACACAAGCCTTCACGGACCAGTTGGCCGCCGCGCGCCAGGCCGCGATCGTCAACATCACGTCGATCTCGGGTCTGCGGGCCTCCACCTTGCGGGTGGCTTACGGCACCTCGAAAGCCGCGCTCGCCCATCTCACGCAGCAGTTTGCAGCGGAGTTGGGCGGCCTGGGCATTCGGGTGAACGCTGTCGCCCCGGGGCCTGTGCGCACCAAGCTTGCGATGGCGGTGCACACGCAAGAAATCATTGATGCCTATCACGACGCAATCCCGCTGAACCGCTACGGCACCGAAGCTGAGCTTGCCAACGCTATCCGGTTCCTGCTCTCGGACGAGGCCAGCTATATCACAGGGCAAACGCTTGCCGTTGATGGCGGCTTTGAGAGCACCGGGATCGGCTTGCCTGCTTTGCGCAACCTGGACGCCTAGAGAAAAAGCAGGGCCTTTGCGGCACTTGAGAACGATCAGCCAGAGCGCTGCAGAGCGGCAATCATTTTGTCGATATCACCGCCGTTTTTGTCCAACAGCGCCCCGACCTCGGTCCGCTCGGTCAACAGAAGGTTAATGCCTTCAATAAACATATTGAAGAACAGATCCTTGCCGGACCGGTTGGAGACGTGGAACGTTACTTCAAACGGCGCCTCGCCACGCAGGAAGGCCACGGTCGACACCTCGAACCAGTTTTTGACCTTCTTCACGCCCTTCACCTCAAGCCGCCCGCCGATAAACTCGCGGAACCGCTTACCGTATTTGCGTGAGATATACCCTTGGAACGCTTTGGAGAATGCGCGCTTTTGGCCTGAACTCGCACGGCGCCCGTCGACCCCCATCGCGTAGGCCGCGATATAAGAGGTGTCCGAGTAGCGTGCAAAAATCCGTTCAAAGTCGCGGATCATCGCGTTTTCCGCCTTGCCAGACGCAATCACCTTATTGATGTCACCCACAAGGCGGCCCACAAGCGCTTCGGCCCCAGCCTCGGTCAATGCCAAAAGCGATTGCGGCGCCAAAGATGTGGCGGCTAAACCAAGCGTGAATGTGCGGCGTTTCATGGTCTAAAACCCTTCCGTGTCCAGTGCGAACGGGTCGATCTCGGCGCTTGGATCTTCCTGGCCCAGTTCAAACCGACGGTTTTGAGAGTAAATGAGCCGCGACTGCGCGTAGCTGTCCGCGCTCTCGTAAAGAACGCTGTCAACTGCGTCTGCAAATCGGCCGCGGTACCCAAGCCCCGCAGCCCCTGAGGCAACTGGGGGCACATAGGCTTCCGGCGTGTCCAATGCGTAAGACAGCGGATTTGTGAAAAGATCCACAACCTTGCCAACCGCGTCACGCTGGTTCGAAGGGCCCAGAAGCGGCAATTCGACATACGCCCCTTCGCCAGAGCCCCAAACGTACAGAGTCTCGCCAAAGTCTGTGTCCGCCTCTTCGATGCCCCATAACGTGGCCACATCCACAATGCCTGCAATCCCGAACGTGGTGTTGATCGCAAACCGGGCGGTAGAGCGCACAAGCCCGCGCAAGTTCCCCTGCAACAGGTTGTTGGTCATGTTGGCGGGCTCACCCAGATTTGCGGCAAACGCGCCCACACGATCTTCGATCTCGTCCGGAAGGATCTGCGTATAGCCTTGGGCCGCAGGCCGCACGATGGCGCTGTCTAGGCTTTTGTTGAACGCGTGGACCCGACGGTTCTGCGTCTCATAGGGGTCGTTGATGCCGTCCAGCGGATCTCGGTCCATCCCACCCGCACAAGCAGAGAGCGCCAACGCCAGTGACGCCGCCAGAAATGGGCGGTACAAAAGCGCGGCAGCCTTCGAAAACAGCAATGGTAATCCCCAAGCAATGAATTTATGGGTTAGATAATATCATGGTCGCAGATGCCCAGTCGGAGTGCAAAGCGATTTGCCACTCTGTGGCGAAGAAGTGACAGACCTGACCATACAGGCCACAAAAACGAACGACTTTTCCTGTAGCGCGGGCACATTAAGAAACGCAAGACAACCAGAGCAGAGATATGGCGCAACCACCAAACGGGAAAGAAGAACTCAAAGCTGCCAGACGACAAAGTCGCGGCCTCTACTGGGCCGTGGGCATCTTTAGCTTTTTTGCCAACCTGTTGATGCTCACAGGCCCACTTTACATGCTGTCGGTTTATGACCGGGTGCTAGGGTCACGATCCGAAGAAACCCTGCTGGCGCTCTCCCTACTCGTTGTTTTCCTTTACGGAATCATGGGCCTGATGGAGTTTGTCCGGGGCCGTGTTATGGGCCGGGTCGGCGCGCGGTTTCAGTCGACATTGGACAAACGCGTGTTCGAGGCCGTGACCCGTAAGGCTGCCGTGTCGCCAGACACGCGGTCGGAAAGTGGTCTGCAGGACCTGGAAGCTGTGCGGCGGTTGATGACCGCGCCCGTGTTGATGGCCATTTTCGACATGCCATGGACCCCCATCTTTTTGGCGGGGATCTTCCTTTTTCACCCATTGATGGGGTGGTTGGCGGTCCTGGGTGGATCTTTGCTGATCGCGATCACTGTCGGCAACCAGTTGCTGTCACGCGGGCCAAACCAGCGCGCCAATGCCGCCGAGATGCAGGCTGGACATATGTCCGGTCAGATGCGCACTGAGGCTGAGATGCTGCAATCCATGGGGATGGAGGGCGCAGCTTTCCGCCGATGGAACCAAGCGCGGGGTAAAGCGCTGAGTGAGGGGATCTCTGCCACGGACATTTCAGGCGGGTTTTCGTCTATGACTAAGGCGATGCGGCTCTTTCTACAGTCAGCCATGCTGGGTTTGGGTGCGTGGTTGGTGCTGCAGAACGAATTGACCCCAGGGGCGATGATTGCAGGTTCGATCCTTTTGGGGCGGGCCTTGGCGCCGATCGAATTGGCCATTGGACAATGGGCGCTGGTGCAGCGTGCGACCAAGGGTTGGGAAAACTTAAGTGAGCTGCTTTCAGAGGTGCCGCCGCGCGAACAGCGCACCGCCTTGCCCAAGCCTCGCGCGAAACTCGAAGCCAAGGGCCTCACTGTTTTGCCGCCTGGAGAACGTCAGGCCTCGTTAAAATCACTCAACTTCGAACTGCAACCTGGACAAGCATTGGGCGTTATCGGCCCATCGGGCTGCGGTAAATCAACTCTAGCGCGCGCCATCACGGGCCTTTGGCGCCCTGCGGGCGGATCAATCCGGCTCGACGGCGCGTCGCTGGATCAGTACGAACCGGACGTTCTGGGCGGCTTGATCGGGTATCTCCCACAGCGGGTGCAACTCTTTGACGGGACAATCGCGGAAAACATCGCCCGCCTGTCGGACACGCCCGACGCAGCCAAGGTCGTCGCTGCGGCAAAGAAAGCAGCCGCGCACGAAATGATCCTAGAGCTGCCCGGTGGCTACGACACCATGATCCGGGACGGGCAAAGTCGGCTGTCGGGCGGTCAGATGCAACGCATTGGCCTGGCGCGCGCGCTTTACGACGATCCTGTGATCATCGTTTTGGACGAGCCGAACTCCAACCTCGATAACGTGGGCAACCAGGCTTTGAACACGGCCATCCGGTCGCTGAAGACCGAAGGGCGTTCGGTCATGATCATGGCGCACCGGCCCAACGCGATCCAGGAATGCGATACGCTTTTGGTGATCGAAAACGGCATGCGCATGGCCTTTGGACCCAAGGATGAGGTCCTGAAAGCCACGGTGCGCAATCACAAACAACTGGCGGCCAACCCCGCCGACAAAGGAGGTGTCACATGAGCCCGTCTGAAAAATGGTCTGCACGCTGGCCCTTACTCGTTGGGTTCACAGCGCTTTTCGTCCTGATCGGAGGCTTTGGTACCTGGGCCGTAACCACGCAGATCGCGGGGGCCATTATCGCCTCGGGCCGAATTGAAGTTGAACGTAACCGCCAGGTCATCCAGCACCCAACCGGCGGCGTCGTGTCCGAGATCTTGGTCGAAGAAGGCGACTCCGTTGACGCAGGACAAGTGCTGATCCGTCTGGATGCCACGCGGATGCAGTCGGATCTTGCGATCACCGATGGACAGCTTTTCGAGATCCTCGCGCGGCGCGGGCGGCTTGAGGCAGAACGCGACGGCACAGCCGAGATTGTATTTTTGCCCGAGCTTTTGGAGCGCGCCGCAGTTGACCCAGAAGTCGCGGAATTCCGCGATGGACAGCTCAACCTCTTCAAAGTCCGGCTGGAAAGCCGCGATACGCAGCTTGAACAACTGGCCAAGCAAGAAGATCAGATTGCGAGCCAAATCCAAGGGATTAAGGCCCAGATTGTGGCACTCAAAGAGCAGTTCGCGCTCATCGAGGAGGAGCGCGCCGGGCAAGAAGATCTCTATGAACGTGGGCTGACACCAATTGGCACGGTCCTCGCCCTACGCCGCTCCACCGCCCAGTTGCAAGGCCAATTGGGCGAGCTGGAAGCGAGCGAGTACAGCGCGGAAATCCGGATCACAGAAACGCGGGTGCAAGCCGAAGGCATCCGATCGCGTCTGCGCGAAGAGGCGATCACACAGTTGCGCGACATGCGCTTCCGCGAAGTCGAGCTGCGCCAGACACGCACAGCGTTGTTGGAGGACCTGGATCGCCTTGAGATACGCGCGCCTGTTTCGGGCATCGTCTACGGGCTTGAAGTGCAGACCTTACGTGCTGTGATCCAATCCGCCGAGCCTGTGCTTTACCTGGTGCCGCAAGACAGACCCTTGGTTATCGCCGCACAGGTTGAGCCGGTGCATATCGACCAAGTTCTGGTCGGCCAAGACGTGAACTTGCGCTTCTCCGCGCTGGATCAACGCACGACGCCCGAACTTGTGGGCAAGGTCGCAGTTGTGTCGGCGGACGCCTTCGAAGATGAGGCGACGCGCCTAACATACTACCGCGCAGAAATCGAACTGGCACCGGGTGAGATTGACCGCTTGGGACAAGACGTGAGCCTAATCCCCGGCATGCCTGTCGAGGCCTATATCCGCACCGATGAACGCTCGCCGATGCAATATCTGACCAAGCCACTACTTGACTACTTCAACCGCGCCTTCCGCGAAACCTAACACGGCAGACCCCGGAAATTTTGAAAATTTCCGGGCGCGGGCGAAGACGCATTGCGTTCTGTGACCGTTGCGCTAGCGTCTGCGCAACGTCAAAAATCACGGAGACGACACGTCATGTCCATTGCTGCGCGCTTGGCTGAACTCGGTATCGAACTGCCAACAGCAAACGCCCCCGCCGCCAACTACATCCCCTTTGTCCAGGTCGGATCGCTGCTTTTTGTATCGGGCCAAATCTCGATGAATGCCGACGGCTTTATCACCGGCAAAGTCGGTGCGGATTTGACCGTGGAAGAAGGTGCGGCAGCCGCTAAGACCTGCGCGCTTGGGCTCTTGGCACAGGTCAACGCGGCCTGCGATGGCGACATGGACCGGCTAAAACGCGTGGTGAAGCTCACGGGGTTTGTGAATTCGACACCCGATTTCACTGAACAACCCAAAGTGATCAACGGCGCCTCGGACTTCCTCGTCGAAGCCTTGGGTGACGCGGGATCACACTCCCGGTCCGCCGTGTCCGCAGGTGCCCTGCCCTTGGGCGTCGCGGTCGAGATCGAAGGCATCTTCGAGCTGACATGATCCCCCTTCCGGCTGCGTTTACCCAAACGCCCATTGCCCACCGCGCGCTCCATGATGTGGCGCGCGGTCGGCCTGAAAACAGTCTTGCCGCGATCGAGGCCGCGGTGGCCGCTGGCTACGGCATCGAGATTGACGTGCAAGCCAGCGCCGATCACGACGCAATGGTCTTTCACGACTATGACCTGGCGCGCCTCACCGGTGCGGCGGGGCCGATCCAAGCCCGGCGCACGTCTGATCTGCAATCGATTCCGCTGACCCATGGGTCAGAGGGCATTCCAACGCTGAAGGAGGTTTTGGCCTGCGTTGCGGGCCGTGTCCCATTGCTGATCGAGATCAAGGATCAAGACGGTGATATGGGCCCGAACATCGGCGCGCTTGAAACCGCTGTGGCCGACGACATTGCCGGGTATCAGGGGCCGCTTGCGCTCATGTCCTTCAACCCGCATTCGGTGGCCGCACTGCAAGACCTCTGCCCAGGTGTGCCGCGCGGCCTAACGACTGCGGCCTTTGACGCAGAAGACGTGCCGCTGAGCCAACAGACCTGCGATCGGCTGCGCACGATCCCGGATCTGGACCGCACCGGTGCCAGTTTCATCAGCCATCAGGCCAGTGATCTGGCCAATCCGCGGGTGGCCGAGATCAAATCCCAAGGCTTGCCCATCCTCTGCTGGACCATCCGAACGCCCGAAGCGGCGGCAGAAGCGCTCACAATTGCGCACAACATCACCTTTGAGGACTTCCTGCCCTGATCCGCACTTGAAGGTGCGCACGACTGGGCCAACTCTAGTCCCAAGGAGACCGCCCGACCCCATGAGCGTCCGCGAGATTGAAATCGAAACCCTTGGCAGCCTCGCGCAAATCGCGCCCGAGGATTGGGATGCCTGCGCGTGCCCCGAAGTCGCCGATGGCGGGCGGCCCGTGGATCCGTTCACCACGCACGCGTTCCTCAAAGCGCTCGAAGACAGCGGATCGGTCGGCGCGGGCACCGGCTGGCAGCCACATTACCTGGTGGCGCGCGTGGCCGGTGAGGTCATCGCAGTGGCACCGATGTACGCCAAAAGCCACAGCCAGGGTGAATACATCTTCGACCACAACTGGGCCCACGCCTATGAACGCGCCGGTGGGCGCTATTATCCCAAATTGCAGATCGCAGTTCCCTTCACCCCCGCCACAGGCCGCCGGTTTCTGACCCGGCCGGGGTTCGAGGATGTGGGCCTGCGCGCCCTGGCCCAAGGCGCGCAGCAAGTGGCCGAAAACAACGGGATCTCCAGCGTCCACGCCACCTTTTGCACCGATGCTGAGGCCGAAGCCGCGCCAGAGGCCGGGCTGATGCACCGGGTGTCGCAACAATACCATTGGACCAATGACGGCTACGCCGATTTCGATGCCTTTCTGGCAAGCCTCTCGTCCCGCAAGCGCAAGAACATGCGCAAAGAGCGCGCGCAGGCCCAGGCCTTTGGCGGCACGATCCTCACATTGACCGGGGACGATCTGCAGCCCGAACATTGGGATGCGTTTTGGCACTTCTATCAGGACACAGGCGCGCGCAAATGGGGCATGCCCTACCTGACGCGCCGGTTCTTCGACCTTGTACAAGAGCGGCTGAGCCATGACGCCGTTTTGGTTCTGGCCGAACGGGAGGGGCGTTATGTTGCCGGAGCGCTGAACTTCGCCGGGCGCGAGACGCTTTTTGGCCGCTATTGGGGTTGCGCCGAACATCATCCCTGTTTGCATTTTGAGCTGTGCTACTACCAGGCCATCGACTTTGCGCTGGCCCATGGCCTGTCGCGGGTCGAAGCCGGAGCGCAGGGCGATCACAAACTGGCGCGTGGCTATTTGCCCACGCCGTGCCACAGCCTCCACTGGGTGCGCGATCCGGGCTTTGCCCAGGCGATCTCGGACTATCTCGAAGCCGAACGCGCCGCGATTGAAGAAGATATCGAAATTCTGACGAGCTACGGGCCGTTCAGAAAAGCAGAGGTTGAGGAACACCAATGACCGCAAAACTTTCCCCCGCCGACCGCGAAACCGCGCTAGCCCCGCTCTTCGACAGCGGCTGGACGCTCCACACCGATAAAGACGCAATCACCAAGACCTTCAAATTCAGCGACTTTGTTGCGGCCTTCGGCTGGATGACGAAAATCGCAATCTGGGCCGAGAAGTGGAACCATCACCCCGAATGGTTCAACGTCTACAACCGGGTCGAGGTGGTTTTGACGACCCATGACGTTGATGGGCTCTCAGAGCTTGACGTAAAACTGGCCACAAAAATGGACGCGCTGGCCGCGTAACCCGACAAAACCGGCCAGTTCGTCTGGCCGGTTTCGACTTTGGTGAAAGGTTTAGGCCGAGATCAGGCCGAGGCTTTCCAGCTTCAACAGAACCTGATGCGCGCAGTTGTCGACTTCGACATTCTCTGTCTCGACGCGCAGTTCAGGATCTTCGGGCACGTCGTACGGGTCCGAGATGCCGGTGAACTCTTTGATCTTGCCTTCACGCGCCAACTTGTAGAGACCTTTGCGGTCGCGGCGCTCGCACTCTTCGATCGAGGTTGCCACATGCACCTCAACAAATGCGCCAAATTGTTCGACATCTTCGCGCACGGCCCGGCGTGTGGTGGCGTAGGGCGCGATTGGCGCGCAAATCGCGATCCCACCGTTCTTGGTGATCTCAGAGGCGACATAGCCGATGCGGCGAATGTTGAGGTCGCGGTGTTCCTTCGAAAAGCCGAGTTCGGAGCTGAGGTTCTTACGCACGATATCACCATCAAGCAGTGTCACTGGACGCCCACCCATCTCCATCAGCTTGACCATCAAAGCATTGGCGATGGTGGATTTTCCCGACCCCGAGAAGCCTGTGAAAAAGACGGTAAAGCCCTGTTGCGACCGTGGCGGCCGGGTGCGGCGCAGTTCTTTTACGACCTCTGGGAACGAGAACCAGTCGGGGATCTCAAGGCCTTCGGCAAGGCGGCGGCGCAACTCGGTCCCAGATATGTTCAGGATGGTCACATCGTCCTTGTCCGTGATCTCATCCGCAGGCTCGTATTGCGCGCGGTCCTGTACATAGACCATGTGTTTGAACGGAACCATTTCGATCCCAATCTCATCTTGATGCTCGCGAAAGAGATCCTGCGCGTCGTAGGGGCCATAGAAGTCTTCGCCAGCAGAATTCTTACCGGGGCCTGCGTGATCGCGTCCAACGATGAAGTGGGTGCAGCCGTGATTGGCGCGGATCAGGCCGTGCCAGACCGCCTCGCGCGGGCCAGCCATCCGCATCGCCAGGTTCAACAGGCTCATCGACGTCGTGGCACTTGGGTACTTGTCCAAGACGGCCTCATAGCAACGCACACGTGTAAAGTGATCCACGTCGCCGGGCTTGGTCAGGCCTACGACGGGATGGATCAGCAGGTTTGCCTGCGCTTCTTTGGCCGCGCGGAACGTCAGTTCCTGGTGGGCGCGGTGCAGCGGGTTGCGGGTCTGGAAGGCCACCACGCGACGCCAGCCCATTTTTCGGAAGTATGCACGCAACTCATTCGGCGTGTCGCGGCGCGCGCGGAAGTCGTAATGGACGGGAGGTTGAATGCCCGTGATCGGGCCACCCAAGTAAACCGCGCCTGCCGTGTTATGCAGGTAGTTCACAGCCGGATGGGCCTGATCATCTGCGCCATAGACCTTTTCCGCCTCGCGCGCTTTGTCAGGCGAGTAGCGACTGTCGACGGTCATCGTTGCCAGGATCACGCCCTCTTGGTCACGCAGCGCAATGTCTTGGCCAATCTCAATCGAATTGGCAAAGTCCTCGGAGACGTCCAACGTGATCGGCATTGGCCAAAGGCTGCCATCCGCCAGACGCATGTTTTCGACAACGCTGGTGTAGTCTTCTTCAACCAAAAACCCTTTGAGCGGGTTGAACCCACCGTTCATGAGCAGTTCTAGATCACAGATCTGACGGGGCGTCAGATCGTGGCTTACCAAGTTTGCAGCTTCGGCCTTTAACTTTTGTGCACTATCATAAGAAACATAGAGTTCCGGGATCGGAGCCAGGTTACTCAACATCTATCAAAACTTTCTTTGGTTGGACTGCTACGGTGTACGGATCTGTGCCGTCTTCGCGCGCCGCCTATACGCCGATTGTGGCAAAAGTCCAGCAGACGGTCCTGATTTGGTCAAAAAGTCGGATAAATCTGCGGCGCAGCGCAGTATCGATGCATTGGGGGTAAGGACCCCGTGTGCGTTGGCGCATCAAGCCGCGGGCTCCGCAAAAACTGGTGAAAATTGCACCAGGCTGGGCACTGCAAGTGCCGCCACTGGCTCTGCAACACCGCGCAACGCAAAAGTCTGCAACCCTTCGGGCGGCAACGCGACGCCTGCGGCTTTTAGAACAGACAATGAAACAAGTGCCTCAACGCCCATAGCTTTGGTTTCTGCCTCCAGTCGACTTGCGGCATTGACGGCGTCTCCAATCAGCGTGCGGGGCGCTTGCCCGACCGCGCCCATCTCCCCCAAGACCAATGTCCCCAAGTGCAACGACAGGCCAATGCGCACGCGTTCGGTCCCTTCCGCAACCAGTTTGGCGTTGAAGGTCTCCAGCGCCTCTCCGATGGCGTTTAACGCCTTGAGCCCCGCACGCGCAGAGGCCTGCGACGTCGGCAATTCAAACACAGCCAAAAGCCCGTCACCGAGATACTTATCGACTGTTCCGCCGGCGGCGTTGATCGCCGGAACAATTGCGTCAAAGAAACGGTTCAACAAAAACACGACGTCATAGGGCAACTGCCCCGTCGTCCGCGCTGTAAAGCCGCGCATGTCGAGGAATAAAATGGCCAGCTGCGCTTCTTTTCCTTGGCTGGCGTGCTGGCGCGTTGTCCGCCCGTCTGGCGCAAACATTCGGTAAACGGTTGCAGGGTGCGTTGGACGCAACTGGCATGCAAGGCGTGTGCCGGGCGGTGCGTTCACGGCCTTAAGGGCGCGCGCTTCCGCGTCGGTCGGTGGCGGCAGGTCTGTCGCGCCCTCCTCAACAATCACGCGGCATGTTGTGCAGCGCCCCCGGCCCCCACACAAGGCAGTGTGCGGCACGCCAGAGCCTTGTGAAATTTCCAGAATCGTTTGACCTGGCGCGCAAGATACGACGGGACCATCGACATATGTTATTTTCAGGGACCGACCGGGGCGCCAAACCCGCCGCACGCCATATGCTGCGACACAAAGCAACAGGATTGCTGTCACCGCCCAAAACAGCTGATCCGACTGTTTGGCAAGCGACGCAAACTCGGCTGGTCCTGGCCAGTTTACCCAGTCCATAAAGTCGTAACGCAAGTCGTCATCTGGGTGGATCAACAACGCGCGCGCCCGCCGCCCCTCGGTCACGAAGCCCGCAAGCGCAAAGGCCGGGACGAGCGCGGCCATCGCCGAAAGCCAAACAAGGTTACGCTGCCAAACGTGCGTCATCCGCAGCCAGACGTGAAGTCCGATACACCCATGGGTCCACGTGATCAGTAATAAGCCAGCCTGCAACCACCCATCGGATGTATTCCAGATCAACCCGGTGAGGTAACCCAGCGTATCGTTGGTTTCGAATTGTTCAAACGCGCCGCGCGTGAAGATGACGTGGCTTGCAAGCAGTAGGGGGATGATAAGACCCAGAACGATCTGCAACAGATCTACCGGCTTACGGCTAAGCCGCCCCGACAGAACCAAGCCGCCAATAGACAAGCACACGTGCCCGGCCAGCGCGCCGTAGAGAACGGCTGTTCCAACAGCGCTGCGCATGACAGAAAGGCGCACTCTTTGGAACGCGTCAGCCGCCTCGGGCGACACTAGGCCCAGTCCGATATTGATGAAGTGCAAAAGGATATAGGCGAACAGAATGAGACCGGTCGAGATGCGCGCTTGGGTTGCCCAAGTTCCTCGCCACAACCCGCTCATTCACCGCTCCTAGACCCCGCACATATGCAACCTGCGCTGCTCACAAGGAGGCGTCAAGCACTGCGGGGAGGCCACCCGCAGGCCTGAGCTGTCGAACGCCGAAGGACACCGCATGGATCTGGCGTGCGGCAAACAGCTCTTATTCAGAGGTCTGCAGACCTTCAAACCAAGCCAAGGCCATCTCCGCCCAGCCTTTCGGGATCGAATGACCCCCACGATGCATCGCGAATTCCAGCGCACTGCCGGGCGCGCAGTCCCAGGCCCGACGCCAGTAGCGATCCCCAATGTCAAAGCTGTCGGGCTTGTGGTTGAGGCATTGATTGGCGCGGCGCCAAATTTCAAGCGCGGCAAAGATATCGCCTTGGATCAGAGCACCTTCCTCGCGCAAGGACCCGCCGCGCAAAACGCGGCCTTCTAAGGGGACCGTGCCATCACTCCAGCCATGTGTGTGAAACATTCGGACGGGGCCGGCACACTCTTCGGGGTGTGGGCGCCACAGGTTACCGCCAATCGGGGCGTAGGCCGCAAAGTCGTCGGGACGGGCGCACGCCGCGTAGGAGGCTGTTGTTCCACCGATGGAGAAGCCTGACAGGATGACGTTGCCGGGGTCGAAATCAAATCGCGCTGCGGCATCCATTTTGACGGCATTCAAGAAGGCCGGTTCGTCGCGCACAGCTGGAAAGCTTGGGTGAAAGGCCCAAGACCGGCCAGACCGGCCCTCTCGCGGCACGCCGTTTGGCGCGATCACCGCGTAGCCTGCTTCAGTGAAGGTCCGCACCATGCCGGTCATCTTCAAAGAGCCCGCGCCGGAGGATCCCCAACCGTGCAGAAACATCAATGCACCAACGGGCGGGCGGTCCGGCATGACCACGTAGTAGGTTCCATTTTCGATCTCACATGCGTCGTCAATAGCGCCACATGCCTGCGCTTGCAGAACACTCATCACCAAAAGGGCGGTTGCCGCGATCAAAGCTCTCATAGCTTCACCACGGGCAAACCAGCACGCAGCCAACCGGGCCCAGCGCCGGAGCCCAGCATGCCTTCGGGCACATCAATAATGCGGCTGAAGCCCGCTTCTGTCAGCGTCGCGGTCAAACGGCGTGATCGAACGCCGCGCGCGCAAATCAGCGCGATCGCGCGATCCGAGTCACCATCTGTCAATTTCAAAAGCTCCTCAACAAAATCAGGTCTGCGCATATCGAGCGGTTGCGCGCCCTCGCCCACTCCGGTGCGGCCCCATTCGTCGGGCCGGCGAATATCAATCAAAACAATCTCACCTGCAGTGGCTTTGGCATGGGCTTCTCCGACGCTCAATGCGTCAGGCGTGACTTCTGCGCGCACATTGAACCAATTAGCAGCGAAAAGACCGCCACCCGCCAACACTGCGGTGCCCCCCAACAGCAAAGCCCGCCGCGCGATGCGCGACGGGGGTCTGTTTGTAGGGTCGATATCGACGCTCATCCGCCGACAGGAGCTGCCGAGCTGTATTGCGGAATTGTTCTGTCGGATGCTTCGGTCGGTTCAATGTCCGCCCAGTTGCCTTCAGCCAGGTTGATGTTGCCGGGGATGTCCTCTTCCCAGAAACCCACCACGTTCTTTGTGATGTTCAGGTAAAGCTTGCCGTCAACGATACGCCACAGGTTAGGATTTGCTGGCACTTTGCCGCCCTTGCTGACGCCGTAGGCGCAATGTCCGTCATATTGTGGCGCGTATTTTGCTGGATCGGCCAGGAAGGCGTCACGGTTGGCTTCAGTTGAAAACGCCCACGTGGCGCCATTGTATTCGGCTGTGATGTCCGCGCGGCCTGCAACTGGTGCGGGCTGTACAGTGCCAACTGGGTTTTGGTCGAGGCCAAAGTAAGCGACGACATCGTGACCAGACACGGCAAAGCCGGTCTCGTCGATATATTGGTCGCCCGCGAATGCGGCGGAGGCCAAAGTGAGCGCCGATGCAGCGGCGGCGAGTGTCAGGGTGAAACGGTTCATATACGTGTCCTCTCGGATATCAGAAGGCCTGCGGCGGTCCTCGCCTTGGTCCTAGCAGCCATGTGGGGCGCTGTCTTGGGGCTGTGAGGGGGCCTCGCGCAGCTGTGAAAGCGAGCCATAATTGTGTGAACATTATGTCACCGAAGCTTTGGGGGCTTGGCAGGGTCCGAGCCGGGCGGCGGGGGACCATGTGTGTTTGGTTCTGGCGGCACGGGAATGTCAAACCGCAGCCCAACTTTCAGCGCGCGCGCTGCTAACGCGTGATGTTCTGGAACAAAGACGACGTCCAGGGTCCCAGCGTCCACACCTGAGAAAGTCAGCGCTTCGTTGACCGCGCGCGCCAGGGCCGCTTCCGCGCGCTGCGATGCACCCAGAATGATCAAAAGATGAGCTTTGGACTGGGTTTCGTACTCAGCCGCAACCAAAACCGCGGATGTTGCAAGGCCCGCCGACGACGACAACCGCGCGCCGAGCGCTTCGAGCAACACATCAGGCACGTTCCCGGGTCGCGAGATCGTTTGGATCTGCGCCGCATGCGCCGTCGGGTCGTCTTGGCCAAGGCGTTCGCTCAACCAGCTCAAAGCGTCAGGCTCAAGGATTATAGAAGACGGAGCGACGTCTAAGTTTAACCCAAGCGCCATTGACTCAGAGCAAAGCAGCTCTGCGATGACGCGTCCTGGGAGTGCTGCATAAGCCGCAGGACCGTCCGCGAATGCGGCCAGCCGTGCATCTGTGTCAAAGGCCAAAATGATGTCTCGGCCATCGACACGAAAGAGACGCGGCGTGATCGTTTGCCCGTCTGCTTCTTGTTCCAGAAGCATCAACAGTTCGGCGTCGGCGAGCGTTGCATAAAAGTGAAGCCGGTCCGCCTCGGACCGCTCCATGCGTGAAAAGGCAGTGTCTAGCGGCGTTTCATCTGTCATTGAGGACCCTTGCGACTTGGGTTTGAAGCGCAGGCACGACGTCCGCTTCGAAAAATGGGTTCCGTTTCAGCCACGCCGTGTTGCGCCAGCTTGGATGGGGCAACACGAATGTTTGGGGTGCATGATCAGACCAGGCGCGAACAGTATCGTCTACGCGGGCGCGCAGCCCCAAATGCCATTTGATGGCATATGATCCAATGAGAATGCGCAAACGCACCTTGGCCAGGGCTTCCATGACGCGTAGATGCCAGGTCCGCGCGCAAACCGGCGGCGGTGGCAGATCGCTGCCTTTTGCGTTGTAACCAGGAAAGCAAAAAGCCATCGGGACAATTGCGATGCGGGATCGGTCGTAAAACGTTCGTTCGTCTATGCCCATCCAGGCGCGCAGGCGGTCACCTGACGGATCTGTAAAGGGGCGGCCACTTTTGTGGACACGTGCACCAGGGGCTTGGCCGGCGACAAGGATACGTGCCTCTGGCGCGGCCCAAACCACAGGTCGTGGACGGTGCTGGGTCTGTGTTTTGGCAAACCGATCCGCGCACAGGCGGCAAGCGCAAATATCGTCAATCAAGGCCTTCATGCAGAGCGAGCTAGGCCATTTCGAACCCTGCGCCAAGGGGTGGGTGCGGACGGCGCCGCACCTTACAGTCCGTCTGCGTAGGGTGCGGCACTGTCCGCACCGCCCACGTTATTTCGACATCTATCGAAATAACACTTGCATCTTCAAAATATTTCGATACTTCTAGAAACATGAAAACCGAGTCGTTCCAATCCACCGAACTTGCCGAAGCGGCCTCAACCTTTGCCGCGCTTGGCTCTGAACAACGCCTGGCCGTGCTCCGGACCTTGGTGCGGGCAGGTCACGCAGGCTTGAGCATCGGCGATCTTGGCGCCCGCTGCGGTGTCACCGGATCGACCCTGACCCACCACATGAAAATCCTGACCCAAGCCGGCCTCGTGCGTCAAGAAAAGCAGGGCCGCAACATCATTTGCGCCGCCGTCGCCTATGAGCACGTGCAGCGCTTGTCCGATTTTCTGCTCAGCGAGTGCTGCGCCGACACCGATGAAGGAAGCTGACCCAATGGCTGACACCACCCAAACCTCTGTCACAGTTCCCTGGCTGAAGCGCCTACCGCGCCCGGGCAAGCCCTGGATCGCATCCGCCCTGATCTTGTTGGCCGTCGCTGTCCTTGATCCCGGCTATTTCTGGCCAGGTGTTCAATTTGCGGCCAAAGCACTCGCAGGAACAGCGCCGTTTATCCTATTTGCTATTCTGGCGATCGGCTACCTCAAGGCGACAGGCGCCGAGACGCTGCTTGCCAAAGCCTTTGAGGGCAACCCCACACGTATGATCATCATGGCTGCGCTGCTCGGCGGGCTTTCGCCCTTCTGCTCGTGCGAGGTCATTCCCTTCATCGCAGCACTTTTGGCCGTAGGCGCGCCGCTTTCGGCGGTGATGGCCTTCTGGCTCGCCTCCCCTCTAATGGACCCCGCGATGTTCACGATCACAGCCGGCACCTTAGGCTTTGAGTTCGCCATCGCTAAGACAGTTGCGGCTGTCGGATTGGGCCTCTTGGGCGGCTTTGGCACGCTTTTGTTGGCGAACACAGTCGTCTTCGCGGACCCGCTGCGCGAGCAACCCCAAGTCGGCGGCTGCTGCGGCGTCAAAAAACCGTTCTCGGGCAAGCCTGTTTGGAAGTTCTGGACCGAAGCTGACCGCGTGCAGACGTTCAAAGACGCCACCCTTGAGAACGCTGCTTTCCTTCTGAAGTGGCTCACGCTGGCCTACGTGATCGAGGCCATGATGGTGCAATACGTACCCGCCGCCTGGATCGCGCAAATCCTCGGTGGCGACGGATTTGGCCCGATCGCACTCGGAGCCCTTGTCGGGGCACCGGCCTACCTGAACGGATACGCCGCCGTTGCGCTGATCGACGGGCTCTTGCAGCAGGGCATGGCCGACGGTGCCGCGATGAGCTTTGTGGTCGCAGGTGGCGTCAGTTCGATCCCCGCAGCCCTGGCCGTATGGGCGCTGGTCAAGCCACGGATTTTTGCGGCCTATCTCGGCTTTGCACTCATCGGCGCAATCCTGGCCGGCATGATTTGGGGCATGGTCGCCTAGCCAAAAACTCGATTCCGCCCAGAAAGCCCGCCGGTTTCCGGCGGGCTTTTTCTGTGCCCCTAACGCCGCTGACACTGGCCGATCTGTCGTTGAACCGCGCGAAACCTTGATTTATCAAGCACGAAGTCTGAAGGAGAACCCGCCCATGTATCGCGTGTGGAACTTTGTGTCCCAGTACTCATTGCTACTCATTTTTGGCGCACTTTTGGCACTGATCTGGGCGAATATCGATCCGCACGGCTACCACCACTTCGTGGAATATCCGATTTGGTTCAACGACATCGTGGGCGCTGACTATGCCTATTGGAAGAAGACCTATGGCGAGGGGTACGATGCCTTCGCCGCCGGAGGCGCCACCAAAGTTCTCAGCTTTCACTACCTCGTAAACGATGTTTGCATGGCGCTTTTCTTTGCGATTGCCGCAAAGGAAGTGTGGGAGGCTGTGATCCTCAAGAACGGATCGCTGCGCGGGAAAAAGGCGGCCACCCCCCTCTTTGCCACGGCGGGCGGTATGTTGGGGCCGATTGCCGTTTATCTGGGCCTCGCAGCCGTCTTGGGGTCTGAGACATATTCAGCTGTCGCCAACGGTTGGGCGATCCCAACGGCCACCGATATCGCGTTTTCTTACATGGTCGGCCGTATCGTGTTTGGCGCAGGCCACCCGGCGGTTCGGTTCTTGCTCCTGTTGGCAATCGCAGACGATGCAGCTGGCCTGATCATTTTGGCCATCTTCTATCCCTCGGGAGAGTTGGCGCCTGAATGGCTCCTGCTGTCCGTCTTTGCCGCCATTGCCGTTTACGTTTTGGCGAACTGGTTGCCGCGCCGGATGGACCGGAACAACCAGGCGCGCCCAAACTCGACCTTTGTACGCAAGACCTTGGGGTTTTGGCCCTACCTGATCGCGGGCGTCGCCTCGTGGTACGGGTTCGCGCAATCGGGTCTGCACCCGGCCTTGGGCCTGTTGCCGATTGTGCCAACGATCCCGCATGCAGACCGTGCCTTTGGGATTTTCAGCCAGGCCGAGACACATCTGACCGACCTTCTCAACCAGATCGAACACGCGTTAAAGACCCCGGTGGAGTTCGTCTTGTTCTTCTTCGGCCTCTTGAACGCGGGCGTTGAGTTTTCGGCCATTGGGGATGCAACATGGTTGGTCCTTGCCGGGCTGATCATCGGCAAGCCGATTGGCATCTTAATCTTCGGATGGATTGCTGCGACGCCCTTGCGGCTGGGTATACCGGAGGGCATGCGCATTGTTGACTTGATTGTGATCGGCTGTGTGGCCGCCATCGGCTTCACGGTATCACTCTTCTTCGCCTCTGCCGCCTTTGATCCCGGACCAGTGCAAGATGCCGCGAAGATGGGGGCGCTTTTCTCCTTTATTGCCGCGGCACTTTCCATCGCGGCGGGGATCGTGTTCCGCGTTCAAAAGGTGCAACTCTAGCGCTGCAGCCTGCGCGGGTTTGACCCGCGCGCGTCGCTTTTCCCCGTCGAAATCGCGCCGGATCTGTTTATTTGTCGCCAAAGCGGACATAATGTGGCCAGATTTGGTTTATAGTTCGCAAAGAAACCTCTGGTAAACCGGGGTAAAGCTCTCACGTACGAGGGCGGAGCAGACATGTTAGAGTTCGTGAACGTCTCGAAGTCCTTTTGGACCGGAACGCAGCGCAAGGTTATCCTTGATCGCGTCTCTTTTCGTGTGGAACTTGGCCGGTCGATGGGCATCCTGGCACCGAACGGTACCGGTAAGACCACGCTGATCAACATGATGGCCGGATTGGAGAAGCCAGACGAAGGCGAGATCCACCGCGGCTGCAATATCTCGTTTCCATTGGGCTTTATGGGCGGTGTGGTGTCGAAGATTTCGGCGCATGAAAACTGCCGCTATATCGCGCGGCTCTACGGCCTCGACCCGGACTATGTGGAAAGCTATTGCCGCTGGCTTTGCGGCCTGGGCGAGTATTTCGATCAGCCCTTGGGTACGTATAGCGCGGGGATGCGGGCGCGGTTTTCCTTTGCCCTGATGCTGGCGCTTGATTTCGACATGTACCTGATCGATGAAGGGATGCCGGGCACAACGGATGCCGAATTCAATCGAAAAGCGGGAGAGATCTTGCAAGAGCGGCTGGCCACCACCACCATCGTAATTGTGTCACACCAAGCCAAAACATTGGAGAAATTTGCACGCGAGGCGGCTGTTTTGTTGAACGGCCAGCTTTACATGTTCGATACCTTGGAAGAGGCAAGGCAGCTTTATGACTACCAAACCCAAGGCTAGAAAGTTTCGGATCAAACGGACGCCCCCGCGTCCCTCCGCGCATGGCGTTGGCGAAGCGGCCCCTGTCAAAGCGCCGCAAGAGGACTTGGTCGAGACAACAAGTACGGCTGCTCCGGCCCCAACATCCACACCGCAGCCACAAAACGGCGAAGTCGACAGCGCAAATATGGTCGGCGTTGAAACCGACATCGATGCCATTCGGCGCGAGGGGCTCACGGGGCGCCAATTGCGCATGGCCCGACGCGTCGCGCAAAAGCACAATCTGGCGCCTACATCCGATTTCGACGCAGTTCGCCTTTTGCGCGCGCGCGGGATTGATCCCTTTCAGCGGGCCAACATGTTGGAACTTGTTGTCCCTGCCGACGAACAGCAAACCGGCGTCGACACCCCTACGCAGCTGCCGCAGACTGTACCAACCGGCGATAGAACACTGCCCTCGATCGACCGGCTAAGCCCGGCCGAGCGGCGCGAGCGTGAAATTTCAGAAATTCAGAAGGACATCGCACGCCGGCGGCGCAAGAAACTGGGGCTTCTGCTGACGCGCCTGTCGTTTTTCGTGTTTCTCCCGACGTTGCTTGCAGGCTGGTACTTCTATCAGATCGCAACGCCGATGTATGCGACCGATAGCGAGTTTTTGATCATCCAAAACGAAGGTGCGGGCGGTGGATCCTCTCCGCTGGGCGGTCTGCTGCCCACGCAGTTCGCGACCAGCCAGGACAGCATTGCGGTCCAGTCTTACCTACAATCGAAAGACGCCATGCTGCGTTTGCAGGAAGACGCAGGCTTCAAAACGCACTTCAAGCAAGATTGGATTGACCCCCTACAGCGGCTGGAACCAGACGCCACCATCGAAGACGCCTATAAACTTTACAAGCGCAACGTTAGAATCGGCTTTGACCCCACCGAAGGCGTGATCCGGATGGAAGTTGCGGCGGCAGACCCGCAAGTCAGCCAGGCCTTTTCCGAAGCGCTTATTTCCTATGCCGAAGAACGGGTGAACGAGCTCTCTGCCCAGAAACGTGTCGACCAGATGGGCGACGCAATCGCCGCACTCGATAAGGCCGAAGTGGACCGGCGCGCGGCCCAGCAATCGCTGGTCGATCTACAGATCCAAGGCGCCACGCTGGACCCCGAGGCGGTTATCGCCTCTTTGCGCCAACAGATTACCGAGATCAGCGCGCTGATCACTGAAAAGCGGATCGAATTGGACACGCTTCTGGCAAACGCCCGGCCCAATCAGGCGAAGGTGGACGGGGCGCGGTCGACCCTGCGGATCCTGACAAATCGCCAGTCCGAGCTTGAGGCCGAGATGACCGATATCAGCGCGGGCGAAAACTCGCTTGCAAAGCTGTCGATCAACATCCAAATGGCGCAGGCCGATCTGGCTACGCGCGACATGATGCTGCAATCGGCCCTCCAGCAGATGGAGCAAGCCCGGACCGAAGCCAACCGCCAGGTGCGCTATCTGACAGTTGCCGTGAACCCCGTGGCCCCCGAGGAAGCCGCCTATCCGCGTGGGTTTGAAAACACGATCTTGGCTTTCCTCATTTTTGCGGGCATCTACCTGATGATCTCGCTCACTGCTTCTATCCTCCGCGAACAAGTGTCTTCCTAATGCCCAATGTGACCATCGGCGGTCTGACCGTCGGCAATGACCAACCGCTGACCATCATCGCGGGACCCTGCCAGCTGGAAAGCGCAGATCATGCGCAGATGATCGCGGGCACGATGAAAGAGGCCTGTGCCGCTGCTGGCGCGCAGTACATCTTCAAGTCCAGCTTTGACAAAGCCAACCGCACTTCGCTGTCGGGCGCGCGCGGGCTTGGAATTGAGGCGGGGCTTCGGGTGCTGTCGGATCTGGGGCGCGCGTTGGATGTGCCGGTTCTGACAGACGTGCACAACGAGGCGCAATGCGCCCCTGCCGCCGACGCGGTTGATGTCCTGCAAATCCCCGCGTTTTTGTGCCGCCAAACGGACATGCTGATTGCGGCTGGAAACACAGGCGCGGCCATCAACGTCAAAAAGGGACAGTTCCTCGCGCCGTGGGAAATGCCAAACGTCGTGGCAAAAATCGAAAGCACCGGAAACACGCGCATTCTGCTGACCGAGCGCGGGACCTCCTTTGGCTACAACACGCTGGTGGCCGATATGCGCAGCCTGCCGCAGATGGCGCAAACCGGATATCCAACGGTGATGGACGCAACCCACTCTGTTCAGCAACCCGGCGGGCGCGGCGGGTCTTCAGGCGGTCAACGTGAATTCGCGCCCGTGATGGCCCGCGCAGCAGTTGCCGTTGGCACCGCAGCGGTTTTCATGGAAACCCACCAAGACCCAGACAACGCGCCGTGTGACGGGCCCAACATGGTCTATCTGCGCGATATGCCAGACCTTGTTGCAATGCTGATGCAACTCGACGGCATCGCAAAATCCAATCCCATTTCCCTATAAAGAAATCTGATACCAAAATGACCAAACCATTGCCCGAGAGCACGCCCAACACGTGGTCCTTCCTGCGCGACGCGATGATCAAACCCACCGGGTTTCGCGAATACGACGCGCGCTGGAAGTACCCGGATGAGATTAACCTGCCGGGCATGACGGCGTTGGGTCTGGGTCTTGGAACACAGATGCAGCGACGTGGGATCAAGCCCGTGATCGCCGTTGGGAACGACTACCGGGACTATTCGCTGGCCATCAAGCAGGCGCTGACCATCGGCCTGATGCAAGCTGGTATCCAGGTGAAAGACATTGGCCCGGCCCTTTCGCCGATGGCCTATTTTTCGCAGTTCCACTTGGACGTGCCGGCCGTGGCGATGGTGACCGCGTCGCATAATCCCAACGGCTGGACCGGCGTGAAGATGGGGTTTGATCGCCCCTTGACCCACGGACCCGACGAGATGGCAGAACTACGCGATATCGTTTTGCAGGGCCAAGGCGTGCCCAGCGCGGGCGGGTCTTACGAGTTCGTCGATGGCGTGCGCGAGGCGTATCTGGATGATCTGGTGGGTGACTTCAAAATGTCCCGCCCTCTGAAGGTCGTTTGCGCCACAGGCAACGGAACGGCGGCGGCTTTTGCGCCCGAGCTGTTTGAGCGGATGGGCGTTGAGGTGGTGCCGTCGCATTGCGAACTGGACTACACCTTCCCCAACTACAACCCAAACCCCGAAGCGATGGAAATGCTCCACGACATGGCCGCCTCGGTCAAAGCGTCAGGCGCGGATTTGGCGTTGGGCTTTGACGGCGATGGCGACCGCTG
>CAWUIP010000044.1:0-23443 GCA_963922415.1 uncultured Aliishimia sp. | reverse complement strand
GCCAGGGCTTCTCTGCCCCAAAGCCCGCCGACTCCGCTTGGGTTTCCCAAACCATCGGCGTGCGGCAGCCGTCGCGGCCTTTAAACTCTGGCCAGAACTCGATGCCGTAGGGGTCTTGTAGATCCTCAAAGGCAACCTCCGCCTCGTCGAGGCCCAACTCCTCCCCTTGGTAGAGGCAGGCCGAGCCGCGCAGACACATCATCAAAGTCGCATAGGTGCGCATCGCCTCGGGCGTCAGATCCCAGCGCGACGCATGGCGCGTGACATCGTGATTGGAAAACGCCCAGCACGGCCAGCCATCGGGCGCGGCATCGTAGAGATCATCAAAGACCCGTTTCACGAAACTGGCCGTGGCGCGCGGGCCGGACAGAAACTCAAAAGCGTAGCACATATGCATGCGCGCATCGCCTTGCGTGTACTGTCCCATGATCTCAAGCCCGCGCTGCGCGTCGCCGACCTCGCCCAGGCAGGTGCGCGCATCGTATTCGTCGCAGAGGGCGCGCAATCGCTCCAGGAACGCCAGGTTCTCTGGCTGGCTTTTGGAATACAGGTGATCCTGGTGGTTGTAGGGGTTCACCGCCGGCGCGATGGACGAGTTGCGCTGATGCTCGGGCACCGGCGGGTTCGACCGCAATTCGGCGTCATGGAAATAGAAGTTGATCGTATCCAGCCGGAAGCCATCCACACCCCGGTCCAGCCAGAAGCGCGCGATATCCAAAAGCGCGTCTTGCACCGCAACGTTGTGGAAATTGAAGTCAGGTTGGCTGGAGAGGAAGTTGTGCAGGTAGTACTGCAAACGCTGCCCGTCCCATTGCCAGGCCGAGCCACCAAAGATCGACAACCAGTTGTTGGGCGGCGTGCCGTCGGGCATGGGGTCAGCCCAGACATACCAATCCGCTTTTGAGTTGTCGCGGCTGGCACGGCTTTCGCCAAACCAAGGGTGCTGATCCGAGGAGTGCGACAGCACCAAGTCGATCATAACCTTCAGGCCCAGCCGGTGGGCTTCGGCCACCATCGCGTCGAAATCGGCCAGCGTGCCAAAGATTGGATCGATGTCGCGGTAATCGCTGACATCATATCCAAAGTCCTTCATCGGGCTTTTGAAAAAGGGCGAGATCCAAATTGCATCCACACCTAGCGACGCCACATAGGGCAGGCGCTGTGTGATGCCGGGCAGGTCGCCAATCCCGTCGCCATTGCTGTCTTGGAACGAGCGCGGGTAGATCTGATAGATTACACCACCACGCCACCATTCGGTGGTGCCTTGAGAGGCGTGAGGTTTCGTCTGTTCGAGTGTCATCATGGGAGGATCCTATTTGACAGAACCGGCCAACAGGCCGCGTACGAGGAATTTTTGCATCGCGAAGAAGACGCCCAAGGGCACAGCGATGGACACGAAGGCCGCCGTTGCGAGGATTTCCCAGTTGCCGCCGCGTGTGCCCAACAACTCTACGATTTGGTTGGTCATCACGGTGGTCTGACCGGTGGAATCGATCAGGAACACTTTGGCCACCAGCAGGTCGTTCCACGTCCATAAGAACTGGAAGATGGCAAAGCTGGCCAGGGCTGGGAAGCTCAAAGGCAAGATAATCCGTGTGAAGATCTGAAAGTCTGTGGCTCCATCAACGCGCGCATTTTCGATAATGTCGCGCGGCAACCCGACCATGTAGTTGCGCAGCAGGTAGATCGCGAGCGGTAGCCCGAACCCGGTATGTGCCATCCAGACCCCTATGTACCCCTTACCTTTGATTTCGTTGTCGCCTTCAAGCCCATAGAGGGCATTGAAGAATTGGGCCGTCTCATTGTGCAGGCTTAGGAGCGGAATGAGGGCCAGTTGCAGTGGCACCACCAAGAGCCCAACGATGATGGCAATCAAAAGCGCACGGCCCGGAAACTCCATCCACGCCAGCGCATAGGCCGCAAAGGCCGCGATCAAGATCGGGATGATCGTCGCCGGGATTGTCACCGTCAGCGTGTTGAAAAACGCTTTGGCCATGCCTTGACTGTTGCTTGGGTCAAACAGCATGAACTCGTAGTTCTCAAAGGTCAGCTCTGGCGGGACGGCTGCGGTGAGGAACATGCGCTGGCCTCGCTTGCCCTCGAACGCTTCTGTGTTTTCCATCCGGTAGTTGCCCGCCGCATCAACGGTCACCGTGCCGCCACGGCGCAACTCCGCTACATCTCCGGGCTGGAACGCGTTGATCTCGCGTGAGGAGATACCCCAGTTTTGCACAACGCCGTTTTGACCCTCTTCAAAGAGCGTGCCTTCGATGACGTAAAGATCGCCCTCTTGCACTTGTGTTTCCGGGTTCGCGGCCCGGATCACCAAGTTCTGCTCGGACGTGCCAAGTGTGCGCCACCAGCCAGAGGTCGAAATCTGATCCGCCGTGCGGAAGGACGAAATAAGAAGTCCAACGGTGGGCAAAAGCCACAAGATGACCAGCGCCAGAACCGATAGGTTTACAGCCCAGGTGAGCGATGACTTGGTGCCTGCAATGTTGTCCATCAGCGCATCTCCCGCCGTGCGTTGCGCACGTTCCAAACAAGAATGGGTAGAACCAAGAGCATGATGACCATCGCCGCTGCCGAGCCCATGCCCCAATCAAGCCCACGGAAGAGCTTGTCATACATGTAGTTGGCGAGAACCTGCGTCTCCCACTGGCCGTTGGTCATGGCAAAGACGATATCGAAGACCTTCAGCACAGTGATCGTAATCGTGGTCCAAACCACAAGGATCGTCCCCATGATCTGCGGCACTTTGATCTTGAAGAAGATCTGCATCGGCCCCGCACCGTCGACAATCGCGGCTTCCACAGTCTCTTCGGGAATGCCGCGCAGGGCGGCGGACAGGATCACCATGGCAAAGCCGGTTTGGATCCAGATCAACACCACCATCAGCAGAAAGTTGTTCCAGAAGGGCAAGGTGATCCAGGTCTGCGGGGCGTCGCCACCAAAGAAAAGGTAAAGCGCGTTCAAAAGCCCGATCTGGTCTTGGCCCTCGGGCCGCGCGTCATAGACGAGCTTCCAGATCACCGCGGCACCCACGAATGAGATCGCCATGGGCATGAAAATCAACGACTTCGCGAGATTGCCCCAGCGGATGCGGTCGGTAAGCTGCGCGGCAAGCAGGCCAAACGCGGTGGAGGCCGCGGGCACCACCAAGAGCCATAGCATGTTGTTGCGCATGGCCTCCCAGAACTTGCCCTCGGCGACCATCTTTTCGTAGTTCTCAAGGCCGACCCAGCCGTATCCGCCGCCTGGCAACCTCTCAGTCAGTGACAGGCGCAAGGTCTCGATCACGGGATAAACGAGGTAGAGGCCAAGCGCGATAAGCGCCGGCGCCAGAAAGAGCCAAGGCCGGACCATATTGGCGCGATTTATGTTACGGCCCGCATTGGATCCGCGTGCGGGGAAAATGAACCGGTCCAGGACCCAGTTCGACCCGTAGAAGTACGCCACGCAGGCGCTGACACCGATCACGATCGTTACTATGCCCAATATCGCGGGATGCATGGCGGCCTCTAGAGTTTGAAAGGGGGGGAGATGCGCCCCGCCGGGAGGAACTTCGGCGGGGCGCTGCGTCTGCGCGCGTGCTTACTTCAGCGCGTCCCAGGAGGATTGGATCTCGTCTGCGACAGCCGTCGCATCCTTGCCGCCTGTGTAGTCGACCATGCCGGTCCAGAAGGTGCCCGCACCCACGCCACCTGGCATCAGGTCGGACCCGTCAAAGCGGAACGTGGTCGCGCCCAGCAGGATTTCACCCAGACCGCGCAGCGTGTCGTCCTTATAGGCTTCCAGGTTCACACCGTTGTGGGGCGTCAAAAAGCCTGTCTGCGCCATCATCACTTCGTGGCTCAGCGGCAGCTTGAAGAACTCCATCAACTCGGATGTTGCGTCCGAAGGGCTTGTCACAGCCATCAGCGTCCCGCCGCCCAGAACTGGGTTGCCCAGGTCTTTGTCGGCATAGCTTGGGAAGTAGAAGAAGTCGGTGTCGACACCGAACTCAACATCTTCTGGGAAGAAGGCTGGCACAAACGACGCCTGGCGGTGCATGTAGCACTGCGGGGGCGAGGTGAAGAGGCCTTTGGGGCTGTCGCGGAAGTCGGTGGAGGCAACAGCGCCCGCGCCACCGGACACTTTCGCGTCATCCCGTGCGAACCAGCCGAACTCTTCGATGGCTGCAACAACTTTGGGGTCGTTGAACGGCATCTCGTTTGTGGTCCAGGCGTCGTAGACCTCGGGTGTCTGCGTGCGCAGCATTAGGTCTTCGACCCAGTCGGTGGCAGGCCAGCCGGTTGCAGCACCTGAACCCAGGCCGATGCACCACGGCACTTCACCGTCGGCCACGATTTGCTCGGTCAGCGCCTTCAGGTCTTCCATGGTTTCAGGCACGTCATAGCCTGCATCCTCGAAGTTCTCAGGGTTGTACCATACCAGCGACTTGACGTTCACGTTGTAGAAGAAACCGTACATCTGGTCCGCGCCGCTCGCATCGGCATAGGTGCCCAGATCAACCCAGGACGCGCCCGCCGCGTAGTTTGTAGCAACCCAGTCCGCCATATCACCACCCAGTGGTGTCAGCTGACCCTTGGACGCCATAACAGCCGCAAGGCCAGGCTGCGGGAACACCGCGATGTTGGGGGCAGAGCCTGCCTCGGCATCGATGACGATCTGTTGCTCGAAGCTGTCAGAGCCGGTGTAGATCACGTCCGCGCCCGTGGCCGCTTCAAAATACGCCAAGGCGTTGTTGAAGAAGCCGTCTTCTGGGTTCAGCCAAGGGCCGAACACGGTAACGGTCTGGCCGCTCAGATCTGGCGCGCTTTCCGCCCAGGCATCGTAGCTGTCCCAGCTAAACGGGCCTTCGCCCGGAGCAAAAATCAAATGGCCGTCAGCAAAAGCTGCACCGCCGATAAGCGCAGCAGTTGCCGCGCCCAGCATAAGCGAAGACTTCATGTCGTTCCTCCCGTAATCCGCGCATCCGCGCGTCATTTTCAAAGCGCTTTGGAAAGCGATGTTCGTAACGTGCGTTCAATTTGTACGGAGTGTCAACAGGTTTGCTTTGAAAATAGGCGGCAATCGACCAGTTTCGGATTTTATCTTGTTGACCATGCTGACCGACCCGCCATAGCCTTGGCGCAAGATTGAAAGCGCCTTGAATGTCTATGAACCTCAAAAAGCTAAGCGAAGAACTGGGCCTTAGCCAGACGACCGTGAGCCGCGCACTCAACGGATATCCTGAGGTGAACGAGAAAACGCGCGCGCGGGTCGAGGCGGCAGCGCGGCAGTTCAATTACAGCCCGAACTCGCGCGCCAAGGGGCTGGCGACGGGGCGGTCCATGATGATTGGGCACGTGATTCCCCGGTCCAGCCAGCATGAGATGGTCAACCCGATTTTCGGCGACTTCGTTGCCGCGGCCTCGGAAGCTTTAGCCGCGCATGACTACGGGATGATGTTCGCGCGTGTCGACAACCAACGCATCGATGCGGCCTACACCGCGATGCAGTCGAATGGCACCGTCGATGGGGTCATTCTGCAAGGTCCGGCGGTCGAGGATGAGCGCATTCGCTTCTTGAATACGCTGGGATTGCCGTATGTGGTCCACGGCCGCTCGTCCGGGGTGACGGAGCCCTATTCTTGGGTTGACGTGAACAACACGCGCGCCTTTGGGCGGGCAACCGAATTTCTTGTGCAGCTTGGGCACACGCGCATCGCGCTTTTGAACGGTGTCGAGAAAATGGACTTCGCCACCCGTCGGCGCAAAGGCTACCTGACCGCGCTCGGTGCAGCGGGTCTCTCAGCCCGCCCAGACCACATGGCCTCTAGTGAAATGACCGAACCCTATGGCTTTCGCCAAGCCAAAGAGATGCTGGCCGCGCCCAACCCGCCCACCGCATTTTTGGTGGCGTCGCTGATCACCGCACTGGGCGTGCGCCGCGCGATTCAAGATATGGGATTGGTCATGGGGCGCGACGTTTCGGTCATCACGCATGATGATGATCTGAGCTATCTGGGCAACGGCGAGGATGTCCCGATCTTTACCGCGACCCGGTCCTCGGTCCGCTTGGCGGGCGAAATTGTGGCCGAGGCCTTGATCGACCGGATCACCGATCCCACGACGCCTCCCACCAACCGGCTGCTTGAAGCCGAGCTGGTTCTTGGCGGCTCAACCGGACCTGCACCATGATAAAATACTCCCGCGCGGACTTCCCCAAAGGGTTCCTCTTTGGAACCGCGACTTCATCCTATCAAATCGAAGGCCATGCCCATGGCGGGGCCGGGCTGACCCATTGGGACAGTTTCGCGGCGACCCCTGGCAATGTGGTGCGCGCCGAAAACGGGGCGCTGGCCTGCGACCACTATCACCGGTTCGAAAAAGACTTTGACCTGATCGCAGAAGCGGGGTTTGACGCTTATCGCTTTTCGACGTCTTGGGCGCGTGTGTTGCCGGAAGGTCGGGGGACACCGAACCCAGATGGACTGGACTTTTATGACCGGCTCGTCGACGCGCTGCTCGAGCGGGACATCAAGCCAATGGCGACGCTCTATCATTGGGAACTGCCGCAGCCCCTGGCCGATTTGGGCGGTTGGCGTAACCGCGATATTGCAGGGTGGTTCGGCGACTTCACCGATGTTCTAATGCGTCGGATCGGCGATCGGCTTTGGTCAACAGCCCCGATCAATGAACCCTGGTGCGTCGCCTGGCTGAGCCACTTTTTGGGCCACCATGCGCCCGGGCTACGCGATATTCGCGCGACGGCACGCGCGATGCACCACGTTCTTTTGGCGCACGGAACCAGCATTGCCGCGATGCGCGCGCTGGGCATGGAAAACTTGGGCGCCGTCTTTAACATGGAGTGGGCCGATCCGGTGGATGACAGCCCCGAAGCCCGCGCTGCCGCGGACCGCTATGATGCGATCTACAACCGTTTCTTTGTCGGTGGCGTTTTCAACAAAACCTATCCCGATCTTGTGCTGGAGGGGTTAGAGCCGCACCTGCCCAAGGATTGGCAAGATGATATGGACCTGATCGGGACGCCGGTCGACTGGTGTGGGCTGAACTACTACACGCGCAAACTCCTGGCCCCCAATTCAGACCCGTGGCCGTCCTTGAGTGAGGTGGACGGCCCGCTGCCCAAAACGCAGATGGACTGGGAAATCTATCCTGAGGCGTTGCAGTCTTTCTTGGTGCGCCTGAAACGGGACTACACAGGCGATGTGCCCATTTACGTCACTGAAAATGGGATGGCGAACGCCGATATCTTGTCTTCAGGCGTCGTGGCGGATCCAGAACGCATTGATTACCTGAACAAGCACCTTTCAGCAGTCAAAGGCGCCATCGACGCAGGCGTGCCTGTGAAGGGCTATGTGGTCTGGTCCTTGTTGGACAACTACGAATGGGCGCTGGGATATGAGAAACGGTTCGGCCTTGTGCATGTCGACTTCGACACGCTGGACCGAGCGCCCAAGCAATCCTACTACGCAGTGCAAGACGCGCTTAAGTGATAACGTCCGGGGCAGTACGCCCCGTGAATTCGGTCAAGCGGCTGATAGCATAAACCTTTTCGATGACTGGGGCGAGGGCGGCTTGCGTCTCTTGGTTCAGATCCCCGTCGCTGGGCTCGTAGCGTTCCAGATAGATGCGGATGGTCGCCCCTTCGGTACCTGTGCCCGACAGCCGCAGAACGCCGCGCCCACCATCTTCAAAGAAGAGCCGCCAGCCTTGGTTTCGGCTTTCGGATCCATCGACCGGATCGACGTAGCCGAACTGATCCACCGCCGAAACAGTGTGCGTGCCGGGGAGCGTTGGAAGGGCCGCTGTCAGTGCGGCCATCATCGCATTGGCCTTTTCGGCGTCGACCGCTTCGAAATCATGCCTTGAATAGTAATCGCGACCAAAGCGCGCCCAGTGTTCGGCCATGATCTCCTGCACGGACAGTTTGCGCACAGCCAAGATGTTCAGCCACAACAGGATCGCCCACAACCCGTCTTTCTCCCGCACATGGTCGCTGCCAGTGCCCGCACTTTCTTCACCGCATATGGTGGCGCGTCCGGCATCCAGAAGGCTTCCAAAAAACTTCCATCCGGTCGGCGTTTCGAAGGCTTCGATACCAAGGGTCGCGGCCACACGGTCAGCGGCACGTGATGTGGGCATCGAGCGTGCGATGCCTGACAGACCAGATGCATAGCCAGGCGCAAGATGCGCGTTCGCGGCAAGAACGGCGAGGCTGTCGGAGGGCGTCACATAGATGCCTTTGCCTAAAATCATGTTCCGGTCGCCGTCCCCGTCCGACGCAGCAGCGAAGTCCGGCCCGTCTTTGGACATGACAGCGTCAACCAGCGGTTTGGCCCAGATTGGGTTTGGGTCAGGGTGCCCTTTCTTAAAGTCAACCGAGGGCGTGCCGTTTAAAACGCTGCCTTTCGGCGCACCGAGCCTGTCTTCCAAGATGGCCCGTGCATAGGGGCCAGTGACGGCGTGCATGGCATCGAACTGAACCGAGAAACCACTTTGAATAAGTTCGCGAATGGCCGAGAAGTCGAAAAGTGTTTCCATCAAAGCTGCGTAATCTGCGACGGGATCCACCACCTCGACAATCATGCCTGCCAAAGAGGCTTCACCTAACGCTTCAAGGTCCAAACTCGCACCGTCACAGAGGTGATATTCTCGGATGTCTTGCGTTGCCGCATAAATTGCGGACGTCACTGCTTCTGGTGCCGGTCCGCCATTGGCGACATTATATTTGAGCCCAAAGTCCGCATCGATGCCGCCTGGGTTATGGCTTGCCGAGAGAATAAGACCACCATTCGCGTCACGCTTTCGGATCAGGTGGCTCGCAGCGGGTGTCGACAACAGCCCACCTTGGCCGACGATCACGCGGGCGACGTTGTTCGCGGCCGCCATGCGCAGGATGGTTTGGATCGCCTCAGCGTTAAAGAACCGGCCATCACCGCCGACAACAAGCGTTTGACCAGCGACCCCGCCAATCCCATTGAAGATCGACTGAACGAAGGTTTCTAAGTAGCCGGGCTCCATAAAGACGCGCGTCTTTTTGCGCAGGCCGGATGTGCCTGGTTTTTGTCCATCGATTGGGTGGCAGGAAACCGTAATGCGAGCCATTGGAGATCTTTCGTCAGCGACAATGCTCGCTTCCTAACAGGGTCGCGGAATCGATCAAGAACCCAACTCCCGTTCGTACGTCAGTTTGATCTTTATAAGTGCACAAAACCGCCAGTTAGAAATGCAAAAACCCCCACGTTGACGTAGGGGTTTCGGCGGGTCTCGTTGAGCGGTTTAGCGGCGGATGCCAAGACGCTTGATAAGGTCTTGATAGCGCGCTTCCTCTTTGCCTTTGAGGTAATCCAAAAGCTTCCGGCGCTGTGCCACCATTTTCAACAGACCGCGGCGCCCGTGGTTGTCTTTCTTGTGGCTTTTAAAGTGCTCGGTCAGAGTCGAGATGCGGGATGTCAGAATGGCCACCTGTACTTCGGGCGAACCTGTGTCGCCTTCCTTGGTGCCAAATTCTTTCATAACGCGTGCTTTTTCTTCAGGCGTAATCGACATCGGGGTCTCCTTATCGGGTTCATTGCACATAAGCCGCCGCAAGCCGGGATGTCGTCCAGCAAAGGCGTAGAGAAGTCTGCGAGTCGTAGGAACAAGCACGCAGGCGCCGGCGTATACGCGAGAACCTTGGATATGCAAAGCGCTTTTTGGTGGCCCGATAGAATTTAGTGCGTCGCCCAACCAAAGCGTGCTGCACGGCTCCGGGGCATCATGCACACGCGCTGGGCCACGATTTGCCAGTCTGTGGCGACCCGGGCGACAAGTTTGTTGTCCAGCGAGACTGCAGCAATGCTCGGGTTGGTGGTGTCGGGTAAAACTGTCACTTTGGGGCGTGCGCGGCGGCGATCGTCCCAGACAACTAAAAGATCTTCGTTTTGCGGGTCATACGGTATGATGTGCAGACCCGATCCAGGCGGTTGTGCTGCCAACTCCGTCACTGTGTTGTCAGCCGGAGGAGGGGAACAAGAGCCACTCTCATTAAGCGCTGTTCCTTTGGACAGTGCCGCCAAGTCGTTCTGCATCAAAGCCGTCAAATCCGACTTCTTCTGCGCCTGAACATCCTCTGACGGGCCCGGTTTGCGGTCAGAATGACCCGACCGCTCAAACCACTCGCGCCAAACAGCGCATCCAAACCCAATGGAAACAATCAAGCCCGAAACCCACAACATCAAAACCACTTTCAACATTGACCACACCGCGGCCTTATTTCGCCACAGTCTCGCCCCGAAATCAAAGCCGGTTTGGGAGTTTGGTAACAGAGTTGTTAACGGCCTTTCTCCATTTCTTGGACAATTTGAACCAACCAGTCGCCCAAAATCGGAATGAATGAAACTTGGCTGACCCACCACGCCAAAATAGATACAAGTACAGTGGCCCCCATCAGCGTCCCAAGCCCAAACGCCAGGCCGCGCATGAACTGATACAGCATCATGCGCCACACAGAGTTTTGGATCCAAATGAAACGGTGGCTGTTTAGCTTGGCGACTTCGCGGGTCAGGGCATCAAGGGCGTTCGGGTCTGGCGTGGTCATGGCTCGTTTCGATTGGTTGGCGTGTCCGTTGATAGCCCGGCGATCCGCATCATACAGGTTTCCAGCACGCGTGCTTCCTCTGGACTCATCTGCGCACGAATCTGTGCATCAAAGGCTTGTGCATCGTGTCCTAGATCAGCAAAGGCAAGACGGCCCGCGTGGGTCAGTGTCAAGACAGCATGGCGGCGGTCGTGTTCAAGGGCTTCACGCGCTAGAAATCGTTTCTCTTCCAACGCTGCGACAGCGCGGCTGACTTTCGTCTTGTGAAGACCTGCCTTGTCGCAAATCTCTTTCGCGGTCATCGCACCATATCGCCCAAGGTGGAACAATACCCGCCACTCTGTGCGCAGCATCCCGTACTTCCCCTTATAGGTGTGTTGAAACTGAAGGCTCAGCCGGTCTGCGGCCTGGTTGAGGACATATGGCAGAAATGCCATCACATCGAAGTCTTCGGACTTGCTCATATCCAGCCTGATAAGGGTTGTTAGTTACATTTTCAACTAATATGCCAGAAACGGAGAAGGAGACAAGCCAATGAAAGACCTTGCCGCACCGCATGGCCTGACGCAGGCCGAGACCCCGCTTGGGACCACGCCGGGCTATATGCCTGGCTGGGCCAATGACTTTGAGACAGAGGCGCTGCCCGGTGCCCTGCCGCAGGGCATGAACTCTCCGCAAAAGGTCAATTATGGGCTTTACGCCGAGCAATTGTCCGGCACCGCCTTCACCCAACCGCGGCCAGAGCGGACATGGTGTTACCGCATCCGCCCTTCCGTCAAGCATACGCATCGGTTCAAGAAGGTGGCGCTCCCGTATTGGGTGTCGGCGCCCCATGTCCAAGACGATGTGATCTCGCTGGGCCAGTACCGTTGGGACCCGGTCGAGGCGGAGGCCGGCTTGACCTGGCTCACGGGTATGCGCACGATGACGACCGCGGGGGATGTGAACACCCAAACCGGTATGGCTGCGCATATCTATCTGGTGACCGACAGCATGGTCGACAGCTACTTTTACTCGGCTGACAGCGAACTATTGGTCGTGCCGCAGCAGGGTCGCTTGCGCTTTGCGACCGAGCTTGGTGTGATCGACCTCGCGCCGCAGGAAATTGCAATCTTGCCGCGCGGGCTGGTCTACCGTGTCGAGGTTCTGGAAGGCCCCGCGCGCGGGTTTGTCTGCGAAAACTATGGCCGCAAGTTCGACCTGCCGGATCGCGGGCCCATTGGCGCAAACTGCCTGGCCAATCCGCGCGATTTCAAAACCCCCGTTGCCGCCTTTGAAGACCGTGAGACGCCCTCGACCGTCACCGTAAAGTGGTGCGGTCAGTTCCACGAAACCCAGATCGGGCACTCGCCGCTCGACATCGTTGCGTGGCATGGCAATTACGCGCCCTGCAAGTACGACCTGAAGGCCTATTGCCCCGTGGGCGCGATCCTCTTTGACCACCCGGACCCGTCGATCTTTACGGTGCTCACTGCGCCGTCGGGCGAACCCGGCGTGGCCAATATCGACTTCGTCCTCTTCCGCGAACGCTGGCTGGTGGCCGAAGACACGTTCCGCCCGCCCTGGTACCACAAGAACGTCATGTCGGAACTCATGGGCAATATCTATGGCCAGTATGATGCAAAGCCGCAGGGCTTCGTCCCAGGCGGCATGAGCCTGCACAATATGATGCTGCCCCACGGTCCAGACCGCGACGCGTTCGAGCGTGCGTCAAACGCCAACCTTGGTCCGGATAAGCTGGACCACACCATGAGCTTCATGTTCGAAACGCGTTTTCCCCAGCACCTCACTGCGTTCGCCGCCAATGAGGCCCCACTGCAGGACGACTATATCGACTGTTGGGGCGATCTGGACAAAAAGTTCGACGGTACACAGGGCAAAAAGTAATGTTTGCGGATGTGCTTATCGTTTCTATTTTCGCTGGGCTGGTCTTTTTGCTCTGGAACACACGGCGCAGCCGTAAGCGCGGTGTAAGTTTAACGTCAGAAAACACACACAATTTGTTTTGGCTTTCGAACCGAAATCACAGTGATGGCCATAGCTCAAACGGCGGTGGCGAAGGAGGAGGCGCGTAATGTCCGAAGCGCTCGGTGATCTGCTGTTCTGGATTGTCGCTCTTGTCGCGATGTTCTTCCTGTTTCGCTACCTCCAAAATCGCAAAAAGAAAAACGACCAGAAGGATGGCGACCCATGAGTTTAGAAACCTGGGTCCTTTACGTTTTGACTGTCTTGGCGCTCATGGCGACGCCGGGACCAAGCCAATTGTTGATGCTCGCAAATTCGGCGCGGTACGGCGTTGTGCCAGGCTTGTCGACGGCCGCGGGCGACTTAACCGCCAACCTGGGCCAAATGCTGGCGGCGGGTTTGGGCCTTGCCGCCCTGATCGCGGTCTCGGCCACGGCGCTTGTCGTTATCAAGTGGGCAGGTGTTTGTTATCTTCTATGGCTTGGACTGCGCATGATCCGGACCGCGGGCCGAGAGGCTTCAAAGGTTGAAGCCGCGCCGCCCCATTGGCAAAAATTATGGCTGCAGGGTTTTCTCACCTCGGCGGCCAATCCCAAAGCGGTCGTTTTCTTTGCGGCGCTCTTTCCACAATTCATCGATCCGCATCTGGCGTTCTGGCCGCAATTCTGGATCCTCGCCGTCACATATCTCGTGATGGATGGCCTGTTTCTCAGCCTCTACGGCCTGAGTGCCTCTGCCCTGGCCAACCGCCTGAAGGGGCCCGTGCGCCGCTGGCTTGACCGCATCGGCGGGGGCCTCATGATCGGCGCGGCCCTACTCCTCAGCGCCAAAACCCTCGATCACGCGACACGACCATAAGGACCACCCGTCAATGCCCCTTCTTAAAAGTTGGATCGACAGCGCCAACGCACCCGACTGCCCGTTCCCGCTGAACAACCTGCCCTATGGTGTCTTCTCGGTCGCAGACGGCGTCTTGCACTGTGGCGTGGCCATTGGGGATCGGATCGTCGACGCAACCGGTCTGGAGGCGGCTGGGATTTTACGTGCAGATCCGGACGCGGATGTGCTGGACGCCAGCTACTGGAACGACTTCATGGACTTGGGTGCCGATGCCTGGGCCGCCTACCGCGAAGCGCTTACAGCCCTGCTGGCCGAGGGCGCCGGCGAAGAGGTTCAAGACCAGATCACGACCTACTCCGTCCCTATAGACGAAGCGACGCTGCACATGCCATTCCAAGTGGCCGAATTCACCGATTTCTATGCTGGCAAACACCACGCCACCAATGTGGGCACAATGTTCCGCGGCCCCGAAAACGCGCTGCCGCCCAACTGGTTGCACATCCCCATCGGGTATAATGGGCGCGCTTCCTCCGTTGTGGTGTCAGGCACAGACATCCGCCGCCCCTGGGGCCAGCTCAAAGGCCCAAATGATGACGCGCCGCGCTGGGCGCCCTGCGCACGCTTCGATATCGAGCTCGAGATGGGCGCGATCGTCGGTCAAGCCTCCGACGGCCCCATCTCCGTCGATGAAGCAGACGCCAATATCTTCGGCTATGTCCTCCTCAACGACTGGTCTGCCCGCGACATCCAAGCCTGGGAATACCAACCGCTCGGCCCCTTCCAGGCCAAAGCAACGGCAACCACGATCTCTCCGTGGATCGTGACCAAAGCCGCGCTCGCCCCATTCCGCTGCGCCACGCCAGCACGTGAAAAAGACCTCCTGCCCCACCTGCGCGACACCGGTCCGATGCTCTACGACATCGATCTGTCTGTGACGCTCACACCGGACGGAGCCTCCCCAGGCATAATCGCCGAAACCAACTACAAAGAAATGTACTACTCCGCCGCTCAGCAACTGGCGCACCACACCACCTCCGGCTGCCCCATGCGGGTGGGCGACCTTTTGGGCTCCGGCACAATCTCGGGCCCTGAAAAACACAATCGCGGCGCTCTGCTGGAAATCTCATGGGGCGGAAAAGAGCCCTTCGACGTCTCTGGCCAAACCCGCAGCTTCATCGAAGACGGCGACACGCTCACTTTGCACGGCCACGCCCAGGGCGACGGCTACCGCATCGGCTTTGGCGACTGCACCGGCACCGTCCTGCCCGCCTTGCCAGACCCCTTCGCCCGCTAACCCTTCATTGTTCCCCAAATACTCAAAATCCCGACGCAGGAGCTTGCACAATGTCGAAACAGTTCGCCTCTCAAGGGGATATGACCGAAAAGACCATCACTTTTGATGAAATCGGTCCCGGTCTTTGGGCCTTCACCGCCGAGGGAGATCCGAATTCCGGCGTCATCATTGGCGATGACAGCGTCATGATTGTCGAGGCCCAAGCCACCCCGCGTCTGGCCAACAAAGTCATCGAGAAGGTGCGCGAGGTCACCGACAAGCCGATCACCCATCTGGTGCTCACCCATTACCACGCCGTCCGCGTTCTGGGCGCGTCGGCTTATGGCGCGCCACAGATCATTATGTCGGAGAAGGCGCGGGCCATGGTGGCCGAACGCGGTCAAGAGGATTGGGACAGCGAATTCCAGCGCTTCCCGCGCCTCTTTGAAGGCCACGAAAGCATCCCGGGCCTGACCTGGCCCACGACGACCTTCAAGGGCCGTATGAGCGTCTATCTCGGCAAGCGCCGCGTGGACATCATGCAGGTGGGGCGCGCGCATACTGCGGGTGACGCGGTGATCTATGTCCCCGACGCCAATGTGATGTTCACCGGCGATATCGTGGAATACCACTCCGCCTGTTATTGCGGCGACGGGCACTTCCACGACTGGCCTGGCACGCTCGAAAACATCCGCGACTTTGACCTCGACGCCATCGCGCCGGGGCGCGGTGATGCGCTTGTGGGCAAGGACATGGTCAATGCGGCAATTGACGCCACCAAGGATTTCGTCCGCTCCACCTACCGCCCCGCCGCGCGCGTGGCGCTCAAAGGCGGCACGTTGAAAGACGCGTGGGACGCCGTACGCGATGCTTGCGATCCGAAGTTCAAAGACTACGCGATCTACGAACATTGCCTGCCCTTCAACGTCGCCCGCGCCTATGACGAAGCACTCGACATCGACACCCCCCGCATCTGGACCGCCGAACGCGACCTGAAAATGTGGGAGGCCCTGCAGGCATGATATCAACGCCCGCCCACCGCCTGCCGCGCGATCTGACTGCGTAGGAGGCAGATGTGTCCCTGACAGAGACCCCATACTTCGCAATGGCGCTCAACAATGCTTGGGCGAACGCGACGCTTTACCAGGCGCTAAGCCAGCTAGACGCAGCAGGCTTCAGCGCGCCACGGCCGGGCTTCTTCGACAGCCTGTGCCGCACGATGAACCACATCTACGAAGTTGACCTCTACTACCTCGATGCACTTACTGAGGGCGGGAAGGGGCGCTCTGTCTACCAGCGCGCGGACATCCTGGACGTCGCACCCCTGGCCCAGGCGCAAGCTGCGACCGACCACGTCTTTGCCGACTTCTGCCGCACGCTGACGCCCGAGACCCTGCGCGCCCAACGCACCACCGAGCGCCAACAGACCACGGTTACTGAACACGTCGACGCGCTCCTCCTGCATCTTGTCCAACATCAGATCCACCACCGCGGCCAAGCCCATGTCCAGCTTCACGATGCTGGCATCGCGCCGCCACAACTGGACGATTTTTATCTAGAATTCGGACGTGTCCCAACTGCGCAGGAGTACTGGCGATGAACGCCCCAATTCGCGACCGCTACCCGCTCGCCTTCACGCTTTACCCTTACGCGCGCTCTGCCGACCAGGATGCGGCACAGCCCGTGCGCCATCCGGTGGTGGTCGCGGGTGGTGGGGCCATCGGCTTAGCGCTGGCCCTGGATCTGGGGCTGAAGGGGCAGCCGGTTGTTGTGCTGGATGATCACGAAGGCGTCGGGCAGGGCTCTCGCGCGATCTGCTTTGCCAAGCGAACGCTCGAGATTTGCCACCGCCTGGGCGCGGGGGCGGTGATGCTAGACAAGGGCATCGTCTGGTCCAAGGGCCGCGTGTTCCGCGACCGCGATGAGATCTACAATTTTGACCTCTTGCCCGAAGACGGCCACCGCTGCCCGGCCTTCATCAACCTCAGCCAAATCCATTTTGAGAAATTCCTCCACGCCGCCATAACCCGTGCAAACGAAAACGGTGCGCAGATCGACATTCGGGGTAAAAACCGGGTCGATGCGGTGACCCAAGACGGCACCGGCGCACGGCTGGAGGTCATGACGCCAGAGGGGCCGTATGTCCTTTACGCCGATTGGCTGGTCGCCTGCGACGGCGCGCGCTCGCCCATTCGCGATATGCTGGGCCTTGGTTTTGAGGGCCGCGTGTTCGAGGATAACTTCCTGATCGCCGACGTCAAAATGACCGCCGATTTCCCGACCGAACGCTGGTTCTGGTTCGAGCCCTGGTTCAAATCCGGCGATAGCGCGCTTTTACACAAACAACCCGACGATATCTGGCGCATCGACTTTCAACTGGGTTGGGACATCGACCGCGCCGCGGAAATGAAAGAGGAAAACATCCGCGCCCGCGTCGATCAGATGCTGGGGCCAGAGGTGGATTATACGCTCGACTGGTGTTCGATTTACACGTTCCAGTGCCGCCGGATGGAGCGGTTCGCCCATGGCCGCGTGATCTTTGCCGGGGACAGCGCGCATCAGGTCTCGCCCTTTGGCGCGCGGGGGGCCAATTCCGGGGTGCAGGACGCCGAAAACCTTGCCTGGCGGCTGGATTTGATCCTGCGGGGCTTGGCGCCCGACACCATCCTAGATGATTACAATGCCGAACGGGTGATGGCGGCGGACGAAAACATTCTGAACTCGACGCGGGCGACGGACTTTTTAACGCCAAAATCGGATGTCAGTCGGACCTTCCGCAACGCCGTTCTTGACCTTGCCGAAACCTACCCTTTCGCGCGACCGATTGTGAATTCGGGCCGCTTGTCGGTGCCATCTGTCTATGACGGTTTGAGCGCGCAAGATGGCCTTCCAAACGGTCCCGCGCGGTCCCGCCCTGGCGCGCCGTGCCCCGATGCGCCACTTGGGAATGGGTTCTTGCTGGATGACTTGCAGGGCTTCACCCTTTTGGGCGTCAATGCGGATGTGCCATCGACGGTGGAGGTGTCGGGTATCTCGATGCAAGGCGTCCAGATCGCCGTGAGCCAGCATATCGCAGACCGGTACTTGGGTGCCGCGCAGCAGGCCGTCTACCTGATCCGACCAGACCAGCATGTGGTCGCGCGGTGGCCCAGCTATGATGCGGACGCCGTCGCGGAGGCACTGCGCAAGGCGATCGGCCAATGACGCTCAATTTAGACCCAAACCTGACCGATGCAGATGGATTTTACGCCGCGCTGATCGCCGCGCATGAGGGGCTGAGCCCAGAGGACAGTGCCGCCCTCAACGCGCGGCTGATCCTGATCCTTGCCAACCAGATCGGCGATACAACCGTGCTGCGCGCGGCAATCGAAACGGCCAAACTGCCCGAAAACGACTAAGCCGGCACCGCGCCAAGCGCGTTCACGATATCTGCCGACAAGTCGCCGGCGTCCTCCAACCCGACCGACATGCGCACAAGACCGGGCGTGATGCCCAGACTGGCGCGCTGTTCTTCGCTGAGGCGTTGGTGCGTTGTGGTCGCAGGATGGGTCAGGATGGTTTTGGCGTCGCCAAGGTTGTTCGAGATGATCGCCACCTCCAGTGCATTCAGAAAGGCAAAAGCCGCTGTCTGGCCTCCCACAAGGTCGAGCGACAGCACGGTGCCGCCCGCGCCGCCCATCTGGCGCTGCACCAAATCATGTTGCGCATGGCTTGTCAGACCGGGATAGATCACGCGCGCGAGGGCGTCGTGACCTTCCAAATGGGCGGCGACGTGTTGCGCGGTCGTGGTCTGCGCGCGCACGCGCAATTCCATTGTCTCAAGACCCTTCAACATCACCCAGGCTGTGAAAGGCGACATCGCCCCGCCTGTGTGTTTCATGTAAGGCTCAACGGTTTTGCGGATGAACTCTTGGGTGCCAAGGATGACACCGCCCAAGGCGCGGCCTTGGCCATCGATATGCTTGGTCGCGGAATAGATAACCACGTCGGCACCTTGCGCGATGGCATCGGAAAAGATCGGGGTGGCAAAAACGTTGTCGACCAGCACCGTTGCCCCGACACCGTGCGCCAGCGCCGAGACGGCAGCGATGTCGACCAACTCCAAGGTGGGGTTGGACACAGATTCAAAGAAGACCGCACGGGTGTCCGGGCGAATGGCCGCCTCCCACTGTGCCAGGTCCGCGCCATCGACAAACGTGACTTCAACACCATAGCGCGTCAGGATCTCTTCCAGCACATACAGACATGACCCAAACAGAGCGCGGGCAGAAACCACGTGATCGCCCGCCTTCAGCATCGACATCAGCGCACCAGACACCGCCGCCATGCCAGACGCTGTTGCAAACCCGGCCTCTGCGCCTTCCAACGCTGCAATGCGGTCTTCAAACATCGCGACCGTGGGGTTGCCGTAGCGGGCATAGATGAACTCGTCCGGTCCCGTTTCGATAAACCGCGCCTCGGCCGCTTCGGCTGTGTCATACACAAAGCCCTGCGTCAGAAAAATCGCCTCGCTCACCTCGCCAAACTGGCTGCGGCGGGTTCCGCTGTGCACGGCGCGTGTGCGTGATTTCCAATCCTTGCTCATACGTCTCATCCTTTCGGACCGCCGCCGTGGCGCCCCAATAAAAAAGCCCCGTTCGTGGTCAGACGAAAGGGGCGAAACCTATCGGATGACCTCTTTAGCGGTTTCTTTTACGTGGCCCGCAATCCGGTAACAAATCGCCACACCACCGTTCTTAGGTGGAATCGCCCCTGGCTTCAAGTCGGTGTTGTTTCCCTCTGCGCCGAAATTCTCGCCTGTGGATAGAATTATTGGGTGATCTCTGTCGGTTGTTAGGAAATCGTCACCGTCACGTTACAAGTTATACACATCCCCGTCATATGGCCCAGGCACACGAGCGCAACTACATCTGGTAGGGGAATCGAGTATGCCCATCCTCCGGATCAATGCGACGCGGCAGGGTTTGGCCTTGCACCGTCGCGCGCGGCCGGTCAAAGCGGCCTTGCCTCACGCACTTGTGGGCGATGGGCCAATCATTGTGATGATCCATGGGTACAAGTACCGGCCTGGCTGCCCTGTGCACTGCCCGCATCGGTCAATCTTTGCAATGGATCCGGCACGCGGTGCAGATGCCTGGCCGCGCCACCTTGGCTTTGGGTTAGGCAACGCAGATGAAGGCTTGGCCATCGGGTTTGGGTGGGACGCACGCAGTCCGTTTTTGCACCATGTGTATGAACGGGCCCGCGCGGCTGGCTGGCAACTGGCCGGGTTGCTGAGCGAGATCCATGCGCGTGCACCGCATCGCCCTATCCACCTTATGACTCACTCCATGGGGTCCGAGGTTGCCTTTGAAGCCATCCAACACGTGGCCCCCGGTACTGTGCACCGCATGGTCAGCTTGACCGGCGCAAGCTTTCAGCAAACAGCCTTGCTGACGATGGAAAGCCCTGCAGGACGCTGTGTTGAGTTGATCAATGTCACGAGCCGCGAAAACGATGTGTTTGATTGGCTTTTCGAATGGCTCGTGCGGGCGCCAAAGCCGGGGGATCGTGCGATGGGCCAGGGCCTAACGGCCCGCAACATCGTGACAGTGCAGCTCGACAATGCGCGTCATCTAGAGGCACTTGCGGCGCTTGGTAGTCAAATCGCACCGCCGCGCCGCCGCGTGTGCCATTGGTCTGGGTATACACGGCCCGGTGTTCTTCGGTTTTATGCGCATGCCCTGCGTCGTCCCGAAGCGATGCCGCTGCATCTTATGGCACCCACGCCGCCTGCGCCGCGGTGGTCACGCATCCTGGCCCGCATCCATCGCCCCGCGCTCTTGCCAGAGCCGATCAAAGGCGCAACATAGGGGCGCAACGCATCCCAAGGAGCGCCCATGTCAAAGCCAATCGATCTTTATTTCTGGCCCACGCCTAATGGCTGGAAAGCCTCAATCGCGTTGGAAGAAATGGGCCTGCCCTACGACACGCACTTGATCAATATCGGTGCAGGAGACCAATTCGCGCCAGACTTTCTGAAGATTGCCCCCAACAATCGGATGCCTGCCATCATGGACCACGACGGGCCAGATGGCGCGCCGATCTCGATCTTTGAATCCGGTGCGATCCTGCAATATCTGGCGGATAAGACAGGCCAGTTCGGCGGCACCACGCCGCGCGAGCGAGTTGCCGTGACCGAGTGGTTGATGTGGCAGATGAGCGGCGTCGGGCCGATGGCCGGGCAGGCGCATCATTTCCTGAAATACGCGCCGCTGATGGAACCGCCGCAAGATTTGCCCTACGCCAAAGATCGGTATCGCAAAGAAGTCGCACGGCTTTACGGCGTGCTTGACCGGCGCTTGGCAGAGAATGCCTTTGTGGCGGGTGACGCCTTTACGATTGCAGATATGGCAATTTGGCCTTGGGCGTCGCTTTGGGAAGGGCAGCAGCAAACGCTTGAAGACAAGCCACATTTGGCGCGCTGGCTTGAGTCCGTCGGTGCGCGTCCTGGCGTGCAAGCGGGCCGCGCGCTGCATGCCGATTTACGCAAAGATCCGACTGCCAAAACGACCCAATCCAGCCAAATGTTCAAACGATAAGCGCTCTTCCGCCTGTCACAGTCGCGTTGCGAAAAGTTCACGCGTGCTTTGAACCGTGGTCATGAAGTCGCGTCACCTTTCATGCACACTTCTGCAGTGAGGGACATCATGAGACATATTCTTTTAGCAACGACTGCCGCTCTGCTCGCGTCAGGTGCTTGGGCCAAAGACGCCACCTATATTGGGTCCGTGGAAACGGTACGAGGTGCCGGAGATGGCGCTGATGTTGCGCGCGGTACCGTCTTTTTGGACACCAATCGCAATTCAAAGCTGGATGCGGGCGAAACCGGGCTGGAAGGCGTGATCGTCTCAAACGGACGTGAGGCCGTGTTGACCGCTGCAGATGGTACCTATGAGCTCCCGGCATATAGCGACATGAACCTTATGGTGACCAAGCCTGCTGGCTTTACGACACCGCTGAGCGCCGACATGGTGCCGCAGTTTGCCTATGTCCACAAAGAAGCGGGCTCACCCGATCTGCGTTTTGGCGGTATCCCGGCCACGGGGCCGCTGCCGGAGGCGGTGAACTTTCCAATGATCGAGGACGGCGTGGGCGGCGCGTTCAATTGCAAGGTCTTTGGCGACGCGCAGACCTACACCAACCGCGAAGTGTCCTATGTCCGTGAAACGGCAGGCAATTTGTTGGCCACAGCGGATCTGAGCGCGACCGAATGCCTGATCTTTGCCGGTGACGTGATGGGGGACGACCTATCGCTTTATCCCCGGTTCAAGAACATCATCGCCGTCGGGAAGACGCCGCAATACTATGTGGGCGGCAACCACGATGTGGACTTCGACGCCGAGGACGATCAGGACAGCTTTGACACGTTCCGCCGCGAATGGGGGCCTGAATACTACTCCTTCGATATTGGCAATGTGCATTTTGTTGGGCTCGATAACGTGCGCTACCCCTGCAATGGGGTGGACCCGCATGCCTTCTGCTCCACCGACGGGCGTCATACCTATAACGGCGTGATCACGGGCCGTCAGTTGGAGTGGTTGGCCAACGATCTGGCCCTCGTGCCCGACGACAAGTTGATAGTCATAACGGCACATATCCCGTTCCAAACCTTCACCGATAATACGGCGGCCAAGCACCAAACCGACAACTTGGCGGAGCTGGTTGCGGTCCTGGGCGATCGCAAGGTCTTGGGTCTTGCAGGGCACACGCACACAACCGAGAACATCGAAGAGGGCGAACATTTCGAAGGCTGGGAAGAGAACACGGGCGTCGGCCCGGCCCCGTTCCACCAAATTGTCGTGGGCGGTCTTTCGGGCTCCTGGTGGGCTGGAGACTTGAATGACCAGGGCGTGCCGCATGCAACGCAGCGGCTCGGCAGCCCACGCGGGTACTACAAGATTGATTTCATTGGCAATGAATATGTCGATACGTATCTGACCTTCACCGAAGACGCCGACAAGCAGTTGCACGCGTCCATGTCGACGCCGCGGTTTCGCAGTTGGGCTCAGCGTCTGATCGACTACCGTAAACTCTATGGGTCCAGCTTTGATCAGATCCCGCCCGTCGTCCGGCGCGACTTAGGCGATACGGGCATGATCACATTGAACGATCTGAAGGGCGGCACTTGGGTTGCGGTCAATGTCTGGAACGGGTCTGCGAAGTCAGACGTAACCGTCACAATCAACGACGGCACACCGATGGCTGCCACACGGACCCAAACTGGGACGGGCGAAGCCAAAAACCGTGGCGTCGATTTTGCCGACCCGCTGGCGATGGCCAAGCAATCGACCCAAGGCTCGATCGGGGCGCGGTCTGTTGATGGCGGCGATGCGACGGCAGGCTATACCACATGGCAAGGCTTTGAATGGCAAGGCGTCGCCAATCCATTCCAAGGGTGGATGCTGACCGATAACAGCCACCATCTGTGGCGCGTCGATCTGCCTGCAGAACTGCCCGAGGGCACGCACACGCTGACCGTGCAGACAACCGACCGGCACGGGCGCACATTCGAACACACGCAAACCTTTGAAGTCGTGGCAGAACTGCCCGACCTCGAATGGCAGACCAAGTTTTGGGAATAAACAGTTCTCCCCGGTATTAGTGGCAAGGGCGTGATCTTCGGATCGCGCCCTTTGTTTTTGCCCCCTCCCGCGCACGACCACAAAGGACCGCGCGCCGCGTTTAACCGATTTTTAGGATCTGGGGCGATGGTCAGCGCGCTCGAAAAAGCTC
>CAWUIP010000043.1:0-23499 GCA_963922415.1 uncultured Aliishimia sp. | reverse complement strand
ATTCATCCTGGGTGCGGGCACCGATTTTGCGGATGGTGGCGATGGCTTTGACGGGGTGCGCTATGACCGGGGTGGCGTGAACGACGGTGTGGTCGCAAGTTTGGCCTCCGGAACGGCGACCGGGATCTGGGACGGTCAGGACTTCAATCACACATTCATCAACATGGAGTACCTGCGCGGCTCCAACAATGATGACCTTCTGATCGCGAGTGATGCGGGCAGTGAGTTGGATGGCCGCAATGGCAACGACTTCCTACTGGGTGGGCTTGGCGATGACAATCTGGATGGCGACGGTGGAAACAACGCGCTGATCGGGAATGGCGGCAACGACGTCTTCAACGTGCAAGATGGGAGCAACTCAATCGTTTTCTCGTCGGGGAATGCCTTTGTGGATGGGTTCGACTTCGCCAATGATGAGGTGTTCTTTGATGGCGACGCCCAGACATTCATCAACTCGGCCGCGATCTTCGACACAAGTGGCGACTTTGGCCAGCAAGTGCGCATCGAGTTCAATGATGGGCAGGGCAACTTCTTCGGCATCGACTTCGCAGGGCTGACCGTGGCCGACGCCACCACAATTCTTGCCGATGCGTCTGCAAGCCCAACCAGCATTCAAATCGGTACTGAGGCAGATGACTTCCTTGGAGGCACCGCGAACGACGATTACATCAACGTGCTGTCGAATACCGGCCAGGGCGATATTGTGGGCGGGTCAGACGGCGATGATGAGATCGACTTCCGCTATGCCTCGCCACAAGGCTGGTACGGGATCGACTATGGCGGATCTTCGGCGATTTCGGTCACGTCCAACATCGATTTCAACCAGGTTGAAAACACGGTCGACAAGGGGGCTGCAGGGATTGACGATATCGTTGGCGCGTTCCAGGCGGCCAAAGGCTTTTTCTTCATCCTTGGCACAAGCGGCAACGACATTCACAACATCACCGGCCACTCCACCGACGAGACCTACACCGAATTTGGGCATGAGTTCCAGGAAGGCCAAGATGTCGTCAATTACGCAGCGACCCAGGGCTCTGTCCGTCTGAAAATGAACGGCTCAGAGAATACTGTAGCTGATTTTAGCGCCCTTGACATCGGTGGAGCCGCGACTGTCACCGAGACGTCAGGCGACAGCTTGACGCTGAACGTGACCGGCAGTTTGGACCAAACCGACGTCAACGTCTGGCTGGGCGACGGTGACGACAGCTTCATCGGCAGCAACGGCAACAACCAGGTTATCTTGGGCGCGGGGACCGACACGGCAGACGGCCGCGACGGGTTTGACACGCTGCGCTACAACCGCAGCGAAATCACCGAAGGCGTCACGGTGAACATGCAGACGGGGACGGCCACGGGCACCTCCGATGGCCAGGCGTTCAGCCACTCATTCAGCAATTTCGAACGCGTGCGCGGTTCAGACTTCGACGATGACATCACCGCAGGCAACGGCGTGGGGCACCGCATTGAAGGGCGCGGTGGTGACGACCTTTTGCGTCGTGCGGATTTCAACGATGGCTTCACGGAAGGCGATCAAGGGCGTGACACGCTTTTGCAGACCCAGTCTGGCAGCTTCGATTTCTCGGCCATCAACGTGGGCGACAGCTACCAGGACATCGAAGTGCTCAGCTTTGAAAATAACGGCGCAGATACAGCAACCTTGTCGTTACAGAACGTCATAGATTTCTCAAGTACAGCAGATGCGCTGTTAGAGGCGGCGTTCGGTAATGCGGCCTCAGACAGCATGTCGATCTTGGGCGAGACCGGCGATGTTGTCCGCTTTGCTGATGGCACAGTCGCGCAAAATGGCACCGTGCAGGATACCGATGGGCGGACGTTGAACGTTTATGAATTCACCAGCGGGGCGGAGATCTTGGCCATTGTTGCTGTGGATCAGGATGTAACGGTCGAAACGCCTGCCATTTGACGATGACTGCGCCTGCGCTGCCTGGCTGTCGTGCGGAGGCACACCGCGCAGGCGCGTGTTCATGCGCCGGTTCTCTCCTGTTGAGTGGCCGTCTGGCTGCGTGGTAGAACCACAGGCCCAGGTTTGGACAAATATCCGGTCAACATCAAAATTCCGAACACAACAACCGTTACGGCCACCGCCACAAAGGTCCATCCGCCTTGCGCGTTGAGTTGCCCCAGCAAAATTGCCCCTGATAAGCCGCCAACGTAATAGCTTGTCAGGTACAGCCCATTAGCTGCGGCGCGGTCGGTCAGCGCTGTGCGCCCAACAAAGCCCGTCGCCGCCGCTTGCATAAAGAACGTGCCTGCCCCGATGAGCGTGAGACCCGCCAAAACGAAGATCAACTGCGGCACCAGGGTCAAGCCCAAGCCGATCAGGACAACAACAGTCGATCCACGCAAGACCGTCTTGGGCCCAAACCGGTTGACTGCCGTGGCTGCATAAAGGGTCGTGACCATCGCAGGAAGAAACACGAAATAAACGAGCCCGAGCTGTGCTGGATCAAGGCCCAGTGTGTCCGTCAGGTGTAAGTTGACATACGTGAAGACGCCCACAAACACGAAGAGGATCCCAAAGCCCATGAGGAAGGCGACCCGCAGCGCCGGATGCGACAGGTGCTGCTTCCATGCTTCCAAAGGGGGACGGCCTGGTGAGGGCGGTGTCTCGTCCTGCGGACCGACCAGCACAAAGGCGATGGCCGCACCTAGAAGGTTCAAAGCCGCGAAAACCCAAAAGGATTCGGCGAGCCCAAGAAGATCTGCCGCTGACACCGCCAGCAAGCGGCCAAAGAGGTTTGAGGCCACGTTGCCCGCGATATAGGCCGCCATTGCGCCGCCGGCTGCCGTGACGTCGCACTGTTCCGATAGATACGTGAGCGTCAGCGTGAACGCCGCGGCCATGAACACGCCTTGCAACACACGCAGCGCCATAAAGGCCGCGACGCTGTCGACGATGCCCAGGCAGAACGTCGGCACGCTCAAAAGCGCAAGGCTGATCCAAATCCCGCGCTTTCGGTCGATGCGGTCCGCGAACCACGCAACCACAAGGCCCGACAGCGCCATTCCAAAGGTGGAGGCGTTGACTGCGATCCCCATGATCTGGGGGTCCGCGCCAAACGCCGTCACAAGTTGCGGCAAAAGGGCCTGACTGCCAAAGAGGTCGATGAGCGTCAAAAAGCTGATCAACGCGACGATGGTCGACCGGCGCACGATATCGCGGGGCCGCTCCCCACGCAGCGCGCCCGATACCAGATACATCATGGTTTAAGCCTCCGGCAGAATGGCAACGCTGTCGAACATGCCGTCCAAGTTCACCGTGGATCGTTGCCCCAGGTGTTCAAAGTTCTTTTCCATCCACTCCGCCGCAATTTTGCGACCGGTTTCGAACAAAAACTCAAAAAACGCACGCTCGGCGTTGAGCTTTGAGGACGCATCCAGCTTGGCCACCTGCGGACACAGCTCCAACACATGGATGTTCATGCGGCGGTATTTGTCCTCGTCCAATTGACCCGCATCAAGCAGCCGCCGCACAAAATCGATTGATCGCAGCTCGTGCAGCATCGCGCTGTTAAATGTGATCTCGTTCACGCGGTTTTGGATATCGGCTGCGGTCTTTGGTGTGCCGGGGCGGGCCACCGGATTGATCTGAATGATTAAAATGTCATCAGACGGCGAGTTGTGAAAGAACGGCGACAGGGGCGGATTGCCCATATAGCCGCCATCCCAATAGGGGACGCCGTCGATCTCGACGGCTTGAAATAGGAACGGCAAGCAGCCCGAGGCCATCGCGCTGTCGAGCGTGATTTCTTGCCGTTCGAAGACCTTAACACGGCCCGTCTCGACATTGGTCGCAGAGATGAAAACGCCCATATCCGTGCAACGCTGCACGCGGTCGAAATCAACAACCCGGTCCAGCACGTCGCGCAAGGGATTGAATTGAAACGGGTTCAGATCATAGGGCGACGCGACACGCTGGGCAAAATTCATCCAGTGATAGCCGGGCGAGCTTTCCAGCGACCAAGAGCCCGTGGCCTTGGCCCAGGGCGAGCGCTGCATCGGGCTGAACTGGGCAGCCCGGCTGACCTCTGTCCAGAACTCGCGCAGCTTTTCGCGCGCGCCGATGGCCCCGTTTTCGTGCATGCCGTGGGCCGCGACGACAGTGTTCATCGCGCCCGCCGACGTGCCCGAGATGGCATCAATCCACAGCCTGTCATCCTCAAAGAGCTTGTCCAGCACCCCCCAGGTGAACGCGCCATGCGCGCCACCGCCTTGCAGGGCAATGTTGATGCCTTTGTGATTGGCGTTGCGCCGACCGGGTCCGCGTGTGGGTGCGTTCATCTTTTGATCTCCACTCTTTGAAATCCGGCTATGGGCCTGCCGGGGTGACGCCACATCAGGCGGTCGTCTGTGCAGTCTCTATTTGCCCGCAACGATATCAGCGGACACCAAAACCACAGGCGTGTCACCTTCGTTGCTCCACCAGTGGGTGACATTGCCGATCTCGGCGGTGCTTTCGCCGGCCTTGTGCAAAATTGGGACGGCACACATCGTGCTGTGCTCAAAAATCTCGCCGCTGATGAAATAGATCATCGCCGGGCGGTCTGCGTGCGAATGGCGCGCCACGACGCCGCCGGGCGCAATCTCAAAAAGGCGCATGCGGATGTTATAGTTCCCAATATCGCGCCATTCCGCGATGGAGAGATTCTCCAGCACTTCAAGCTTTACGCCCTTGGCTTTGGGGCGCTCGATCTCGCGCGGGGTGTCCAAAACACTCTCGGACGGGCAACTGCCCGCAACGGCAAGCGCAGGGGTTAGAATGAACATCGCAGCAAGGGCAGGGGCAAGTTTCATAGGCATCAAACGATCCTTCTGGCATCAGGGGCGCAGTTTGGCCGCGCCGGGGGAGGGCATATGCGGTCGAGATGTACGTCTAATTTTAGGGTCCGTCTGTCACAGCGCCGTGACCTAACAGGCACTTGAAGAATTGTTTCGAAATCGGCGTGCGCGACTGCGCAAATCCGCAAAATTGCCTCCTGAAATCATAAAAAACCCCACCGCACCGAAGTGCGATGGGGGGGAATGTTTCAGAATTGTCGGGAGGGAGCGTTAGACAAATTCCAAAACATCGGGGGTGACAGGGGCTTCGAAGCCGAGGACCGTCTCGACCACGTTGCCTGCGCCTTCGACGATACCGCCGACGATTGGCAGGCTGCTGCCTGCATCGACGACACCCGCCATCCAGCCGTCAAAGGCTGCGGCAAAGGCAAGATCTGTGGCGCTTTCGGCGGCAGTCGCCCCGAAGTAGCCAGAGAAGTCGACAAGGCCGGCATCTGGGTCATCGTTATTGAACTCAAATTCGTCCACTTGTTCGATGCCCGTCTGGCCTGCGCGGTCTGCCCATGTTGCGGTGAAGAGCCCGTCGTTGAAGGCTGCGGCCAGGTCGATCTCTTGCACGCCGTCTTCGCCAACGATGCGCAGGGTTTCGATCTGCGTGTCCGCGTCGTGCATGTTCTTGATCCGCACTTCGCCGCCGTCGCCTTCGATCACCAAGTCTTTGCCCGCTTCGACGAAGAACCGCAGGTCACTGCCGTCAATCGCGCCCGCTTCGCGCAGTTCAAGAACGTCGTTCTCGCCGCCGCCACCGCCCGAGATCGCGTCCAGCTTATCGCTGGCGAAATCCAGGAAATCACCCAATTCGCGAGCGGCATCCAGGCCAGCCTCGTCCACGTCCATCTCGCCGGTCGAGCCGAAGGTGAAAAGGTACGTGTCGTCGCCTTGGCCACCGATCACGTCACCGCCTGCTTCGCCCGCTGACAGAAAGTCGTTGCCGTTGCCGCCGAAGAACTGCGTTGCAGCATAGTCGAGAACCGATGTGACCGTGGTTGCGATGTCGTCCACCGCGTCCTTGGCCTCGTCGATCAGGTCACCCACCGCGTCCTTCAGTGTGTTGAGCGGGTTCAGCTCGTCCAGCGTTGCCTTCAGACTGTCGATCTTGTCGCCGACATCAGTCAATACGTTGCTGCCTGCGTTTTCCAGCGGATTGGCAGGTGCCTCTTCGCCGAAGGACAGATCTGGGACAACAGCCGACCAGAAGAGGTCAGCAAAGGTGCCCATGTCCATCAGCCAGTCGGTGCCATCTTGACCGAAGTTGAAGTTCACATCGTCGCCCGTCATCAGCATCAGGTCGTCGCCCGTGCCACCGAGGGAGAAGTTGTAAGACCCGCCGCCCAGGAAGATGTCGTTATCGGCACCGCCCATTTGGAAGCCCAGATCGCCACCGGTCGAGAACACATCCTGGCCTTCGCCACCAAACTGCAGGTTCAACGACGGGGCGTTGTCCAGAAGTTTGTCTTTCAGTGACTGTTTCTTGGCTTCTTTGTCTTCCTCGGTTTTGGTCTCTGTCTCAGTGTCTGCGGTTTTGGTTGTGTCCGTTGTGTCTTCTTCCTTGTCTTTGTTCAGGTCGTCCCACTTTTCCTGGATTTTCTCCTTCAGGTGATCCGAAAGGACGCCGAAGGGGTCCGCTTCGCCGTCGCCGCCGCGGCTGACCATAAAGTCGGAGCCGTCGCCGCCCATTTGCAGCTGAACGCCTGCGCTTTCACCGCGCTCTAGGGCGATCATCACGTCAGTGTCGTCGCCGCCATGCTGGACGTTGACCCGGCCCAGGCCGACCATCAGGTCTGTGCCTTCGCCGCCGAACTGGGCTGTGGCTGTGCCACCGCCAAGCAGCAAGTCCGCGCCAGCGCCGCCCACTTGGATGTTGCCTTTGCCAGCACCCACGGCGATGTCGGTCTCTGACCCGCCGATTTGGATGTTTGCTTCGCCTCCCGCAAGCATCACGTTGAAGCCGTCCGTGCCTTCGCTGCCAGCATATTCGGCCAGCTTGTCGGCTGCTGCGTCCAGGTCGAAGGCGCCCAGGTCCACGTCTTTGGGAAGTGTCGACCAGATCTCGCCACCGAACTGCAGGTTGCCGCGCCCCGCACCGATCAGCCAGTCATCGCCTGTGCCGCCGATTTGGATGTTGGCTACGCCGCCTGCCAGCAGGATGTCGTCATCATTGCCGCCGTATTGCACGTTGGTGGAGCCGACACCGACCGCAAGGTCATCGCCATCGCCGCCCACTTGCACGTTGAGGCTGCCCAGGGCGAACATCTTGTCTTCGCCTGTGCCGCCAACTTGCACATTGGTGTGGCCTGCGGCGATCATGGTGTCATCACCTGCGTCGCCGAATTGGAGGTTCAGGTTGCCGACGCCAACCATCGTGTCGTTGCCGTTGCCGCCCCACTGCGCATTCGCGTTGGAGATCGCGACCATCGTGTCGTCGCCGTCTTCGCCGCTTTGCGTTGTGGCGACCACGGCTGCCGCGACCATTTTGTCGTTGCCTGTGCCGCCAAACATCACGTTGACGCCGCCTGCGCTGATCATGGTGTCGTCGCCCGATCCGCCAAAGACAGTGTTGACGCCACCCACGGCTTTCATGGTGTCGTTGCCCTCATCGCCTTTGAGGACGTTGACGCCGCCGATCCCGGTAATTGTGTCGTTGCCGCCGCCGCCCGAGACGTTGTTGACAAGGCCAATGGCTTCGATCGTGTCGTCACCGCTTTCGCCGCGCATGTCATTGTAAGCGCCGTAGCCTTTCATCACGTCATTGCCAGAGCCGCCATACATCTTGTTGTTGGCGCCACGGCCTTCCATGTGGTCATTGCCCGACCCGCCGAACATGTCGTTCTTGGCACCGTAGCCATAGAGCGCGTCATTGCCGCTGCCGCCGTCCATTTTGTTATAAGCGCCATAGCCATAGAGTTTGTCGTTATGCGCGCCGCCATACATGTTGTTGACCGCGCCATAGCCATACAGCTTGTCGTCGTGGTTGCCGCCATGCATGTCGTTCTTGGCGCCGTACCCATAAAGGCGGTCATTGTTGTCGCCGCCGCTAAGGTAGTTGTAGGCACCTTTGCCGTTCAGGTAGTCGTGGCCGGTGCCGCCATACATTTTGTTTGTGGCGCCATAGCCATAGAGGTAGTCGTTCCCCGATCCACCATCCATGTGGTTGAAAATGCCGTGGCCATAGACCTTGTCATTTCCGGACCCACCGTAAAGGTAGTTCGAGCCGCCATAGCCTTTGACCGTGTCGCTGCCGGATCCGCCCTCAAGCTTGTTCCAACCGCCATAGCCGTAGACGAGGTCGTTGCCTGATCCACCCTTCAGGTGGTTCTTGGCGGCATAGCCGTACATTTTGTCGTTGCCAGAGCCCGCGTCCTTGTAGGTGCTAATGCCCCAAAGTTTGTAAGTCTGGTGTGGCGAAGGTGCCTTGAAGATTTTCGTAGCGCTACCCATTGGTCAAATTCCTTATGTTGATTGGGTTGGGGGAAGAGAGATTAAGCGGCGTAGGCCCGTGCGCGGGTCCATTCGCCATCTGCGTTGCGGCCAGGGTACTGGACGACTTTGCGCAGGCTTCCATCCGCGTCGCGGCGCGCGGCCTTAAAGGCGATGCCGTCGAATACGGTGCGTGTCAGATCGCGGGCGATGGCAAAGCCGTCCCCGAAGGGCGCGACCACATCCATGACCACCGGGCGGTCACCGCAGGTCCAGGCGTCAACCGCCAAGCGAGCGTCGTTGTGCAGAACATCCGTCTCGTGGGCCTCGTCCAGGTAAGCCCATGTGGCGAAGGCCACGGGCAACCCGTCACGGCGCCAGACGCGCATCTGACCCGAGACCAGCGCTGGCAGAACCAACTGGCTGAAGTCATCAAGGCTTGTGTGCTTGTAAAGTTCGCATTGCGCCATCAAGGCAACGAGTTCGCCAAGAACGCCGAACTCTGGCTGGATGTGCTGGGGTGTTTGGGTCTGGTCAGTCATGTCGTCGTGCTCCCGTTGTTGCGTCAAAGCCGCCGGTCGTTGGTGGCTCGTGATGCAAACAAGGTGCCGCGAATGGTGATCGAAGTTTGGAATGGTCTGCCGCGCAGGTGGGGCAATCTGAATATCAGATCAGGTCAGCATATTCGGCGCGGCTTGCCTAAGGCTGGGGGGAATAACTGCCGAAAAGGACAAGACATCACATGTCAGAGAAGTTCCGACCAACGCTTGCCATACACAATGCCGCCCCGTTAACTTGCCTGGGAACGCAAACGTCAAATCTGGCGCTGGTACATTCGAAAAGGTCGACTTTGGTCAGCCAAACAGAACATATGAACGTGCCACCTGCGGCAGAGCTGGTCGGCACCATGCAGATTTTGCTGCGTGCCGAGGCGCGGTTCCTAGAACGTTTGCGCGCGCTGGCTGCAGACCGCTGCCGCATCAAATCGGATGTGGAAACGATCCAGCGCGAGTTGAACCATGAAAACGTCATCCACGTTGCGCGCTTTTTCTTTTTGCTCAAAGCGCTGGATTGCTCGACGCCCGAGGCGGTCGAGGCCCTTATCGAGGGGCATAACCGCAAGGTGCGTTCCCTGATCGAACGTGAAGACTTTCAGATCAGAACGCGCAAAGAGCTTGAGAAATCGGCTTTCAAGGACGCGCAGCAATACATTTGCATCAAAACTGTGAAGGAGCAGGGGCGCGCCGTGTTTGCAAAAACCGAATTAGCTGCACTCTTGTTCGATCACATGAGCCGCGACAGCGCGATCAAGGCCATCGACCTTCTTGTGCGGGCGGGGCTGCTTTTTGAAGAAGATTCAGACCCTTTGACCGGATCAAACAGAAAGCTAATCAAAACCGACGGGGTCATCGAAGATGCGATGGCGTCGTATCTCAACGAAGTAAATTTTGCTGCAAAGGAGGGCCCGTCGTGAAACGCATCGTGTTCGCTGCGGTCGCAAGCGTTGTGCTTGGACATACTGCTGAGGCCCAGACGGCAAAGCCCTTTGGTCTTGAAAACACGGCCCTTGCTTGTCTCTTTCTCGAGGAGGTGCAGGACATTGCCGAGATTGATCGGAAAAAGCGAAAGTCTTGCAACACCCGGAGCGTTTCCGGTTTTGATGAACTTGGACTGTTGCAAGATGCGTACCGTGCAGATCCAGACGCAACCTTGGACTTGATAGAACGGATCTTAAAGGCTGGCCGCAAAGGGTAATCAGGCAAAAGGACACGCTCAGTCAAACAGAGCGCGATCGGGAAGTGCTGGAACATGAACTGGATTTTGAAACAGGTTTTTGTCCTAGGCCTTAGCCTTGTCGCTGTCGCATGGGCATCGACAGCATTGGCCGTGAATAAGTTGGCCTTTGTCGTCGGGATCGACAGCTACCAGAACGTTGTATCGCTTGAAAAAGCGAACAATGACGCGAACGCCGTGTCTGGCACTCTCGCTCAGCTTGGGTTCGCTGTGAACACGGTGATCGATCCGGATCGCCGCACCTTCAACCGAGAGGTGTCGCGGTTTGCTGCGAATATCCGGCCCGGCGACGAGGTTGTCTTCTTTTTCGCGGGCCACGGCATTCAGGTGGCGGGGCGCAACTATCTGCTTCCAGCCGATGTTCCGGCGGCCAAGGCTGGCGACGAGCCCTTTATTGTCGGTGAAAGTATCTCGGTTGAACGCATCATGGCCATTTTTCGAGGCCAAGGTGCGCGGATTACGATGTTGATCCTCGATGCATGCCGCAACAACCCGTTTGAAGTGGATGGCAACCGGGCGATTGGCGGCGCACGCGGTTTAGCGGCGATGTCTGCGCCAGAGGGATCATTTGTGCTCTTCTCTGCAGGCACGGGACAGTTGGCATTGGACCGTCTGACAGAAACAGATCCAAATCCAAATTCTGTCTTCACCCGAGAGCTGTTGCCGTTGTTGACGGAGGAAAACCTAACTACCCGCGACCTCGCCAGCAAAGTACGCAGCCGCGTGAAAGCGCTCGCAGCAACTGTCGGGCACGCCCAGTTTCCGGCCTATGACGATCAGATTGATGGGGACTACATCCTCAATCCTGCACCGACGCTTGTTGGTCTGACACCCCGGATCACGTCTGAGGAAGCCACATCGCAGCCCGAAAGCGATGAAGGTCAATGTGTTGCGGGCCAGTGCTTGGAGCGGACGTGCGCGGGGCTTGCGACGAAGATCCCATTTGACGGGAGCGCCCGGCGGGAATTTGACTTAGAAGGTCTTGGTTCCAACCTACGCTTTGGGACTGCAGGTGCTATTTGCATTCAGGGTGATGTCATCCTGATCGAGACGGATGCCTTGACCGAATTGCAGTGCCAAGACATCCTGTCCAGTCCCAATCAGGGGCTGGGCCACAGCTTCGTTCATGACGGTCAGGATCACTACTTTTGGTTCTTTATTGATCCCGCTGGTACGCCGCGCGCTTTAGAGATTGGGCTCTATTTGGATACAACGCCCAGCAAACAACTGGCCTGGATCGAAACCGGCGTCGCGCTGTGCAACTGACCCGGCGCGGGGTGCGCTAATCAGCCTGCGAAACGACGAGTGTCGCAAGCTCTCTGACCAGTTTTCGTTCCATCGCTTGGGCATACTCGCCAAAGCCAACAGCAGTCTGCACAAATGCGTCCGTGCCGCTGATGACCTGTGTTTGAAAATAAGCTGTGAGTTCGGCTATGTCGGCGGCGCGCAGGTCACCCTGCCGAGGCGCATCTGCGCCGATCACCAGGGCATTCAGCGTCACGTTTTCTGCCTCGAATTGGCGGCGCACTTGACGGGGCTCGGGACCCAAGTTGGCCTTGCCGTCACCGGATATGTCCAAGGTACGCCGCCAGCAGCCCTTTCGTTGCTCGAGATACGCAAGTCCAATCTCCATCGCGTTTCCAAGCGCTGTCCCGGGCGCAGCACTGCGGCGTGTGGTCTGCCCAAGTGTCGCTTGGACGGCGGCGATGTCCTCTGATAGTGCGAGGCTTGTCCAATCAAGGAGCAAATGCTGATCTCCGGGGCCACTCCACTCATAAACCAAGATGTCCACCACAGCGTCAGGTGTCGAAAACAGTGCTGCGCGCACCGCCGGACTGCCCAAAGCGGTCGCTAGCCCATCCAGTTGCAATCGGTACTCGTGCGCGTCAACGGAGCCTGAGACATCAAGCCCTAAAGCCAAGGCTTGCCTGCATGTCTGCGTCGCCGCCGCTGTGGCACCACACAGGAGACTTATCGTCAGAACAGCGGCGCTAGCTGGGCGCATGATCGCTCAGAATGGGGGCGGATCCGATCGAGGGCGGGCGCACTTCTCTCTCTAACTTGCGGCGCATCGCAGCCTCATAGTCGCTGAAACCCTGAGCAATTTCGATGAACGCGCCGGGTCCACGGATCACGTCACGCAAGAAGAAGTCGATAAGCTGTGTTTCGCTTTCAAACTCGGCGGCGTTCACGACCAGCCCGTTCACTGTGACCCCATCAAATGGGAACTCTTCATAGGCAGCTTCCGGAAGGAAACCTTCGTTGTTGCTGCCGTCGCCTGCAAGGTCGATGGTCTGGGTCAGGCACGTCGGCCCCCGCTGCAACAGACCTGATGCAAAGGCCAGCGCGTAGCCCATCGCCGTAGGAAAATCATTGTGGCTACGTTCGGAGGAGGCGATCTGCTCTGCGGCAAACCCCAACGCAGACGGGTGCCGGATCATCACCCAATCCAGCAGCACCTCCTGATTATATCGCCCTGACCACTCGAACACGGTCAGAGCGACCGGCAGATCCGACGCGAAAAAAGCCTGTCGCACTTCCGGTGCCAAAAGCGCCGCTGCAAGGCCTTGCCGTTGGAGCCTATCTTCCGCCGCATCGACGGAAGAGGACACATCCAACGCGAGGACAAGTGCAAGGCGACATTCGACGGCCCATGCCGGAACTGCCGCAAAAAGTGTCACGGCCAGGGCTGCCGCGCGGATCACCAATGGCCGATATTCTCCATGCTGGTCCAAGGTTCCGCCGGTTCCAGCGCCCCCCCGTCCTGCAGTAGCTCAACAGAAACATTGTCAGGACTGCGCACAAACGCCATGCGTCCATCACGCGGAGGGCGGTTGATCACAATGCCATTGTCCATCAGGTGCTGGCAGGTCTCGTAGATGTTCGGGACCGAATAGGCCAAATGCCCGAAGTGGCGACTATCGGACGGCAACGCATCGTCTCCATCCCAGTTATACGTCAACTCGACCGGGCATTCTTCCTGGCCGGGAGGCGCCATAAAGACCAGCGTGAAGCGCCCTCCTTCGCTCTCTGAGCGCCGCGTTTCTTTCAACCCAAGCAGTTCGTAGAACGCCATAGACGCGTCCAAATCTTTGACGCGCACCATTGTGTGCAAATACTTCAGGCCCATTTTGCTCTCCCGTGCTGTGTGGCATGAACATTAGCACGCAAGCCTGCCAGGCAAAGGCCTCAATACGTGGAGCGTAGGGAAAACCCGACCTCGGTCGCACGAATGTCAAATGTCTCGATGTTGGAATGGGTCCGCTCATAGGTCAGATCGACAACCGGTGCGAACCCATAGAGTTTCAGATCACCGAACGCGGCTTCCGCCCGCAGCGTCCAAGCCTCGTCTCGACGCCTATCGAGTAAAACATCGACTTGGCTGTCGAACAATGTGTATTCGTATTCCGCACTCAATGCCCAATTGGCCGACATCCAAGGCTTCGCAAAATCGTACCGCACTTCAATGGACTGAGCGGCGTTCGCAATATTGGCAGAGTCGCTTTGCGTATCGGCGACAGTCAGGCCGAGCCCGAACCGGTTGCCGCCCTTTGTGATCCATGTCCAATCGCCGCTGAGCCGCCAGGTTTGCGAGCTGCGCACAGGCACGTCCAACCGGTCGAGATTTTCATAAAGGATCCCCGCGCGAAAGGCGCGCTTGGCGTCCAAGTACCATGTGTGCCCGCCCGAGATGGCAATCCCATTTTGGATATGCTCTCCGGCATATTCGTCCGCAAAAACCCAGGTGTCCGCGTCAAACACGTTCTGCTTGCCATCGGCGCGGAACTTACCGGACCAGCCGAGCAGGATGCGATCATGATCAAAATCTGACGCGTCGAGCGACGGATTGATTGTTGCCGCGTCATCCCCCAGCGTCACACGCCGCCGCACCCAGCCCAATGTAACCTGATTTTGTGCCGTGGCGCTGGCGGGAAATCGGTAGGTCCCGTAGACCGACGTCGCATATTCGACGCCAGAGATTGGCTGAACAGTCGGATCAATGATGATCAATGGGCCAAGCCGCAATTGGGTGGATGTTGGCGCATCATTGATGTTGTCGGTGGGTGAGATGGAGAGATCGAACGCAAAAGACACTGGATTGCGCGATCGAACATATCGGTACTCACTGCGAATGACCGCCTCGGCCTGCGCGTTAGGCGCGTGGTTCCCAGCGCGTCGCAACCAGATCTGCGCTGCGGTGCGATCCCCCGCGGAGGCGAGAGCCTGCGCGGTTACCCGTGCGGCAGCAAACTTTTGCTCTTTCGAAGCTGCGTTTCGAAACGCGCGGCGACCGGTCGTTGCAGCATCGGTCAAAAACCCTAAGTTTCGCTGCGCGCGAGACAAGTGAATCAGAATTTCAGGGTCGTCGGGCTGTCGCTCTGCAAGCGTCACCAAAATTTGGAACGCCGCTTGGTTTTGACCTTCGGCGATCAAAGCGGCACCTAGCCGTTTGGCCGTTGGTATGTCGATCTCTGTGGTTTGTGCAAAGAGAATGGGAGCTGTGATGCACAGCCAGACCCCCGGCAAAAGCCAGCTCACAAACCGCATGGGGCTTAACCGCCGTTGACGACGATGAACGCCCCAAGTTCACGGACGCTGTCGACCGGTTCGCCGGAGGGTAGAACACCGTCGACCACGACGATCCCGGCAATTTCTTCGCCATTCGGTCCAGAAAAGATTCCTGACCACCGGCCCGTACCGAGCTGCACAGTCCCTTCTTGCCCGAACGCGTCGCCCTCGTTGATCGACGCATTACCGAAGTCTACGTCAGTTGTCGCCAGCGAGACGAAATCGCCCAGAGACCCCAAGGGGTTTCCAAAACTGTCAAAGAGTTGCCGATTGGTGATCACGCCGCCCACAGCGCCCGTGTCGTCAAAATCAAGAATATCGACCCGCAGGCGCGCGTCACCGGTGATGAATTCGATGTCGTCTCGCCCGCCACTCAGCTGCGTGACCCGAACGGCTGCGTAGTCACCCGTAAATGTGTAACTGGTCGCTCGCGGCGCTGGCAGACCGCTCTCTCCCAGTCGCTGCGCCGTTAAGCCGCCAAATCCAGCTTCAATGAAGTCGCCTGTGCCGACGGCGGCAACTTGTGAAAAGTTAGACCTCTGAAACACGGCGAAATACAGGTTTTCGCCCGGTGCCCCAACCTGTGGGCTTTCATAAACGGCAAACCCGTTTGTAAGTGTGCGTGTCCGCGTGTAGCCGCCGCCGCTTGCGTCGGAGTTGTCGAAGGGCAAGTTGTTCACAAAGAGCGTGTCGTCGTTTGGGTCGGCAGTGCCCTGATCGTTGTAGGTGAGCCCATTCATGACCAGGCTGTCTGTGAAACCATCGATTGAGTTTCCAAAGATCTCGCTTGTTTGTTGTGACGTGTTCGTGCCGCCATCGAACGGGTTGCCGTCGCCACAAGCTGTCAAGCTCAAGCCGGCCAGTAAGGCGAAGAATACGCGAACCATCTGCTCTGGCCCCTATTATTTGGTCATATCGCGGTTGCCGTGCAGAGTGCGAGCATTGCGGGAAAGAGTCAACGGCTCGCGCGGTGCCTGGCTCGGGTCAGCGACAGCGCATGGCGGCGATGCAACATGCGTATATAGTTAATTGCGTATGGGGCTTCACAATATATAGTATCCTCCACAACAGATTCCCGTTTAGAAGGACAGTTCCCATGCCGCTTAGTTCGCAGCAGCGCGAAGAGATCGACGCGTTACGCTTACAAACGACGCAAACCTTGCGCGCGACCGTCCCTGGAATGGAGGCGCACCTCTACACGGCGTACCCCGTCTTGGATCACGGCTTTGTCCGGGTCATTGATTACATGGGCGATGACGCGGCGATCTGTCAGGCGGCGCGTGTGAGCTATGGGCGAGGGACCAAATCTGTTCAAAATGACGAAGGTCTTATCCGCTATCTGATGCGCCATTGGCACTCGACACCGTTCGAGATGTGCGAGATCAAACTACACGTGAAACTTCCCGTGTTCGTCGCGCGGCAGTGGATTCGGCATCGGACCGCCAATGTGAACGAGTACTCTGCACGGTATTCGATCCTGGATCGCGAGTTTTACATCCCGGCCAGTGAACATCTTGCGGCCCAGTCCGAAGTGAACAACCAAGGGCGCGGCGCGACGCTGGAAGGTGACGAAGCCGCACAGGTTCTGGAGTACCTCAAATCCGATAGCGCGCGCGCCTATGACCATTATGAGGCGATGATCTCGCAGGATGGGCAGCAGGGGCTGGCGCGTGAACTGGCGCGGATGAACCTGCCCGCCAACATCTACACCCAGTGGTACTGGAAGGTGGATTTGCACAACTTGTTCCATTTCCTGCGCCTGCGCGCGGATGCGCACGCCCAATACGAGATCCGCGTCTATGCCGACGAAATCTGCAAACTCGTCGCCGATTGGGTGCCCTTTGCCTATGCGGCCTTTGAAGACTACCGCCTGGGCGGCGCGACGCTCTCGGGCAAGGCCTTGGACTGCATACGAAAAATGCTCGCCGGTGAAGAGGTGACCCAGGAAAACTCGGGCATGTCCAAGGGCGAATGGCGGGAGTTTCAATCCGTTTTGGCCAATCCAAAGGCTTAAAGTCCGCCTTCTCCTGACGTCATTCGCGTTGCGTTAGACAGGCTCTATTTCTGTGATATGCTCGCATAAGGCGATTTTCGATTTAGGGAGTTTTTCTATGCGTAATGTAGTTTTGGCGGTTTTGTCCGTCTTGCTGGCGACCGGAGCGGTTGCGCAGCAGGCGATCAATCCGGTCAACGTCTTAGAAGACGTTTCGGTCGCGGTCTGTGGTGTCGAGGACGGCAAAAACCAAGGGCGGCTGACGGCGGCCTCTTTTGATGCGGCGGCAGAATTGCGGCTCAAGGGGATTTTGAAGTCCGTCGCTGATGCGGGCGTCGAGGCCGCCGCATCCTATAACACAACGGACTATGTGAACGGCTTGGCCAGCGACAACCTGGCGGGTGAACTCAAGTCCATCCGCGACTGCAAATTGCGCGTATTCCAGGACTTCTCTCCGGTCATCGTGTCTTGGATGTCGCAGGCGAAAGCAGGCGGGCAAACGGGTGTAACGCAAAGCAACACCGGTGACTGTGGCACGAACATTGCTGGCGTGCAGGGCAACACAAGCGTCACGGTGAATTGCAATGCGAACAATTAAAGCGCTTGCCGTTTCAATTGCGCTTGCTGGAACCGCTCTCACGGCAAATGCGCAGATGTCCGGCGGCACGCAGCAAACCAATACCGGGCCTTGTGGAACCAATCTGGCCGAGTTGTCGGGGTCGAACAACTCGATCACCATCAACTGTTATCCAAACCAGAAAGCCCCCGAACAAGACAAGGACTTGGTTGTTGCCATTCAGTTCAACAATCAGCCCGCCATCCAAACCTGGACCCTGGATGGATGGGGCAATCTTGTGCCCTATTGGCCCGACATGACCTTCGTGAACATGTGGCAAAGCGTGTTTGAAATGTCTTTGAATGACAAACGCTATGCCTACACATTCGCGGAAGCCTTCACCGGGGGAACCGACCGAATGCCGCGCGGGCGCCATCCCTATACAATGCGCGTCGCGGTTCAGTTTATGAATGGATATGTGGCACAGGCCAACTGCAACGGCATTATGGATTTGCAATCCGATGCAACGCTTTTGCCGCGGTTTAATGTGCAGGTCGATCCAATAACTGGAAATCTGGCGCCGATAAACTGCGGGTTTATGGCCACGCAATAGGCCTTTGCGCTGTTCAAGCCATTGTGCACAAGCGCGCCGTTGTGAATTTGTCATAAAACTGTTACAAAGCGTCATGTTTCGCTTTGTGCTAAGTTTCGTTGTCCTGGCATCGCCCGCATTTGCGGGATCTCCTATCGCTGAGATCCTGTGCGAGCCTCGAGACCGGATGGAGCAGCGCCTCTCGCAAACCTTCATTGCAACACGCAGCGCACTGGGTGTTCGTAGCCCCGACCAAGTCATGGAAGTTTGGACAGACGCGCGCGGTGATTGGGCGCTTGTGATGCGTTATGCCAATGGTCAAAGCTGCATCGTCGCGATGGGCGAAGACTGGATGACGGTCGTTCCTGCGTCTTAAATCAGCCACGCGGAACGTCACGACAGGTCTGGTGCTCGGGCGAGCCGCGGCTTATGTGCAGCCCAACGCTGCGCGAAGGAGCCGCCGTGCGATGAGTTTTGAGACACCTGGACCCACCGAGACGGCCTTAAAGGCCGCAATCTCGCCCATTGACGACATCATTGCGGCTGCGCGCCTGGGGCAGATGTTTATTCTTGTGGATCATGAAGATCGCGAGAATGAGGGCGACTTGGTGATCCCCGCCAATTTCGCGGATGCGAGTGCTGTGAACTTTATGGCCACGCATGGGCGCGGGCTGATCTGCCTGACATTGCCGCCCGACCGTGTTGATGCACTGGGCCTGCCGATGATGGCCACACATAACTCATCCCGGCACGAGACCGCCTTCACTGTTTCGATTGAAGCGCGTGAAGGTGTGACCACCGGGATTTCCGCCGCTGATAGGGCTCTCACCATCGCGACGGCCATCAATCCACAAGCGGGAGCCGCTGATCTGGCAACGCCGGGGCACGTCTTCCCGCTACGCGCCAAAAGTGGCGGCGTTCTCGTGCGCGCGGGGCACACAGAGGCGGGCTGCGACGTGGCGCGTCTTGCCGGGCACTATCCGTCTTCTGTGATTTGCGAGATCATGAAGGACGATGGCACCATGGCGCGCCTGCCGGATCTTGTGGATTTCGCGCAAAAGCATGATCTGAAGATCGGCACGATCTCGGATCTCATCGCCTATCGCCGCCGCCACGACAATTTGGTGCGCGAGACCGCACGCCATCAGGTCACGTCCGAACATGGCGGCGACTGGGAGATGCGGATTTTCACCGATTTCACCCATGGGGTGGAGCATGTCGCGCTGGTCAAAGGCGATATTGATACAGGGGGCCCGGTCCTGGTGCGCACCCATGCGCTGAACGAGGCCTCTGACGTGCTGGGCCTGGGGCCGAAACCGGCGGGCGAGTTGGCGAACGCGATGCGCTTGGTCGCCGAAGAGGGGCGCGGGATCGTCTGTCTGTTCCGTCAGCCACGTAAAGCGCTCTTTGCGCAGGAAGACGATGACGACACGCCACGGACCGTCAAGCAGATCGGGCTGGGGGCGCAGATGCTGTCCAAGATGGGGGTCACGGACCTTGTCTTGCTCACCGACAGTCCTGCGACGCGCTATGTGGGCCTCGACGCCTTTGGCCTGACGATCACGGGCACGCGCCCTATTATGAAGGACAGCTAATAATGGCCGGATCTGAAACGCATTACGTCTTGCCGCGCCCAACGTTCGACGCGCCGGTCAAGATCCTGATCGTGGTGGCGCCTTACTACAAGGACATCGCCGACAATTTGATCGCCGGTGCGCAGGCCGAGATCGAAGCCTGCGGCGGCACGTGGGATCTGGTCGAGGTCCCCGGCGCGCTAGAGGTCCCCACCGCCATTGCCATATCTGACCGGGGCAGTAACTTTGACGGCTATGTCGCTTTGGGCTGCGTGATCCGGGGCGAGACCACGCATTACGACACGGTTTGCAATGACAGCTCGCGCGCGATCCAGCTTATGGGCTTGTCCGGACTGTGCATCGGCAATGGCATCTTGACCGTTGAAAACCGGGCCCAGGCCGAGGTCCGGGCCGATCCAGAGGGCCAAAACAAGGGCGGCGGCGCGGCGGCGGCGGCGTTGCATTTGGTGGCCTTGGCGCGCAAATGGTCGGGTCAAAGGTCTGGCATTGGGTTTCGCGCGCCCAGCGAAGACATCCTTATGGCCGGAACAGGCGAAGGACCTGCAACTGCATGACTGTGTCCAACAACCAATTGCGCAAAATGAAAACGGCCGCACGGCTTTACGCGGTGCAAGCGCTGTTTCAGATGGAAAGCTCGGGCCAGACGGTGGAGGCGGTGAAGCGCGAGTTCCTCGACCACCGCTTTGGTGCGACCTATGAAGGCGAAGAACTTATCGATGGGGATATTGATCTCTTTGCGCGCCTTTTGGAGGACGCCGTCAACTACCAAGCGCCGATTGACCAGATGACCGACCGCGCATTGGTGGCCAAATGGCCGATCGCACGGATTGATCCGACCTTGCGGGCGCTCTTCCGGGCGGCTGGGGCGGAGCTGCGGGATGCGGGAACGCCCCCTAAGGTGGTCATTTCGCAATTCGTCGACGTTGCAAGGGCCTTTTTCCCGGAAGGCAAAGAGGCGAGTTTTGTGAATGCGGTGCTGGACCATATGGCGCGCGAGGCACGACCTGAGGCTTTCTAGCTCGGGGCGGTGCGGGCGATGCCGCACCTTACGAAGGTTCGGGACTAGGCCGGGCAGGCGGGGGTTGCGACCACGGTAGCGCCGGTGTTGTCAAAGCGACCTTCTGCGCTGCCGACGCGGAGAACTGCGCCTTTGATTTCTGAACCAGATACGCGGATCTGACCCAATGCGCTGGCCGGCAGTGTGTCGTCAACGTCCACTGTAAAGGCGATCTGGGCACCCTTGGGGAAGGTCGGCACGGTCAGCGTCACGCTTGACTGCCCATCCACAACCACCGGCGCGCTGGGCACAAGATCTGCACCGCGCACCAGTTCGAACGGCTGAAACACCTCGACCCCGGCACCGGTCGCCGTGGTGTCAAAGATCAATCCGGCCGCACTTTGCGACAGATCGAGCACAATCGTGACATCTGTCAGAGCGCATGCGCCTGTGTTGTCGAACACAAATCGGTCCTTGGGCGCACTTTCGATAAAGCGGGCCTCTACATCGGCGACAGCCGAAGATGTCAAAATTGCTGCGAGCGTTGTGCCTAATGCAAGGGATTTCATCCGACGAACTCCAATCAGTGCCTTCACGCAATTAGAGCCGGGCCCGAGAAAGGAAAGTGACGGGAACCACCGCAACCGTGCGGTTTTCTCATTCCCGAGGACCTGTATATACAGGTGGGCGCCAGGTAACCAGGCCACGACCCGGACAGAGCCAGCTCCCTCGGAATTGCTTAAGGCCACCGGAATGCTCCCGACCACCTGAAGGGCAGAACCCGCCAGCGCTCAACTTAGGGGTTTGACCGGCCCACGACAAGGTCTGGTGAGGCGGTTCCAACTCGCGTCACTCCAGGCTAGGGTGCATCGGCGATGGGGCGCGGAGGTGGCGATGGCGTTTGAAGACTTAAAGCGATCTGGGCTGGTCCTTTTGGGCTGCGGCAAGATGGGCAGCGCGATGCTCGCGGGGTGGCTCCGCGATGGGCTCCCGCCGGGCGCAGTTTGGGTTCAAGACCCCGCGCCCTCGGACTGGCTGCGCGCGCAAGGCGTGCAGATCAACGCGCCCTTGCCAGCAGCGCCTGCGGTCGTGCTGGTTGCGGTCAAGCCGCAGATCATGAGCGCGGCACTGCCCGGCCTGGCCGGATTAGGCGGGGGGCAGACGCTCTTTATCTCGGTGGCTGCGGGCACGCCGCTTGCGGCCTTTGAGGCGCAGTTGGGGCCCGCCACGCCGATCATCCGCGCTATGCCCAACACACCTGCCGCGATTGGCCAAGGCATTACGGCGCTCATTGGCAACGACGCGGCCACAGCGCAGCATTTGGATCTGGCCGAAACGCTTTTAAGGGCGGTGGGCGACGTGGTGCGCCTGGGCGCTGAGGGCCAGATGGACGCGGTCACCGGCGTCTCTGGATCTGGCCCGGCCTATGTCTTTCACCTGATCGAAACGCTGGCCGCTGCGGGCGAGGCCCAGGGACTGCCGCCAGAACTTGCAATGCAACTGGCTAAGGCCACAGTCGCGGGGGCAGGGGCCTTGGCGCAGGCCGCGGACGCGCCGCCAGCGGTCTTGCGCGAAAACGTAACCTCGCCCAACGGAACGACCCAAGCGGGCCTTGCGGTTCTGATGGATGAAGGCACTGGCCTGCGGCCACTGATCCGGGCCACGGTTGACGCCGCAACGGAGCGGTCAAAGGAGTTGGCGCGTGGCTGAGACCATCTCATTCGACGATTTCCTGGCGGTCGACATTCGCGCCGGTCGCGTGATCCGCGCTGAGCCGTTTCCCGAGGCGCGCAAGCCCGCGATCAAGCTTTGGATCGATTTTGGGCCGGAGATCGGCGCGCGCAAATCCTCGGCGCAGATCACTGCACTTTACGACCCCGAAACGCTGCCCGGCACGCTTGTGATGGGTGTTGTGAACTTTCCACCGCGCCAGATCGGGCCCTTTATGTCCGAAGTTCTTGTGCTGGGATACGAAGACGCGGACGGCGCGATAGTGCTGGCCCGCCCCGACAAAGACGTGCCGCCCGGCGCGCGGATGTGCTGATGACAAAGATCTTGATCACGCGACCCTTGCCCGAAAGCGTCCAAGCGCAAGCGCGCGCGGCCTTCGCGGATGTGACCGTGCGCGCAGAGACGCTGCCGCTAACGGCAGAAGAGTTGCGGGCCGCGTTGCGCGACTATGACGGCGTTTTGCCGACGCTGGGGGACGCATTCAGCGCGGAGGTCTTTGCCGATGTGCCCGATCCACGCGCGAAAGTGCTTGCCAATTTCGGTGTGGGGTACAATCACATTGATGTCGCAGCGGCCAAAACTGCGGGCCTCGATGTGTCAAATACACCTGGCGCCGTGACGGATGCGACCGCAGACACGGCGATGACGCTGATGCTGATGACGGCCCGCCGCGCGGGCGAGGGGGAGCGGATGTTGCGTGCAGGCAACTGGCCGGGCTGGCATCCCACGCAGCTTTTGGGGCTGCACCTGAGCGGCAAGACAGTGGGCATCGTCGGTATGGGCCGGATCGGCCAAGCGATTGCGCGCCGCTGTTACTATGGCTTTGGGATGCACGTGCGGTATTTCAACCGCTCGGATAAACCTATCGATGTCGTTGCCGCGCGCGACGAGAGCGTGACGGCGCTCGCCGCTGCCGTCGATGTGCTGGTCGTTGCAGTGCCGGGCGGTGCTGCCACACATCATCTGATCAACGCAGAGGTGCTAGAGGCCATGCAGCCGCACGCCCTTCTGATCAACATCGCACGCGGTGATGTGGTCGACGAAGCCGCATTGATCCATGCGCTTGAAAGCAAATCCATCGCGGGCGCGGGCCTGGATGTGTACGAGTTTGAACCAAACGTGCCCGCCGCCCTGATCGCGATGGAGAACGTAACACTCCTGCCGCATTTGGGCACCGCGGCTTTGGAAGTCCGCGAAGACATGGGCCGCATGGCGGTCGAAAACCTGATTGCCTTCTTCGCGGGCAACGGGCTGAAAAACCCTGTCTAATCCCGCTGTCTGACTGGCACCAACTGGCGACGAGCACCTGCGGCACCGCAGCGCTTGTCCTGGCCGGCTCAGCCCGCTACATGCCTTGGGTCAGTGCGCGGGGAGACAAGCAATGAACGATCTTTT
>CAWUIP010000042.1:0-24179 GCA_963922415.1 uncultured Aliishimia sp. | reverse complement strand
ATGGATTTCCCGGGCACATCCCAGGTGATGACCGCGACGCCGTCGTCGCCCTTTGCAAGTGTAAATTCGGCCAAGGTGCTGGTCCTTTCTTCAGATGTCTTCGCGCGCGACAGTGTCATCCGCCGGCACACGGTAGAGCGTTGCAAAATTCAGAATTGAGTTTGTGATGGATTGCATACGCCAGCGACTTGCGGTGCGGCGCAGGATGATCCGAGAGGTGACGGAAGGCGCAACGGGGCGCCCATTGCGCAAGAAATGCGAGCTTTGGTGACCACAAATCAAATCGCGGCTCAGGAATTCGGCCCGGTTTGCGCGGCGTTCGAACCGGTCGACACCGGCTTGCGAAATGAGCCGCTCCAAACGTTCTAGAAGCGGGCGGAGGTCGTCAGGGCCGTTGGCCACCTGGTTTTCTTCCTGTGCATGTAGGCCGAGGGGGAAACACATATGTTTGCAAAAGCCCTCTACATCCCCACGCCGGTTGGCTTCCGTGATCTTGTTCAGAAAGCTTTGAAAGATGGCCATCGGCTGCGCCGCCGCAACATCCGCATCATTTTCCGTCTCTTCCGTCTCGGTGAACGGCATCGGCCAGCGGTGACCGGCGTAGCCGTTTTGCGCCTCAACTAACCTCCATACGCCGTCGCTCCGACGCAGCATCACGCGGCTTTTGAAACTGGGTATTACCGGTACTGCATTGCGCAGCATGTGCGTGATGTACGAGCCTTCGAGGAAGTCCTCCTCGAGAAACTCCGCGTCGCGCCCGAGGCGGATTAACTGGTTCACACCTTGGCTGAGCAGTCCCTCGTTCAGGTTGTTTAGTTCGCGCGCCACTTCGGCGCGGGTTTGCGTGACGTGCCAGCTGTCGAGCAGCACCCGGGTCACTGGCAGATCAAAATGCGCGAGCGTCGTGTCGAGATCATTCGACATAATCGCGTCTGCCATCCGATCTAGCCAGGTTTGCAGGATATCAAGCGCGTCACCTGCCATGGTCTATACGCGTTCAATCACCGTGGCGGCGCCCATGCCCGAGGCGATGCAGAGTGTTGCAAGACCCACTTCTTTGTCTTGCCGCTCTAACTCGTCCAGCAGCGTACCGATGATGATCGCGCCGGTCGCACCCAGCGGGTGACCCATGGCAATTGATCCGCCATTGACGTTGATTTTGTCCATGTCCGCGTCAAAGGCTTGCTGGAACCGCAAGACCACAGAGGCAAAGGCCTCATTCACTTCAAAGAGGTCAAAGTCACTGACGGCCATGCCCGTCTCGGCCATGATCTTTTCGGTCACGGGCACGGGTCCTGTCAGCATAATGGTCGGATCGGTGCCGATTTTCGCGGTTGCTTTGATGCGCGCGCGCGGTGTCAGCCCGTATTCTTTGCCGAATTCGGCATTGCCGATCAGAACGGCGGCAGAGCCGTCGACGATGCCGGACGAGTTGCCTGCGTGGTGGATGTGATTGATCCGTTCCAGGTGCGGGTACTTCATCAACGCCACCGCATCAAATCCCGGCATCACTTCGCCCATCGCCTGGAAGGATGGGTTGAGCGCGCCCAGCGACTGCATATCGGTGCCGGGGCGCATGTATTCGTCGCGGTCCAAGATATCGAGCCCGTTTTGGTCTTTGACCGCCACGACAGAACCGTCAAACCGTTTGGCCTCCCAGGCTGCCGCCGCACGGCGCTGGCTTTCGACGGCCAATGCATCGGCATCGTCGCGGGAAAACCCGTACTCGGTCGCGATGATGTCGGCAGAGATACCTTGCGGGACGAAATACGTGTCCAGTGCCAGGGACGGATCTGCCGCAATGGCTGCGCCGTCCGACCCCATGGCCACACGCCCCATCATCTCGACACCGCCTGCGATGTAGGCATTGCCTGCGCCGCCTTTGACCTGGTTGGCCGCCAGGTTAACGGCCTCCATGCCAGAGGCGCAGAACCGGTTGATCGCAAGGCCAGGAATAGACTGATCCAATTCAGAGCCCAGAACAGCGGTCCGCGCGAGGCAGCCGCCTTGCTCCATAACTTGGGTGACGTTGCCCCAGATCACATCCTCGACCGCGTGCCCTTCCAGGTTATTGCGGTTTTTGATTGCGTTCAGCATCTGGCTCGACAACCGCGCCGCGGTCACTTCGTGCAATGCCCCATCCTTGCGGCCTTTACCGCGAGGAGAACGGACAGCATCATAGATAAAGGCATCTTGCATCGGATCAGGTCCTTATTTCTGCGGGTCGCTTTTCCTTGACGTGAACGTAAAGGCGCGGCGTTTCAAGTGTATCGTGGCGTCACGCCCGGTCTGCAGGCGAGCCGGGCATCAGGTCATAGGGGTGCTTCCAGCCGGGTTGCGCGGCAATCCGGTCAAGCCAGGCGTCGATGTTGGGCCATTCGGCGCGGTCAAACCCAAAGGGTTCGGGGTAGTAGAGGTAGCCGCAGCAGGAGATATCCGCATTGGTTATGCTATCCCCAACGATCCAGTCCCGACCATCGAGGTGGCTGTCCAGCACTTGGTAGGCGGCCTTCAGGCGGCCAAGGTTGAACGCGATCACGTCTTGGGGTCGCTTGTCCTCGGGCAGGAAGTTCATCAGAAACCGGGTCATTCCACACATTGAGCTAAGCTTGTGGTTGTCCCACAGCACCCAGCGCAACACGTCGTATTTGGTGGAATCGCTGCCGCCAAATTTGCCTGTCTTATCTGTGATGTATTGCTGGATCGCGCCGGATTGGCTCAGCCGCATGTCACCGTCGATCAAAACCGGCGCTTCGCCCATCGGATTGTCTGCGCGGTAGGGGGTGCTGCGCGTTTCGCCCGCAAAGAAGTCAACTTTGATAGGCTCCCATTCGAGGCCCGACAGCTGCAACGCCAGCGCGGCCTTGTAGGAATTTCCAGATTCGCCAAAACAATAGAGTTTGATGGTCATGCGCGGCGCCCCTCCCAAGGCGGATCTGCAAGGCTGGAACCGGATCCAGTTAGATGTGAATGTATACCTGAGTGTGCCGCATTCACAGGGACCGTCCGATCAATTCCTTCATAATTTCGTTTGTGCCGCCGTAAATGCGTTGAACGCGGGCATCCGCCCACATCTCGGCCACCGCGTATTCCTGCATAAAGCCGTATCCGCCGTGAAGCTGAACGCACTCATCCAGCACTTCACCTTGCGTGTCTGTCAGCCAGTATTTGGCCATAGCCGCCTTTTCGACCGTCAGTGCGCCCGCCATGTGTTCGGTGATGCACTCATCCAGAAAAGCGCGTGCGACTTTGGTCTTGGTCAGGCACTCGACCAGCTTAAAGCGCGTATTCTGGAACTGCGTGAGCGGGCCACCAAAGGCCTCGCGTTCTTTGCAATAGGCAATGGTGCGCGCGACGGCGCCTTCCATGGCCCCCACGGCACCAACGGCGATGGCAAGCCGTTCTTGCGGAAGTTGCTCCATCATCTGGTAGAAGCCGCGGCCCTCTTGCCCGCCCAGGATGTTCTCGGGCGGGATCTCCACATTGTCGAAGAATAGCTCGGACGTGTCAGCCGCATGCAGACCAACTTTCTCCAGGTTGCGTCCGCGTTGAAAGCCCTCAGCACCGTCCGTTTCCAGCACGACGAGCGACACACCTTTGGAGCCTTCGCTTGGGTCCGTTTTGGCCGCAACGATGATCAGGTTGGCGTGTTGTCCGTTGGAAATAAACGTCTTTTGCCCCGAGAGCCGATAGGCATTGCCGTCTTTCAGCGCCTTTGTTTTGATCCGCTGGACGTCCGACCCGGTGGAGGGTTCGGTCATCGCAAGCGCGCCCACCATCTCGCCCGAGATCAGTTGTGGCAGCCAACGCTTCTTTTGCTCTTCGGTGCCGTAGGCCAGAATGTAATGCGCCACGATGGGCCCGTGGATCGGATAGCCCCACGAGGCGATGTTGGCGCGGCAGGCTTCCAGCATGATGACAGCCTCATGGCCGAAATCGCCGCCCGGGCCGCCATAGGCTTCGGGGATCGAGGGGCAGAGCAATCCAAGCTCTGCCGCTTGCTGCCAGATCCCGCGATCCATCTGCCCTTGCTTGCGCCAACGCGCGTAATGGGGCGCCCATTCAGTTTCGATGAACTGCGCGGCCATGTCCGTGAGCATGTGATGCTCTTCGGTCATCCAACCTGATTGTGCTACCAGATCTTTCACTTCGATCCTCCAATTGGCTTACTTATCGCCAAAATGACGGCTGCAATAACGAGGCAGGCGAACATCCAAACAAGCGAGGCGGCCAAGTAGTATCCTGTGGCAATAGAGCCGTAAACAAAGCCGCCGACAGCAAAGCCGAAAAGGGTGCAATCTGGAATGCGCGCCGCATTCCAATCCCCACAGTTTGCGAGCTTCGCTACAAGCAGACTCGCCCCAAAATACAAACCTGTAAGTGTTGCCGGTGCCATCATAACGAACGCCAACACTCTTTTCATTTTGAAACTGCCCTATGTGTAGGTTGTAAGGTGCGGCAGTGTCCGCACCCTACTTTGATCAGAAGTTGGCCGCTTCCAGCGCCATAACCGTGTCCGCACCCGATTGGATACGGCTGAGGTGCAGCGCGGTGGCGGGCAGTTGCCGCGCCATGAAGTAGCGACCGGTGGCGAGCTTCGTCTCATAGAACTCCGTGTCCGACGCACCGTTCGCTAATGCTTCGTGTGCGGCCCAACCCATGCGGACCCACATCAGGCCCAGGCACACTTCGCCGAACATATGCATGAAGTCATAAGAGCCCGCCAAGGCATTGTTGGGGTTGGTCATGCCGTTTTGCATGAAGTACATGCCAGCGCTTTGCAGGTCTTTTGAGGCGGCCTTGAGTGGCTCCAAGAAGTCCTTGTCAAAGGCCTCGTCTTTGCCTTTCAACTCGCCGATTTGGCTTTTGACCATCTCAAAGAAGGCCATCACGTGCTTGCCACCGTCTTGCGCAAGCTTGCGGCCCACCAGATCGAGCGCTTGCACGCCATTTGCGCCTTCGTAGATCATCGCGATGCGCGCATCGCGGGTGTATTGCGACATGCCCCATTCTTCGATGTAGCCGTGGCCGCCGTAAACTTGTTGCGCTTTGATCGTGTTGTCGTACCCGACATCGGTCAGATAGCCTTTGATCACCGGCGTCAGAAGCGAAATGAGACCATCCGCGTCTTTGTCGCCGCTGCGATGGGCTGCATCCAGCATTTGCGCGCCCCAAAGGATGAAGGCTCGCGCGCCCTCGGCAAAGCTCTTTTGATCCATCAGCGAGCGACGGATGTCGGGATGCACAATCAGCGGATCGGCTGGACCGTCGGGGTTTTTGACGCCCGTCACATCGCGGCCCTGCAGGCGGTCCTTGGCGTATTCGAGGGCGTTTTGATAGGCCACTTCAGCTTGGCTAAGGCCCTGCATCCCCACGCCCAGGCGCGCTTCGTTCATCATCGTGAACATGGCGCGCATGCCTTTGTGTTCGTCCCCAATCAGGTAGCCCGTGGCCTCGTCATAGTTCATCACGCAGGTCGAGTTGCCGTGAATGCCCATCTTTTCTTCGATCTTGCCGCAGGCCACACCGTTGCGCGCGCCCAAGGATCCGTCGTCGTTCACCAGGAATTTCGGGACGATAAAGAGCGACACGCCCTTGATGCCGTCAGGGCCACCTGTGATTTTCGCCAGCACAAGGTGGATGATGTTGTCCGCCATGTCGTGTTCGCCCGCGGAGATAAAGATCTTCTGACCGGAGATCTTATAGCTGCCGTCATCTTGCGGTTCGGCTTTGGTGCGCATCATGCCCAGATCCGTGCCGCAATGGGGTTCGGTCAGGTTCATGGTACCGGTCCACTCACACGACACCATCTTCGGCAGATAGGTCTCTTTCTGCGCGTCGGTGCCATGCGCCAAGATCGCCGAAGCCGCACCATGCGTCAGACCCTGATACATGGTGAAGGCTTGGTTAGCGGCCGAAAACATCTCGCCGATCGCGGTGCCCATGACCACAGGCATGCCTTGCCCACCATACTCTTCGGGCATGTCGATGCCAGTCCAGCCGCCTTCTTTCACCTGCTCGAACGCGTCTTTGAAGCCGGTTGGCGTGCGCACAACACCGTTTTCCAGCGTGCAGCCTTCGGTGTCGCCGACCACGTTCAACGGCTGCAGCACATCGCGGGCGATCTTGCCAGCCTCATCCAGAATGGCGCTGGTAAAGTCCGCATCCAGGTCCGCATATCCAGGGATGTCTGAGGCACTGACGCCCAGAACATCGTGCAAGACAAACTGCATATCTTTGGTCGGGGGATTGTAAATCGGCATGGGTGGCTCCCTTGTGTCAGACGTGGTTCGGCAGTTATTCGGCGGCCTTCTTCGGCGCGGCCATGGAGGCGATGAGCTTTTCGCCCCACTGCAATTGTGCTTTCAGCTCATCAATCGCTTCGGTCAGTTCATCGCGTTGGCGCTCCATGTCGGCCAGACGATCAAGACCAATTTCGTAGGTGCGGGTGTATTGGGTGTGCTGTTGATCGCCCACGTAGTAGAGTTCCAGAAGCTGCCGGATCTCTTCGAGCGAGAAGCCAAAACGCTTGCCCCGCAGGATAAGCTTGAGCCGCGCGCGATCGCGTTTGGTAAATAGCCGCTTTTGGCCTTCGCGGATCGGAAAGAGCAGCTCTTTGGCTTCGTAAAACCGCAAGGTGCGCGGCGTGACGCCATAGGTTTCACACATCTCGCGGATGGTGAGCGTGGCTTCGTTTGTCATGGTCCTAAGTCCTCCGGCGGGGCCCACCGCTGGGCACACTGGATTTACGCGATTGCTCGGGAAGATATGCGACGGTTGACGTTTACGTAAGTCAAACGTTGCGTCACGAGTCCAGAGAGGGCGACAGTTGGTTTTCGTGCAGCAGCGCCGCGACGTTTTGCGCAGGCCCCGACGCAACAAAAAAGGCGACCCTAGGGTCGCCTTGTTCCGGGTTATTGCTGACGCTTATCAGCCCTTGCGGTAACGGCGCAGACCCGCCATGCCGCCGACGCCGGCAAGAAGCATCCAGCCCGCCGCAGGCAGTGGTGTGGGGATCAGATCAATCGCCGCGTTATCAATTAAAGCGCCACAGTTTCCGCATCCTGCAAAGTGCGACCCGCCTGTTGCTTGAAACAGAAGTCGAACTGTCGAATCCGTGGCGACCTTAAAGGTACCTGTGACTTCGGTGAATACACCATGCGGGTAGGCCGTGTTCGGCGCGCCGCTGATCATCCCAGACAGAAGCGAGCCGCCAGACGTCACCGAATAAGTCATATCATTGGTCGATGTTGGTGTCGCGTTGACACGTGGGCTGTACCAAAAGCTAAGTTGATAGCGTCCAGCGGTTAAGAAGATGTCCTGATAAATTGCAGCATCGCGGTCGGTATCCAATTCGGCATAGCGCGTGCCAAATGGTGTATTGATCGAAGAGCCGAGCGTCGAGTTTGACTGCACTTCGACATTCGGGTCGCCCGTCCAACCCGGAATGCTCGAAAAATGGTTCCAACCGTTGCTGTTTAGCGTACCGGTGCCGATGTCTTCAAAGCTTCCGTTCAGCACGGTCGCAGACATCGCTGATGTGGCAAATAAACTCAAAGCGAGCGCCGCCAAGGCGGAGAGTGCTTTTTTCATAACACTGTCCAATCGTTGTCACACAGGCGCCACGATACTGCCATGTTCAGCAAAAAATTTGAATACACGCGGTCGCTGACTTTGTTGATTTACGGAGGGTAAATATCTACAATCGCTGAGAAACTCGCGTATTGTCGCGATATTCGCATTTAATTCGGCTCACCCGTCTGTTTGGGGCGAATCGTAAAGCCTCGAGTTCCAGATGACCGATGCAGAGCGGCTTTGTCTGTTTACAAGTGCAGTTGTGTCATGGCCAAGCCGGGGCCAACTACTGCCCACCCGCCTGCGCCGCATCGCCAGTCAGTTCGCTCGCGACACTGTCACGCAAGGTTTGAAGTTCTCCCATGGCGTCGTCCAGTTGCGCTTTTTGCTCCGCCAATTCTTTCAATTGCCGATCTGCAATTTCGACCCAAACGCGCATTTGTGCTTCGGATCCTTCGTGCTCGTAGATCAACAGCCACTGCCGAATGTCCTCCAGCGGAAAGCCAAACTTTCGACCGCGCAAGATCAGCTTCATCCGGGCAACTTCGCGCGCACTATAGTACCGTGCGCGCCCATCGCGTTCCGGCTGCAACAGTTCGATATACTCGTAGTATCGTAGCGTGCGTGGCGTCACATCAAACCGCGCGCACATCTCCTTAAAAGACAGACGCAGATCTGACATGACGTGTTTCCCCCCGTGTTTTCGCTCAGCGTAAGGCGAAGCGCGGTTTAGCGCAACAGGCGGGCTTGTGCTTTGGCCATGGGCGCGCGATGAAGTGATGATGGCGACAGATGACACAACAGACTCTCCGAAAGTGCGCATCGCGCGCCAGTTCATCGGTGCAATTCCGCATGCCAATGCGCTTGGGCTTGAGCTGGTTGATGTCGGCGATGGGACCGCCACGATCCGTATGCCTTATTCCAAGGATTTGGTCGGGGAACCCACAACAGGCGTTATTGCGGGCGGTGCGGTTTCGGCGATGATGGACACCTGTTGCGGCGCGGCTGTCATCGCCCATCCCGAAAATCCCGGTGTCACGGCGACGATTGATTTGCGTATCGACTATATGCGGGCCGCAACGCCTGGGCAGGCGATCACCACACGTGCCACGTGCTATCACATCACGCGGTCGGTGGCCTTTGTGCGCGCCGACGCTTGGGATGAGGACCCGGAGCGTCCCGTTGCAAGTGCGACTGGCGCGTTCACTGTGCAGGCCAGCGCATGAGGCGGTCGCGTCCAGAACCAGTGCAGGTCGTCAAGACGCGCCGCGATGCTGCGCTGCATGCGCTGGTGGATGGGATTCCGTATATGCGCTTTCTTGGCGTGCAATTTGATCGTCGCGGCGACGAATTGACCGGTGTGATGGGGTTTCATGAAGAGCTTATCGGCAATCCGATGTTGCCTGCGCTGCATGGGGGCGCGACGGCTGCGTTTTTGGAAGTGACCGCGGTGATCACGCTAAGCTGGTCTTATCTTTGGGAAGATATTGAAAGCGGCGCGGTGGACCCCGACACGATCACAGAAAATCGGCCCCGCATGCCCAAAACTGTTGATTTTACCGTTGACTATCTGCGCTCAGGGTTGCCACGCGACGCTTACGCACGGGCCCGCGTGATCCGATCAGGTCGGCGCTATGCCAGCGTCCATGTCGAAGGATGGCAGGACAATCGCGATCGCCTCTTTGCCCAGGCAACGGGACACTTTGTGATGCCGCGCAGCCCGGACGCAACGTGAGCGATCTCCCTCCGCCACAACCGTTGACCCATAGACGTGTTCTGCGGATTGCCGTGCCAATTGTGCTGAGCTCGGCCACGGTGCCGCTGGTCGGCATCGTGGACACGGCCGTGGTTGGTCAGATGGGGCGCGCCGCGCCGATTGGGGCCGTCGGCATCGGCGCTACGATCTTGGCCACGCTTTTGTGGTTTTTTGGTTTTCTGCGGATGGGCACGACAGGCCTTGTGGGGCAGGCAGCCGGGGCTGAGGACCAAGCTGAGGTCTCGGCCATCTTGACGCGCGCCCTACTGGTCGCCGTGGTCGCAGGCGTTTTGCTTGTGGTCTTGCAGCCGCTGATTTTCGCCGCGGCCTTTGCCCTGACCCCAGCGTCCGAAGAGGTAGAGGCGCTTGCCCGGGTCTATGTGTCGATCCGAATTTGGTCGGCGCCCGCCGCAATCGCCGGGTTCGCGCTGACGGGCTGGTTGGTTGCGATGGAGCGTTCGGGCGGGGTCCTTGCGCTGCAACTCATCATGAATGGCACCAATATTGTGCTGGACCTTTGGTTTGTTCTGGGGCTGGGGTGGGGCATTGCTGGTGTGGCCTGGGCCACTGTGATTGCGGAAATCGCAGGGTGCATCGCGGGCTTGTGGCTTTGCCGCGCAGCCTTTGCTGGTGCGGCCTGGCGCGCCTGGGGCCGGGTGTTTGATCGCGCAAAGATGATCCGAATGGCGTTGATCAGTAACGATATTTTGCTGCGCTCTGCCGCTCTGATCGCGATCTTTACGTCCTTCACCTTTTTAGGTGCGCAGTTTGGTGACGTGACCCTGGCGGCAAACCAGGTGTTGATGCAGTTTCTGACCCTGTCTGCGTTCACTTTGGACGGCTTTGCCTATACGTCCGAGACGTTGGTGGCACGGGCCGTCGGGCGCCGGGATGTTGGGCGGTTGCGCCGCGCGGCCTGGCTTTGCACGCAGTGGGGTGTCGGATCTTCGGTGGTCATCGCGGTTGCCTTTTGGATCTTTGGCCCTGCGCTTGTGGACCTGATGGCAACCGCGCCGGAGGTCCGCGCCGAAGCGCGTCGCTTCCTTCTTTGGGCTGCGGTCTCGCCGATTTTGGCCGTAATGGCGTTTATGTTGGACGGTATTTTTCTGGGGGCCACACGCGGGCCTGATCTGCGCAATATGATGTTGGTGAGCCTCTTGATCTACATCGCTGCGGTCCTGGTGTTGTTGCCTTTCGGCAATCACGGGCTCTGGGCAGCGCTGATGATTTCGCTTGTCGCTCGGGCAGGCACGCTGGCTGCGCGTTACCCCGCCCTAGAGCGTGCGATCTAAAAAAATGCGGCGCGTGCCGCGCCACGACATGTTTTAGGGGGTGCCCCCCAGCGGACGCAGCGATGCTGCGCCGCATCCCCCATCAGATCCAAGCGTCACGGTCGGTGCCAACGGCGTCGGTCACGGATCGAAAACCGTCGCGTGCCAAGAGTGTATCGAGCCCCTCCAGAATGCCCGGCACAAGGCTAAGCCCATGATAAACAAGGCCGGTGTAGAGTTGAACCGCAGACGCGCCCGCGCGGATTTTCGCATAGGCTTGCTCTGCGGAGGCGACGCCGCCCACCCCAATCAGCGGCAGGCGCGTGGTGCGCGACAGTTGGGCCAGAACTTGGGTCGAGCGTGCAAAGAGCGGCGCGCCGGAGAGGCCGCCAGCCTCGCCCGCGTGCGCGCTTTGCAGGCCATCGCGCGCCAGGGTGGTGTTGGTGGCGATGATCCCTGCCAAGTTTTGGTCTTCGGCAATCTGCGCGATATCTGTTAGCGCGCCAGGCTCTAGGTCTGGCGCGATCTTCAGAAAGATCGGGCAATTGCCCGCAACGGACATCACGCCCCCCAATAGGGCTGCGAGGGCCTCGGGCCCCTGGAGATCGCGCAAGCGTTCCGTGTTGGGGGACGACACGTTCACAGTCGCAAAGTCGAGGTGGTCACGGGCTCGGTCGAGCACGCGTGCGAAATCCTCGGCACGGTCGGCACTGTCTTTGTTCGCGCCAAGGTTCAGGCCGATCACGCCCGCCTTGGGGCGCCCCGCCAAACGGTCAGCGATGGCCTCCATGCCGTCATTGTTGAACCCAAACCGGTTGATGGCGGCGGCGTCTTCTGACAGCCGAAAAAGTCGCGGCTTCGGGTTGCCGGGCTGCGGTTTTGGTGTGGCGGCGCCCACCTCGATAAAGCCAAACCCGGCCTGGCAGAGAGGTGCAAGTGCAGTTGCATTTTTGTCAAACCCCGCCGCGAGACCAAGCGGGTTTGACAGACGCAACGCGCCGATTTGGGTCTCCAACCGGGGTGAGGCAACGGTGCGCGGCATGGGCGAGAGCCCCATCCGCAGCGCCTGCAGGGCCAGCCCATGGGCGCGTTCCGGATCGAGGTGCCGCAGGGCCCGAAGCCCAAGAGTTTCAAGTACGCTCATCCGAACGCATGGCCCCCATCGCGCGGTGCGGTTCGGATCAGTCGCGACGTTGCAACGCCCGCCTGCCGGTGGACAACAGCGCGTTGGTAGTCGGGATGTGTGACCATCCCCAAGAAGGCTCCCGCGTCGGGGTAACGTGCGATAAAGCACGCGTCCCATACTTCGTCTGATGGGCCGATCAACATGGTTTCAAACGCACCACGCCACAGAATGGAACCGCCAACCGACGCCAAAATGGGGGCGCTGTCGCGGCCATAAAGCGCATAGGCTTCCGCGCCGCTAAGGCCCTCTTGCGCATGGGGGTGATCGCTCGGGTATGCAGCCGCCGGGCGGAACCGGACCAGGTTCAACATCTCGATCGGGTGGTCGCGCGGCAGGGATTTGAACGCCTCAAACTGCGCGCGCTCTGGATCAATGAAACCCTCTGTCACGTGAGGCCATTCGGAAACACATGCCGCCCGTCGGTATACCCAATCTCATACACCGACACGATGTCTGATTGGCGCAGTTCACGGTAAAGGTGCGGAAAGAGTGCGCCGCCCCGCGACGTCTCCCATTTCAAGTCACGGCCGAGCATTGTGTCGTCAACCGACAGCAGGAACAGGTCTGTTTCACCTGCGAAGTGTTTAGCCGCAGTTTCAGCGGCTTGTTCTGCGGTCGAAAAGTGGATGTAGCCATCGGCGACGTCGATCGGAGCGCCCGTGGTTTTTCCGTCGGCCTGCAACTGGGCCCATTCGGGCGCGCGGAGAATTTTGTAAATCATATGAAGCTGATGCCTTGGTCACCGCGCGCCGTCAAGACGGACCGCTGGGGCTTAACAGGCATGTGGTGCATGCACCTGCGCGGCATCAGGCACGGCAGAACCTGCACGGGTGGTCGGGAGTTGTCACATCGTTTTGACATTCTTGCGGCAGGCGGGGCACAGTAACGTGATCACCATCCTGGGAGACCTCCAACATGAAACGATTCCTTTTCTCGTCCGCTGCGCTGGCGCTGACCGCTGGCGTTGCGCAGGCGGACTACACATTGCATGTCATCCACATCAACGACCTGCACAGCCGTATCGAGAGCATCAGCCGCTTTGATGGAACCTGTGGTGCCGATGATGAGGCAGAGGGCAAGTGTTTTGGCGGGGTAGCGCGTGTTGCCACCAAGATCCGCGAGCTGCGCGACGAGCTGACCGCCGCAGGTGAGAATGTGATTGTTCTGGATGCTGGAGACCAGTTCCAAGGCTCGCTGATGTACACCACATACAAAGGTGCTGCCGAGGCGGAGTTCATGGAAGCCATTGGCTTTGACGTCATGGCAGTTGGCAACCACGAATTCGATGACGGCCCAGAGGCGCTTGCCGCGTTCATCGACAAAGTTTCTTTCCCAATGGTTTCGGGCAACCTGGATTTGTCCGGCTCGGACCTGCTTAAGGACCGCGTGAAAAACCACGTTGTCCTGGACGTGGGCGGCGAAAAGATTGGGATCATTTCAGCCCTGGCGACAGACACGGTTGATACATCTTCGCCCGGGCCCAATGTGATTTTTCAGGATGAGATTGATAGCCTTGCGGCAGACGTTGCCGCACTGGAGAGCGAAGGCGTCGACAAGATCATCGCACTGAACCATGTCGGCCTTCCGCGTGACCTCGAAATCGCAGCCGCTGTCCCAGGCATTGACGCGATCGTGGGTGGCCATTCGCACACCTTCCTGTCGTCCACATCGGAAAAGCGCGCGGGCGCGTATCCAACATATGTCAGCCAAGAGGACGGCACGCTGGTGCCGGTCGTGCAGGCTTATGCCTATTCCAAGTATGTTGGCCATTTGACGTTGACCTTCTCGGATGATGGCAAGGTCGTTGATGCCGGGGGTGATACGATCCTGCTGGATGCCTCCGTCACACCTGACGCCGCGATTTTGGCGCGCGTCGCTGAGTTGGCGGGACCCATCGAAGAGTTGAAGGCGAAAGTGATCGGCTCTGCTTCGGCGCCTATCGAAGGCGACCGCTCGGTCTGCCGGGTTGAGGAATGCCCGATGGGCAACCTTGTCGCGGATGCGATGCTGGACCGTGTAAAAAGTCAGGGCGTCACACTGGCGATCCAAAACGGGGGTGGTTTGCGGGCTTCCATCGACGATGGCGAGATCACGATGGGCGAGGTTCTGACCGTTCTGCCGTTCCAGAACACGCTTTCAACGTTTGAGGCGACCGGCGCCGAGATGATCGCAGCGCTTGAGAACGGCGTGAGCCAAGTGGAAGAGGTCAAAGGACGCTTCCCACAGGTTGCGGGCATGAAGTTCACCTGGGACCCAGCCGCAGAAGTTGGCAGCCGCATCGTCGAAGTGATGGTTGCGCAAGGTGATGGCTTTGTCGCGATTGACCCTGCGAAGACCTACAAGGTTGTGACCAACAACTACATGCGCGGTGGTGGCGACGGATACCGTATGTTCTCGGGCGAGGACAAAAACGCCTATGACTTCGGACCCGACCTGGCCGATGTAACCGCCGAGTTCATCGCAGCCAAAGGCGGGGCCTACACGCCCTACACCGATGGGCGCATCGCGCGGAAGTAATCTGGCTTGACGGCCGATTTAGAAAACGAGAGCCAGCGCCGCACACGGATTTTGATCCTGGCGCTGGCGATCATGACGATTTGGGCGCTGTTGCGTCTGGACGTGATCTTTTCGACCTATGTCGAGACGGATCGCGTCGCCTTCAGAACCGAGCAGATGGCCGCTGCGATTGGTGGCGACCCCACGTTGGCGGGCAAGCAAGACCCCGCCGGTTTCCTGGGGTTTTATGGCCTAGTCGATTGCACCACGCTGAACGAAAGCTGGGACGCCTGGCGGGCTGACAATTGCCGCGCGCCGCGCGACGAAGAGCTGGGCAGTCTTAAGGACCCCATGCTGGCGACCGGGTATGTCGCAGCCCTTTTGGGGCTGTGGTTGAGCGTTTGGCTTGAGCCTTTGTACCTGCGCCTCAACCGGCAAATGCGCCGGGATCAACTGGTGCCTTGGGACGATAGCGACACGGTTGCGATCGAACGGCTGCGGCGCGGTTTGGCACGTGGTGTTGCGGCGGCGGTTGGGATCGCTTTGCTGATCTCCTTTCTAGGGTTTCACTACAACGTCGGATTGCCGTCCAACCCCTTTGATTGGGAGCATTTTCTAAGCTCGCTTTTCTTGGGAGTTTTGGCGGGTCACCGATTGGGAACCGCCGGTGCCATGGGCTGGATGGGCCGTACAATCGCGCGCCAGGGCGAAGACCTCAAGCTGATCCTGGGCCATGCTGACGGCATGGGAGGGGCGCGCTATCTTGGCGACTTTCTGGCCTATCAAGGGGTTCTGATCGCTGTGCCGATCCTGTGGTTAAGCGGCTGGATTGCCTCGCTGATCGCGCAACCCTTCGTGTTGATTGGCTACCAACAATGGCTTTTTCCATTCCTGATGCTGTTCCTGATCGCGGTCTTCATCCTAACGATTAGCTTTTTGATGCCGCTTCAGCACTTTTCGGCCCGGTTTCGCGCGGCCAAGGCCAAGGCGCTCTCGAACTGGGTCAAAAAAACCTCTGGTGAGTTGGCGCGGCTCGCCCGAGATGCCAAGATGGATGACTGGAAAGCCGCGAGCGATGCGATGGATGATATCGGCACGGTCACCGGCGTCGCCCAACGGATCGAAGCGATGCCCGATATTCCTGTGGGGCTGGGGCTGCGCAGCTCTCTGTCGGTCACGACTTTTGCACCGATCTTGCTTTTGGCGGTCGAGATCGTTTTGCCCACATCCAACGGGGGCGGGTTTCTAACGGTCGTTCTAGGCAGCCTGCGCGCGCTTTTCGGTTAGATCGCGCGAAAAAGTTGACACCGAAGTGGCCTTTGGTCCTTGATTTGCGCAAAGGAGGATCGGGCCGTGTGCGGACGATTTGCAATCACTTTGCCAAAAGACGCGATGGCGCAACTTTTTGAGGCGGCGCCCGCCAATGATCTGCCCGATGGGCCCAACTACAATGTCTGCCCAACGAACCAAATCGCAGTTGTGACCCAGGACGCCGGGACGCGGCATCTCAGGGCCATGCGGTGGGGCTTCATCCCGCACTGGTACAAAAAGCCCAATGACGGGCCGCTCTTGATCAATGCGCGCGCCGAGACGATTGCCGAAAAGCCTGCGTTTCGTGCAGCCTGCCGCGATCGTCGGTGCCTGATCGCAGTAACAGGGTTCTATGAATGGACGAAGGATGCCGAGGGCACGCGATGGCCTTGGTACATCACGCGCCAAGACGGTGCGCCGCTGGTTTTTGGCGGCGTTTGGCAAACATGGGAACGGGGGAACGCCCCCTTGGTGACCGCCGCTATCGTGACCTGCGCGGCGAACACTCGGATGTCAGAGTTGCACCACCGCATGCCGGTGGTGCTTGAGCCGGAAGACTGGCCGCTTTGGTTGGGGGAGGCAGGTCATGGCGCGGCCGCACTGATGCGGGCCGCGGGCGAGCATGTGTTGACCTGGCACCCGGTCGATCGCGCGGTCAACTCGAACCGCGCGTCCGGACCAAAGCTAATTGAGCCGGCGGCCTAGCGATCAGCCGTTCAAAGGTGCAGCGTCAAAGGTGATCTCGGCGCGGATTGGCGCATCATCATATGTGCCATAATCTTCGCCCGGGATCTCTTCTCCTTCGTCGTCGTCGTCACATTCTTGCAGCGAACAATCAACATAGGCCGCGAAGAACTTCAGTTCCGTTTCTTCGTTGACAACCAACGTGCCTTCGCCCGCGTTGTCGAGCGGACCGATTACCCAGCCGACGTCTTTGCCGACCACGGTCTGTTCTTCGCCGCTTTCGTTCACGAACGTAACGGTGTCACCTGAATTCGCATAAGTCACTGCCGGGAAATAAGAAAATCCGGTCAAAATGACGATGTGCTCTTCCGCTGCGGCGGCAGAGGCCAGCCCGGTTGCAAGCAATGCAGCGCATACATTTTTAACTAACATAATCGTTATCCTCAAGAGAGCCATTCTCGACTGACTGTATGGCTAAATTTGGAATGTGGCGCCGAGAGGGCAGAATGTGGCGAAACTGGGCTATTTGTGGCTGGTTTTTGGAAACAGTCTGTTTTGCAAAGCGGGCGCTGTCCTGTTCGGACCCCAACGCGGGGGGCATAGCGAGGCGATTCTTGCGTTTGCGTTGCGATGTCGCGGTCTGTTCAGCGCTCTGGGGCTCGACGTCACACCAAAAACGAGGCAAAACTGCGACCAACCCATTTGGATGCGCGGAATATTGCCGACATGCATCGTGCCGATACCGAGCATCTGACATACAGGGGGCCGCTGCGGCAGCCTGTAGTCCCGCCGAGAAAGGAATTTCGCCGTGCCTGACGATCTCAAAAGCCCTCTACCAGACCTCCGCGCGAAGGACGCGCCTGATTTAGGGGCCTTTGATTGGTCTGATCCACTGCGACTGAGCGCGCAACTTTCGGAAGAAGAACGCCTCATCGCGGACAGCGCGCGCGCTTATGCCACCGAAAAACTGGCGCCGCGCGTTGTGGAGGCCTTCGAGACGGAGGCCACGGATCCAGAGATCTTTCGCGAAATGGGGGATATGGGACTTCTTGGAACAACGATCCCCGAAGCTTACGGTGGCCTTGGGGGCTCGTATGTGGCGTACGGCTTGGTCGCGCGCGAAATTGAGCGGGTCGATAGCGGCTACAGGTCAATGATGTCGGTGCAGTCCAGCTTGGTGATGTATCCGATCTACGCCTATGGCAGCGAGGAACAACGCCAAAGATACTTGCCCAAACTTGCCTCTGGTGAGTGGATTGGCTGTTTTGGCCTCACGGAACCAGATGCTGGGTCTGATCCGGCCGGCATGAAAACGCGCGCCGAAAAGACGTCGACAGGGTACCGGCTTACCGGATCAAAGATGTGGATTTCCAACGCACCGATTGCAGATGTTTTCGTGATTTGGGCCAAATCGGACGCGCATGAAGGCCGGATCCGTGGATTTGTGCTGGAAAAAGGCATGGCGGGGCTGTCAGCGCCGAAGATTGGGAACAAGCTCAGCTTGCGTGCTTCGATCACGGGCGAGATCGTGATGGACGGTGTCGAAGTGCCGGAAGACGCCTTACTTCCCCATGTGTCAGGCCTGAAGGGACCTTTTGGCTGCTTGAACCGCGCAAGATATGGGATTTCTTGGGGCGCAATGGGCGCCGCTGAGTTTTGTTGGCACGCGGCGCGCCAGTACGGGTTGGACCGGACGCAGTTCAACAAGCCCCTTGCTGGGACACAGCTGTTTCAGAAAAAACTTGCGGATATGCAGACTGAAATTGCGCTTGGTATTCAAGCGTCTTTGCAAGTGGGACGCCTGATGGATCGGGCCGAGGCCGCGCCGGAGATGATTTCAATCGTCAAGCGTAACAACTGCGGCAAAGCGTTGGAAATCGCACGCATGGCGCGTGATATGCATGGCGGGAACGGGATCTCGGGCGCGTATCAAGTAATGCGCCACATGGTGAACCTCGAGACTGTGAACACCTATGAAGGAACCCATGATGTACACGCCTTGATCTTGGGGCGTGCGCAGACCGGGCTTCAGGCGTTTTTCTAGGGCCAACCGGAAACTGACACAGTTTCCGGCTCGGGCTTGTTGTAGAACTGGATCACCGTCGCCAACGGTGTGCTCTGACCCTCACCAAACACGGGCTTCGATGGTACCCAGCGCTTAAACGTCTGGCTTGCTCAATTGCACACGTGTGCAAATAGAGCTTGCGCGACTCATGATCTGTTGCCTAGGCTTTCACAAAAGGGGAGAGCTCATGGCTGAAATTCAGTTGCGCAACTTGGGCAAACGCTGGGGATCCTTCGTTGGCGTCCACAACTTCGATCTGACGATTCAAGACAAAGAGTTCTTGGTTCTTCTAGGTCCGTCGGGCTGCGGCAAAACGACGACCATGCGGATGATTGCTGGCCTCGAGGATGTGACAGAGGGCGACATATTGGTCGACGGTCAATCAGTAAAAGATCTTGAGCCCAAAGACCGCGATGTCGCGATGGTGTTCCAGTCTTACGGCTTGTACCCGCATATGAATGTCTACGAAAACATTCGCTTCCCATTGAAAGTTCGCAAGGTCGATGCCTCGACCCATAAAGAAAGGGTTATGAAGGCGGCGGCGATGGTGGAGTTGGAGCCGTTTCTGCACCGCAAACCGGCCGAGCTTTCTGGAGGGCAGCGCCAGCGTGTCGCTCTGGCCCGCGCAATTGTGCGAGAGCCTAACGTCTTTCTCATGGACGAGCCCTTGTCGAACCTGGACGCAAAGCTGCGGGTTTCGACCCGGGCTCAGATCAAAAATCTGAGCCATGAATTACAGGTCACAACCGTCTATGTGACGCACGATCAGATCGAGGCCATGACCCTTGCCGACCGTGTTGTGGTTATGAAGCAGGGCGTCGTCCAGCAGGTTGGAACCCCAACCGACATATACGAAACGCCTGCCAACACATTTGTTGCGAGTTTTATTGGCAACCCGGCGATGAATTTGATGTCGGGCAAGATGATTGCGGGCACGTTCGAAGGCGAAAACGTGCGGATCTCGGGCCTGACCGGTCCGGACGGCGATGTCACATTGGGCTTCCGGGCCGAAGATGCGGACGTTTTGACCGATGGCGGTGGCGGCGCGGCGCAAATCACAGCGCCGGTCTATACAATGGAGCTGTTGGGAGATGCGACCATGGTTGCGCTTCGGGCAGGGGGCGAACTCGTGAATGTGAAGGCCCACAAAGATTTTCGGGCCGAGATCGGCGATACGCTCTCGGTTTCGATCCCGGCAGAGATTTGTCACGTTTTCGATCACGAGACGGGCGCGCGGCTGGCGTAAAGGTCGCGATGGCCGGTGACCGAATGTTGCAGGCAAAAGCGGCCCGCACAGACTAGCGAACCTATGCAACAACGTTTGCACAATGAAGATACAAGGGAGAAAAACATATGTTTCTAAAAAAGATCACGGCTGCTGTCGTGCTAACGATTGCCGCAGGCGCTGCGGCAGCTGACTGCGGGATCTCTGCAGGCCGCGTCAGCATTGTTGGCAACGAATTCCCTGCGATCCAAACTGTGGGCGCCGGTGCCAAGGCCTGTGCGACGGGCGGTGTTGAGGTTAACACGAACCTGACAGCAGACCACCAAACCATCAACTTGCCTGGCATGCAGGGCAACCCCGCAGAATACACATCGGCGATCGTGGCCAACTCGTCCATCGTTGCGCTTATGAACGAAGATGTTATTCGCCCACTGGATGATCTGATTGAAAAGCACGGTTCTGCGTTGAAGAAGAACCAAATCATTACAATCGGCGGCAAAGCGATGGCTGTTGCGTTCATGGCGAACGCGCAGCACTTGGTGTACCGCGCTGACATCCTTGACCAGATCGGTGTGGAGCCGCCTAAGACATATGAAGAGATGCTGGCCGCGGCCAAGATGATCCGCGAGCAAGGTATCCTCGAAAACCCTGTGGGCGGCGCGTACAAAGCCGGCTGGAACCTGGCGCAAGAGTTCAACAACATGTTCTTGGGCTTTGGCGGCAGTCACTTCGAAGCGGGCACAGCTAATCCAAGCGTGAACTCTGAAGCTGGCGTTGCCGCGCTTGAGATGATGAAAGCGCTCAGCGAGTACATGAACCCGGATTTCCTCACGCACGATTCCAACGCCACCAACGCCGAATACCGTGCGGGCAACGTGGCCCTGATGAACATGTGGGGCAGCCGCGCGGCGACCATGACCGATGCGGATGGCGTGCCACAGGCGGTCGTTGATGGCTTTAAAATCGCGGGCCCCATGACAGTGGGCGGCGGTGACACAGCGGCCTCTACACTTTGGTGGGACGGCTGGACCGTAGCCAAAAACATCTCTGATGAAGATGCCGAAGCGACATTCGTCTCACTCATGAAGGCAATCGATCCTTCGATCCTGGGTGATGCAGACGTCGCAAAGCAGGCCGTATGGCTGATCGACGGGTACGAGCCGACGCCTGCGGCTGTGGGCGTGTTCGCGGCTGCGGAAATGGGCACGATCCCCTATCCGATGCTGCCATACATGGGTCTGATGCATACGGCCTTGGGCGCAGAGTTGGCCGACTTCATGCAAGGCAAGGAAAGCGCCGAACAAGCGCTTGCCGATGTTGAAGCGGCCTACACCGCCGCCGCGAAAGAGCAAGGCTACCTGCAGTAAAGAACCGCAAGAGCGCCCCGGGCAATGTCCCGGGGCCTCATATCGCACGACGTTCTGAGCATCCGCTCAGGGCATTCTCTGAAGGTGGAAACACGCCATGAAGCACCGCACGTTTTTCTGGTTTTTCCTGCCCACTGGACTGGCAATGCTGATCTTCATCGCGGCGCCTATCGTCTCGGTGGTGACACAATCGGTCTTCTTGCCGGTTGAGGCGGTGTTGGTCGAAGTCGAAACCTGCACACCGTTTAAGTGCACGGTGGAGACGACCATCGACCAAGAGGCCACGGCACAAGCCCGCGCAGACAACCCGATAGGACGGTTTGCAGGGGTGGAGGTTTACTTCGATCGCGGCCACTTGGCCATCGCCGAAGTGGGCACAGCGTGGCGCGAGCGCGACGGGCTTGGTGGGTTTCTGAGTGAGCTTGGCGATTTGCCATTCTACCGCGCGATGGCATTCACGCTGACATACACGTTCGTCTGCACACCGATGCTGATCATGCTTGGGTTTGCCATCGCCGTGGCCGTCAATTCGCTCCACCGGCACTTGAAGGGCTTGGTGATCTTCTTTTCACTTTTGCCCATGATCGTGACGCCGCTGGTGGGTTCGCTCATTCTCTTTTGGATGATCGACAGCCGCGGCGTTTTGGGCAACTTCATTTCATATTTGGCGGGTGACCCTGATCTAAGCCTCAAGGCGTCAACGCCGTTGATGTGGATTTCGCTGATTGTCTACGGCATCTGGTCATCTGCACCATTTGCGTTCGTGGTCTTTTATGCGGGCCTGCAGACGGTGCCGCAGGACACGCTTGAAAGCGCGCAGATCGATGGTGCGACGCGCTGGCAACAGATCCGCTACGTGGTGATACCGCATTTGATGCCGTTGGTGACCTTCGTCGCGTTGATCCAGTTGATGGACAATTTCAGGGTCTTTGAGCCGATAGTTGGCTTTAACGCCGAGGCGCACGCGACCTCGCTGTCCTGGATCATCTTCAACGACCTCGGCGGTGAGACGCGTCAGCTTTCAGCAGCCGCGACCACATCGGTCCTCACGATCCTAGGTGTCGCAATATTGCTCAGCCCCGTGCTGGTCCGCACCTGGCGCGATTTCAGAGGGAGAACGTAAACCATGGCCGCTCCGTCTCAACGCCAGCCCTTGGGCCTTCGGATTTTCCTTTACGGGTTCATAGCCACTTGGCTGATCGCCGCGGCGTTCCCCTTTTTGTGGACGCTTTGGGGTTCGTTCAAGGTCGAGCTCGATTTCTTTTCCATTGCCGATTGGACCAACGCGATCACGGGCGCACGCACAGCAGCCACGCACGGGTCGCCGTTTACGGATGCCGGATACACAGGGGCGTGGGTCCAAGAATCGTTCTGGCGCAACGTGCTCAACACATCTGTAATCTGCGTTTTCGTCGTCGCAGTGTCGCTCACCATCGGCACGCTGGGGGGCTATGCCCTGTCGCGGTCGGGCTACAAATACGTCTTCTGGCTGCTGATCATCGCGCTGATCTTCCGGGCGATGCCGCCAATCACGCTGGTCTCTGGTTACTTACCGGTGTTCTTCGATTGGAACATTTGGGGCTATCTGCCAACAGCGGCGATTGTGCTTGTGGCGATCAACCAACCCTTCACGCTTTGGATGCTGCATTCATTCTTTGAGTCGATCCCAAAAGAGTTGGACGAAAGCGCCAAAGTAGACGGCTGCACGCAGTTCCAGGCGTTTCGGCGGGTGATCATACCGGTGATGTGGCCTGGGGTGATTACGACCGGTCTCTTCTCCTTCTTGCTCGCCTATAACGATTTTGCCGTCACGACGATGGTGCTGTCGGAGCAGAACCGCACAATGGTTCCAGCCATCGCCGCTTTCCTTGGCACAACGTACACGGAAGGCAACGTCATGTTCGCGGTCGCGGCCGTTGTGTCGGCAACAGCACCGCTCTTCGTCCTGGTCATGTTCTTCCAGCGCCAGATTGTGTCAGGCCTCACCGCCGGAGCGGTAAAGGGGTGAGAAACGGTCCATCTCTAATGGCAAATGATCCAGTGGATCATTTGAGTTTCGAACGGGCGGAGCCCTTGGCAGGAAACGATCCATCTCTGATGGCAAACGATCCAGTGGATCATTTGAGTTTCGAACGGGCGGAGCCCCGGTCTGGAAACGATCCATCCCTGATGGCAAACGATCCAGTGGATTGTTTGAAGATTGCACTGTTGGAGTGCGACTGATGGTCGACTTCCTGGTCATCGGCGCCGGCTCGGCGGGTTGCGTTCTGGCGGCGGAGCTTTTGCGCCGTGAGGCTGGAAGCGTCTGCGTGATCGAAGCTGGCCCCTCGGAACGCCATCCATTCGTCTCCATGCCATTTGGGCTCGTCTGGCTTATGGGCTCGCGTCGAGATTGGGCTTTTCGATCAGCGCCGATGCCAGGGTTGGGTGGACGGGCGATTGAAATCCCGCGCGGGCGCATGGTCGGTGGCTCAGGCTCGATCAATTCGATGGTCTGGTTTCGCGGTCGCAGCCTCGACTTTGATGCATGGGACATACCAGGCTGGCGTGGCGCAGATGTGGGCCCGGCGTTTGACGCCGTGGAAGCCAAGGTGAAGCCAACCCGTCTCACAGGCGCGCACCCTCTGACCGAAGGGCTCGCAACCATGCTGCCCGGCAACGCAGATGTGCCAACCCCCGATTACGAAAGCGCAGGCGTCTTCGCCTATAACCGCGTCAACGGACGCCGGAATTCAGCGGCCACAGCATTCTTGCGCCCAAGCGGCGCGCAGGTTGTCACAGGCTGTAGTGTGGACAGGCTCATCTGGTCTGGCGACCGCGCTGTAGGTGTATACTTGGCGGATGGCTCCGAATTGCGTGCAGAGAAAGGCGTTGTTCTAAGTGCGGGCGCAATCGGATCACCCGCGATCTTGCTGCGTTCGGGCGTCGGTCCTGCCAACGACCTTGCTACACTGGGCGTCGATGTGCGGCATCCTGCAGACGGCGTAGGCGCGAACTTGCAGGACCATCCGGGCGTCGGCCTTCACTTCGAAGGGGCTGGGTCCGGTTATGGTCTGGAGCTGCGCCAATGGCCTGCATGGCTGGCGGCACCTTTCGCCTATGCCGTGGCGCGCAGCGGGCGGTTGGCGTCCCCCACGGTCGAAGGTGGCGCCTTCTTCAATGCCCGCGGCGAAGCCGCCGCGCCCGACGTGCAAAGCCACTTCATCCCATTCTATCTGGCCCCGTCTGGGCCGCGCTACCCGC
>CAWUIP010000041.1:0-24529 GCA_963922415.1 uncultured Aliishimia sp. | reverse complement strand
TCTGAAGCACCTCGATGGTCTCTTCCGGCTCTGCGCTCTCGCAAAATGCTGTGAACCCCCGAATATCACAGAACAAAATACCCAACAGCGCGCGGTGACTTTGCAGCATCTTCTCGCTGCCCGAGGACACGACGGTATCCGCAACCGCAGGCGGCAAGAACCGCTTGAGCCGCCCCATCCGCTCAATCTCTCCCACTTGCGCCTCGACCCGGTCGCCCAACTCGGCGTTCAAGACCTCCAAAGCGCGGAACTGGCGCACGTTTTCAATCGCAATCACCGCCTGCGCCGCAAAGCTTTCTACAAGCGCGATATCGCTAGTGGTGAACTCTTGGATGGCCTGCCGGCTCAACGACAGCGCCCCAATGGCCAGCCCGTCCTTTTTCAAGGGAACCACCAACCACGACCGATTGCCCGACGCCTCCACAATTCGCGTGATAACCGGGTCGCCCGCCTTGAAAAGCGCGGTATCTTCCAGATTGGCGATGTTGACCAAGGTCCCCGTGCGGATAACGGTCGGCACAGGTTGCGGGTCGGTCAAGGGCCACGTCTGATCGAAGCGAAAAGGAAAGTTGCGCTCGCCCCAGCCCGCCGCGATGTAAAAGCTTGCCCGATCTGCCGTCGCAAGCGCCAGCCCGGCATTGTCCGAGCCACAAAAGGCGGCGGCGGCTTCAAGAATCTTTTCAAAAACAGGCGTTTCGCTGCCTTCCAGATGGGCAATCGTCTCTAGAATTTCGCGCGACACCGCCCCTTGATCGGCTTGCGACTGCAGCGCGCGGAACTGCTGCGCGTTCTCGATGGCGATCACGGCCTGGGCCGCGAAGGCCTCGACAAGGGCGATTTCATCTGGGCGGAACGGATCAAGGTCATAGCGGAAAAGCGTGATCGTTCCGATGGCCTGCACGCCCTGCAAAAGCGGCACAAATAGCACCGACCGGATGCCACTATCGTCGACCATAGCGCGCACAATCGGGCTGCCCGACCGGTAAAGGTCGCTTTGGCCCATGTCGTCAAAGGCGACCACGCGCGCCTCGATTATCGACCGCGCGGCGTAAGAGAGGTTGCCATCCATGCGCATCTGACCGGTGTCAAACAGCTCTAGAACCTCAGGAAACTGCCCGATATGCGCCGCCATGCGCTGCGCCGCATCGGTCTTTGTCCCCAGGATCAGCCCGCCCAGCGGCGCCCTGCAAAGCGCACAGGCATGTTTCAGGATCGTATCAAAAACGCGTTGTTCATCGCCACGGCTTTGGCTGATGACCTGTAGAATATCGCGCAACGCGGCGGTGTGGTTTTCGACCGGACGGAGGTCCGGTTCCGCCTCCCTCTCCACGCGCGTCATGATGTGCCCAACCTAAAATCTGCTCTGCCTTGCGGGACCTTAGCCTGTTTACCCCGGTTCCACCAAGAATTTGTCCAGACCGCATCAGGCGGGCGAAATGTCCTTCGCGAAGTAGTGCATGAAGGGGCGCAGTTCCGGGTATTGCAGATGGCTCGTCGTTTCAATCGGCTCGGTCAGTTCTGTAAAGCCAAGCTTGGCATACAGGCTGCGCATTTCGACATTGGGCGTTAAAGTGTCGACCACCAGGCGCGTCAGCCCCATTTTCCGGGCGGCTTCAACACGTGCCTCGACCAGCCGACGCCCCGCCCCAGTTCCGCGCGCGCTTGGTTGGACAAAAAGCCGCTTCAGTTCACCCGTATTTGAGTCCAGGCACTTCAGCATGCCACATCCCACAATCGTGCCCGACTGGTCTTGAGCGATGACCAAACAGCCTTTCGGCGGAAGGTAGGTATCGGCGTTATCCCAGAACTCCGCCAGCGCGATTTCGGGATCGGACGCATCGATATTGGCGCCCATATCGCGCATACGCTGAACAATCAGGCTGTAGTAGGCCCTCAACACGCCGTTCAGGGCATCGCGGTCAGGAAGTTGATCGCATTGGACGATGTCGATGGTCATGAGCTGTGTCCCCTCCCGTGAAATCAACACCGGTATAGGATGTGAAGTGACCTGCGTCAGGTCGAAAATCGGGCTGCTAGAAGGAAACCGGATTGACGAGCAGCAAGGCATGCGATCTTTCGCCACCAAGTTCTTGGGTAAGGGAGGCGCTGATATGGACGAACCCACCGGGGCCGCGTTTGCGGCCAAAGACCTCGTCGACCACTACCGCCACCGCCCGCCCTATGCGGCTGCGGCGCTGGACTATATCACCGACCGCACCCCCGCGACCGACAGGCTCCTGGACCTGGGCTGCGGCGAGGGCAAAGTGGCCCGCGCGATGACAGGGGTGTTCGGCCATGTCACCGCTGTGGACCCATCCGACAACATGATCGGCCTGGGGCGCACGCTGGACCACGGACAAGCCGCAAACCTGCATTGGATCACGGCAACTGCCGAGACCGCCCCGCTAGACGGCACTTACGACGCGGTGACCTTCGCCTCCAGCATCCATTGGATGGCGCCCGAAACGCTCTTTCCAAAACTGGCGCAGCACCTCAAACCAGCGCATATCCTAGCGGTGATCAGCGGTGACACGCCGCACGCGCCGCCATGGGAGGAGGATTGGCAGCGCTTTCTCAAGGTCTGGGTGCCGAAGCTTACCGGTCAACGACTGAACTCCGACGCCTGGGTCGGGTCGCGCACGAAGCACCTGCCTTTTGTCACGGTCCAAGACGCGCAAAGCTTTGTGTCAGAGCCGTTTCAGCAAACGGTGGCCCAGTTCATCCTGTGCCAACATTCGCGCGCCACCTTTGCCTTCGACCGGCTCGGCCCGCATCGCGACGCGTTCCAAGACGCGTTGACAGCACTCCTCTCGCCCTACGCAAACGCGGACGGGATGCTCACCTATCGTGTCAAAACCGACGTGACGCTTGCCACGCTATAAGGCGACTTAGAAGTCCAGATTTTCGACCGACAGCGCGTTCTGCTGGATGAACTCGCGGCGCGGCTCGACCACGTCGCCCATCAGTTTCGTGAAAAGATCATCCGCCTCGGCCATGTCATCCACTTTGACTTGCAAAAACGTGCGCGCATCCGGGTCCAGCGTGGTCTCCCACAACTGATCGGGGTTCATCTCGCCCAGACCCTTATAGCGTTGCAGGCTCAGCCCCCGCTCGCCTTCCTCCAAGATCGCCTTCAGAAGATCTAACGGACCCTGGATCACCTGCGACCGCTCCTTGCGCTGCAGCGCCGCCGCCGTGCCATAGACCTCTTGCAGGTTCTGTGTGAACTGTCCCGTGCGCCGCGCCTCGCCCGACCGCAGCATCGGGCCATCCAGCGTACGCATCTCTTCCACACCGCGCAAGATACGGCTCAGGCGAATGCCTTTGTCTTGGGTGATCCGGCCTTGCCAGCCCCGCTCCCACTCCAGCGCAATCAGATCCAGCCGCGCTGCAACCTTGTCCGCAACGCCTTGCAGGTCGGTATCCACGGCCCCAGGCACAAACGCCCCCGCGATGGCCGCCTGTTCCAGGATATGGCGCGGATAATGGGTTGGGAACGCTTCGATCACGCGCTTAAGCTGCCGCGCCTCATCGACGACACGCGCCAAATCAGCGCCCGCCATCTCGGACCCATTGCCCAGGCGCAACACCGCGCCATCAATGCCCTGCTGCACCAGATAGTCGTCCAGCGAGGCCTGATCCTTCAGGTACACTTCGGACTTGCCGCGCGCGACTTTGAACAAGGGCGGCTGCGCGATGTAGAGGTAGCCACCTTCGATCAACTCCGGCATCTGGCGATAGAAGAAGGTCAGCAACAGCGTCCGAATATGCGCGCCATCCACATCCGCATCCGTCATGATGACGATCTTGTGATAGCGCAGCTTGTCGATGTTGAACTCATCCCGGCCAATCCCGGTGCCCAGCGCCATGACAAGGTTGCCGATCTCTTGGCTCGACAGCATCCGGTCAAACCGCGCGCGTTCCACGTTCAGGATCTTCCCGCGAAGCGGCAGGATCGCTTGCGTCAGCCGGTCACGCCCGGTTTGCGCCGAACCGCCCGCACTGTCGCCCTCGACCAGGAAAAGTTCGGCCCGCGCGGGATCCTTTTCAGAACAATCCTTCAGCTTCCCAGCAAGGTAGTTCACATCCATCGCTGTCTTACGCCGGGTGAGCTCGCGCGCCTTCCGCGCCGCTTCCCGCGCCAGCGCCGCCTCGATGATCTTACCAACGATCATTTTGGCCTCGGCGGGGTTCTCTTCGAACCACTCGGCAAGCTTTTCGCCCAATAGCCCCTCAACGGCCGGACGCACCTCGGAAGAGACCAACTTATCCTTCGTCTGAGACGAGAACTTCGGGTCCGGCACCTTCACCGACAGCACGCAAGTCAGCCCCTCACGCGCGTCATCGCCCGTGAACGTAACCTTTTCCTTCTTCGCGATCCCACTTTCCTGCGCATAGCGCTGGATTTGCCGCGTCAGCGCGCCGCGAAAGCCCGCCAGGTGCGTCCCACCATCCCGCTGCGGGATGTTGTTGGTGAAGGGCAAAACATTCTCGTGGTAGCTGTCGTTCCACCACAGCGCCGCCTCAACCCCGATCTCGTCGCGCTCACCAACCACATAGATCGGCTCGGGCATCAGCCCGGACTTGGACCGGTCCAGGTACTTCACGAACTCCTTGACGCCGCCTTCATAGAACAGCTCGGATTTCAGCGGCTCGGCTGGGCGCTCGTCTTCCAAGATGATCCGCACGCCTGAGTTCAAAAACGCCAACTCGCGCAAGCGCCGCTCCAGCACATCGAACGAGTATTCAAGGTTGGAAAATGTGTCCGTCGAGCCCAAGAACCGCACTTCGGTGCCTGTCTCATCGGTATCGCCGATCACTTCCAAGTGCTGGGTCGTTTCGCCATGTTCAAACCGGGCGCGGTGCACTTTGCCCTCGCGCCAAATCGTCAGCTCCAACCAGACCGACAGCGCGTTGACCACCGACACGCCCACACCGTGCAGACCGCCCGAAACCTTGTAGGAGTTGCTGTCAAACTTCCCGCCCGCATGCAGTTGGGTCATGATCACTTCGGCGGCCGAGACACCCTCTTCCTCGTGCATCCCCACCGGAATGCCGCGCCCGTTGTCGCGCACCGACACGCTGCTATCGGCGTGGATTTTCACGTGCACATAGTCGGCATGGCCCGCCAAAGCCTCATCAATGCCGTTGTCCACGACCTCGTACACCATGTGGTGCAGGCCAGACCCGTCATCGGTGTCGCCAATATACATCCCCGGACGTTTCCGGACAGCCTCCAAGCCCTTGAGAACCTTGATGGAATCCGCGCCGTAGTCTTCTGCGTTTTGCTCGTTATCTGCCATTGCCGCGCCTTATCGGTCTTGATGCCTATGTCTAGCGCTTTTTGCGGGGATTGTCACGCAATTGACACAAGATTTTGTGCGCTGGCAGAGGCAGTTACCCCGCGCGGTTGAAGTCAGGTAAAGGGCAGGATCAGCCCAACCAGAATGAGCAACCCACCAGCCGTCAAATTCATCCGTTTGAGCGCCCGCGGCGAGGTCACATAGCTGCGAATATGGTCGATGAACGCCGCAAAGCAGAGATTGCCCACAAGGGGGACCGCCAAGCTCAGAAAGCAAATCACGGCGATGTCGGTGGCCGTCACCTGGCTGAGGTCGAAGAACCCCGGCAGCACGCCCATGTAAAAGAGGATCGCCTTGGGATTGCCCAGGATCGCGGCGACACCCGCGAGGAACCCGGCCCACAGGCCTGGACGGGTCAGACGACTGTCGGCATTGATCTCTTTCTCGGCATTCCGGATCACGGTCCAGCCCAGCCACAAAAAGAAGGCGCAAGCGACCCAGCGCAACACCGTCAGCGCGCCTTCGTATTCCGAAGTGATCCAGCTGAGACCCAAGATTGCCAAAAGCGGCCAGACCACGTCGCCAACGGCCACGCCCAAGGCCAGCGGCCACGCGCTTTGAAACCCGCCTGCGACGGTACGTGCGAGCAGGGCCAGCCAGACCGGCCCCGGCGTCAGGAACAGGATCAAAAGAGCGACCGCATACAACGTCATGTCACCAGCCGAAAGCGTCACGGTCCCTGCACCTCTGAAAGCCCGTTGTCTTCAGTCACGTGCAGCCGTTGCACGCGGTCTCCAAACTCATCGAAAAGTTCGGGACCCGTGCCCGTCATCCACGCCTGCGCGCCCAAGGCACAGATCTCATCGTAAAGCGCGGCACGCCGCCCGGCGTCAAGATGTGCGGCGACCTCATCCAGCAAAAGAAGGGGTGGCGCGCCAAAATCCTCCGTTAGTGCCCGCGCATTGGCCAGGATAAGCGAGATCAGAAGGGCTTTTTGTTCACCAGTGGAGCAGTCTTTGGCCGGCACGCCCTTCGCGGCATAGGTGCCGTAGAGATCCGCCCGGTGGGGGCCCACCAGCGTCCGCCCAGCGGCCAGGTCGCGAAACCGGCTTTCGGACAGAGCGTCGCGCAGATCCGGTACGCTTTGCGGCATCTCGCCTTCGGTTTGGGTCAGATCCAACTCTGCCGCCGGAAACACGGCTTTGGCGTCCGCTTCTGGGCTGGGCTGGGCGGCGGCCAGTCGCTCTAGCGTGCGCAAACGGGCCTGGTGGATCGCATGGCCAGCCTCCGCCATCTGCGCCTCCAGCGCCACATACCAGGACCCGTCCCGCACCATGTCCTTTAAAAGCCGGTTGCGCTCGCGCATGGCGCGCTCATAGGCGAGGCTCTGTTCCGCATGCCCAGGCTCAAAACTCAGAACCATGCGGTCCAAAAACCGGCGGCGTCCCTCGGCGCCTTCGATCCACAGCCGGTCCATGGACGGGATCAACCACAGCACCCGCGCGATGCGGCCCAGCGCCACTTGGCTTGCCGATTTTTCGTCAATCCGCACCGTGCGCGCAGCCCCCGCCGTGCTGGAGGTTTCAACTTCATGCGTCTGGTGCAGCGAGCGTAAGACACCCGACAGCTTCCAACCCACCGCATCTGGCCTGCGCGCCATGTCTTCGGCACTGGCGCGCCGCAAACCGCGCCCCGGTGAGAACAGCGAAACCGCCTCCAGAAGGTTGGTCTTACCCGCCCCGTTCGGGCCAAAGATGGCCACAGGACGCGCATCGATATCGATCTGCGCCCGGCGATGCGAGCGAAACTGCGCCAGCGTCAGGGACGTCAAATGCAATGTCATTCACAGGGCGCCGTTTTCTTGGTCAACAAAACGGTCCGGAAACTTTGCAAGTTTCCGTTTCCGCGTCACACGCGCATCGGCATGACGACATAGACCGCGCTTTGATCATTGCCTTCCCGCATCAAGGTTGGATCGCCTGATGAGTTGAACAGGAAGACCGCGTTTTCCCGATCCACCTGGCTGGCAATCTCCAGCAAGTATTTGGCGTTAAAGCCAATTTCCAAGCGCTCATCCCCATAAGCCACCGCCAGCTCTTCCTCGGCAGCCCCACTGTCGGGCGCGTTGACCGACAGCACCAATCGGTCTTCATCCAGTGCCATCTTCACCGCGCGCGAGCGTTCAGAACTCACCGTCGCGACCCGGTCCACCGCCTTGGCAAAATCGCTCGCGTCAACTTCCAACTTGCGCACATTGCCCGTCGGGATCACCCGCGTGTAGTCGGGGAACGTTCCGTCAATCACCTTCGATGTGAGCGTAATCGACGGCGTGGCAAAGCGCACCTTGGTCTCACTCACCGACACCGCGATCTGCGCATCGTCGTCTTCCAAAAGCTTGCGCAACTCACCAACCGTTTTGCGCGGCACGATCACGCCCGGCATCTCGGCGGCACCTTCAGGCAGATCGGCGTCAATCCGCGCCAAACGGTGCCCATCCGTGGCCACGCAGCGCAGGCTCTGCCCACCGTCCGCATCTGCCACATGCATGTAGACGCCATTGAGGTAATACCGCGTCTCTTCCGTCGAAATCGCAAACTTCGACTTGTCAAAAAGCCGCCGCAGCATGCCTGCCGATGCCGAGAAATTCGATGCGTACTCCGACGAGGCCATCACTGGGAAATCCTCACGCGGCAGCGTCGCGAGAGAGAAATTCGACCGGCCCGCATCCACCGTCAGACGCCCTGTTGTTGGATCCGCTGTCAGCGTCACCTGCGCCCCATCTGGCAGCTTGCGCACGATCTCATGCAGGGTCGTCGCCGCAACCGTCGTCGCGCCCGCGCGCTCCACCATCGCTGCAGCTTTATCGACCACCTCGATGTCCAAATCAGTTGCGCGGAACGACACTTCGTTGCCCTCCGCCTCGATCAGAACATTCGCCAGGATCGGGATCGTGTTGCGACGCTCCACAACCGACTGGGCTTGGCTCACGGCTTTGAGCAGATCTGCCCGTTCGATGCTGAGTTTCATGGTCCTCTCCCCATCCGATCCTGCAGGGACGCAAACCCTACCCAACCTTAGGCTGCGCACAAGCCTTTTTATTGATTTTTGAGGGGATTGGCCAAAAGTTCAAGGCCCGTCGCGATGCGGCGGGCCCTGCTGCGTCGATCGCCTGCGGTTTACGCTTCGAGCGCGCGGCGCAGCATCTCCAGATCTTCCGCTATCTGACCATCCTGCTGCTTAAGCTCTTCGATCCGCCGGACGCCATGCATCACGGTCGTATGGTCGCGTCCACCAAAGCGGCGCCCGATCTCTGGCAAGCTGCGCGAGGTCATCTTTTTGCACAGATACATCGCAATCTGGCGGGGCCGGGCATAGCTGCGCAACCGCTTCGGCCCGATCATATCGCTCAGGCGAATGTTGTAATGCTCGCTCACCTTCCGCTGGATCTCTTCCACCGTGATCTTCCGCTCAGAGGCCCGCAGAACATCGGCCAAACAGTCTTGGGTCAGCTCCATTGTGATCTCACGACCCACCAGCGAGGCGAAAGCAAAGAGCCGCGTCAGCGCGCCTTCCAGCACCCGCACGTTGGTCGAGATCCGGTGCGCCAGGAACTCCAAAACGCCCCCATCCAATTTGAGATCTGGATAGGTCAGGCGCTGCTGCTCGACCTTAGACTGCAAAATGCCCAGGCGCAGTTCGTAGTCCGTTGGATGCAAATCCACGACCAAACCGCATTGCAACCGCGACTTCACACGATCTTCGAGATCCTTGATCTCGCCCGGCGCGCGGTCGGCCGAGATGATGATCTGCTTGTTCTGATCCACCAGCGCATTGAACGTGTGGAAGAACTCTTCCTGCGTGCTGTCCTTACCGGCGATGAACTGCACGTCATCGACCATCAGCACATCCACCGACCGGAAAATCTCTTTGAAGTCCATCATCTTGCGATCCCGCAAGGCCTGAACAAAGCGGTACATAAACTGCTCTGCCGACAAATAGAGGACATTCAGATCAGGGCGGCGCGACTGCAGCTCCCACGCGATTGCATGCATCAAGTGCGTCTTACCCAGCCCAACTCCGCCATAAAGAAACAGGGGGTTGAATGTCACCGGGCCACCTTCGCCCACGCGCTTGGCCGCTGCATGTGCCAACTCGTTGGGCTTGCCGACGACAAACGTGTCAAACGTGAACCGACTGTCGAGCGGCGCAGGGTTCAGTGCATTCACGGCGGATTGTTTCTGTGGCACGGGTGTCGCCTCCGCTTCTTGCACACGGGGACGCTGATCGGCGTTAGCCGCCACCTTAAAGCTAAGACGCCGCACATCGGAGTTGCGCGTATGCATCTCATGCAGGATCAGATCGGCGAAATTCTGGGTGACGTAGTTGCCTAAGAATGTGGTGGGGACATCAAAGATCGCAACGCCGTCTTCTAGGTCACGAAACTTTAGGGGCTCAATCCAAGTGGTGTAATTGTTCTGTCCGACTGTTTTGCGCAGCCTTTGCCGGAGTTCGCCCCATTGTTCGTTTGTCATGTTTGCCCTGTGCTCACTGTCATTTTCACCGACTCAGTTGTTGGCCGAGCCGTGTAGCCGTCACCACCAGACAATGCCCACCCACGACCTACCTGAACGTCAGGCAAGAGCAGACCCGTCCGGACCATTTACTTGAGATGACCGGTGGCCCCCACCCAAGGCAGGCCCAACGGTACCATCCGCGCACTATATGAACAGGGCACCTTCACGCGGCAGCGTCGAAAGCAGCAATGGATCCAAGGCGTTGCCTTTTCTCCGTCCTCATGATCACCACAGAAGTCCCCATCCGGATGATCTTAGGCCTGTCCCCCCAAAATGTTAGCGATGCGAGTCGCGCCTTAATTGGTAACAATTTCGCAAAGCACGCATCAATAGAACTTCAAACTTGACTCAGCGATTCACGGAAAAGAATCCCCCGACTGTGTTGCCCAGACGCCAAAGAAAAAGGCCTCGCAAACCTGCAAGGCCTTCCAGAGTAAGTAGGATTTGGACTTAGCCCAAGGATTTCACGCGCGCGCTTAAGCGTGACATTTTTCGGGCAGCCGTGTTTTTGTGAAAAACACCCTTCGTGACGCCCCGCATCAGTTCAGGCTGTGCCGCGCGCAAGGCGGCGGCGGCTGCATCCTTGTCGCCCGAAGCGATCGCTTCTTCGACTTTGCGCAGATATGTGCGGATGCGCGAACGGCGTGCCTTATTGACGGCAAAGCGTTTTTCGTTCTGACGGGCGCGTTTCTTAGACTGGGGCGAATTTGCCATGGTGCGGAGGTCCTAACTGTATTTTGTATGTCGCGCACGCAATACCATCAGGCATCCGGTCGTTTACCGGATCAACTCCTGCCTAGCGGGCACCACGCGCATGTCTGGCGCGCCGTATAGACAAACCTGTGCTGTTTATGCAAGCGATTCGGTCCAAGTGCAGATAGGAACCCCCATGAAACGCCTCATCCCCTCATTGCCCGACACCGCGTCCCTCGGCGACGTGTTCAAGATGTTTCCAGCAACAGTCGCGCCCTTGATGGAGTATCACGATAGGCTACTGCGCGAGGACAGTCCGCTCAGCGTGGCAGAGCGTGAGTTGATCGCAGCCTATGTGTCCGGCTTGAATGCCTGTGCCTTCTGCCACGATGCGCATGCCATCCACGCGCGCGCTTACGGCATTCCACTGGCGACGCTCGACGCGGTCCTTGCGGATGTGTCGACCGCCCCGATTGACGCGGCGATGAAACCGATCCTGCACTACGTCGCCAAGCTGACCCGTACGCCCTCTAAAATGACAGAAGCAGACGCCACTGCAGTCTATGAGGCCGGATGGTCAGAACGCGCGCTGTTTGACGCCGTGATGGTTTGCGCGACCTTTAACATGATGAATAGGATCCTCGAAGGGACCGGGATCACGGCCTATCCGCAAAACCCCGCGGAGGTCAGCGACGCAGATCTTGCCAGGCGCCAATCCGCCACCGCCTACACCGATTTTGGACGCAGTCTTGGCGTCATCAAAGACTAGCGGTCGCGGAACTGCGCTTCGCGCTTCTCCAAAAACGCTTCCATCCCTTCGGTCTGATCCTCGGTCGCAAAAAGGGCGTGGAAGGCGCGCCGTTCGTAATTCAGCCCTTCGGTCAGTGGCACTTCAAAGCTGCGGTTAACCGCATCCTTGGCCGTGCGCGCCGCGATCATCGACTTCTCGGCAATCTTTTGCGCGGCCGCGATGCTCTCATCCATCAGCTTTTTGGCCGGCACCACGCGGCTGACCAGCCCGGCGCGTTCTGCCTCCTCGGCATCCATAAAGCGTCCGGTCAGGTTCATATCCATCGCCTTGGCCTTGCCCACGGCCTGCGTCAGCCGCTGTGACCCACCCATGCCCGCGATAACGCCCAGGTTGATCTCGGGCTGGCCAAACTTGGCCGTATCCGCCGCGATGATGAAATCACAACTCATCGCCAATTCGCAGCCACCGCCCAGCGCATAGCCCGCCACAGCGGCAATCACCGGCTTGCGAATGGCCATCAGCCGCCGCATCGGCCCCCCAAAGAGGTCCGCGGCATTCACCTCGGCAAAGCTCATCTCGGACATCTCTTTGATGTCCGCACCCGCCGCAAAGGCTTTGTCAGAGCCCGTGAGCACGATGCACCGCACCATGTCATTGGCATCCGCCGCTTCCATCGCATCCAACAATTCCTGCAACAAAAACTGGTTCAGCGCATTCAGCGCGTCAGGCCGGTTCAGTTTTATGAGGCAAATGTGGTCTTCGACGTCAACGATGATCGTCTCATAGGCCATGTGATCGCTCTCGCGCTGTTTCTCACGAAATCACAGCCTTAACACGAAGAGTGTGCGTTTCAAGCTATCTTTGGCAGTCCGGGCAATAGAAGCTCGACCGCCCCGATTGCACCACACGTGCGATAACCTGAGGGCAGTTTGGGGTGCGGCAGGGTTCCCCTTCGCGGCCATATACGTCAAAGCGATGTTGAAAATATCCAAGCTCCCCATCGGCTTGCCGGAAATCCCGCAAAGAGGATCCCCCCGCCGCAATCGCCTCCGACAGCACATCACGGATGATCGGAACCAGGGCCGCCACCCGCTTGGCCGCGATCCGCCCAGCCTTGCGTTTCGGAGAAATCCCCGCCCGAAACAGCGCCTCGCAGACGTAAATGTTGCCCAATCCGGCAACGATTCTCTGGTCCAGCAACGCCGACTTGACCGGCGTCATCTTGCCCGCGAAAGCCGCGATCAGGTGATCTTCATGAAAATCATTGCCCAAAGGTTCCGGCCCCAGCACCGCAATCAGCTTATGCGCCTCCTGCGCGGCGGTGGCCATCAGATCCATCGCTCCAAACCGACGCGGATCGTTAAAGGTCACCCGCGCGCCGGTCTCCATATGAAGGACCACATGGTCATGCTTTTCCGGGGCGGGGTGGTCATGCACAAAGACGCCCAACGGATCGCCCGAGATCAACATCCGCCCCGACATCCCCAAATGCATCAAGAGCGTCTCGCCCGTGTCCAGATCGGCCAGGATATACTTCGACCGCCGCCGCAGCCGCGCCACCTGCGCCCCCGTCAACCGCTCTGCCATCCGCTCCGGAAAGGGCCAGCGCAAATCGGGCCGGTTCACCTCCGCCCGCACAATGCGCACCCCCTCCATCACCGGCGCCAACCCGCGACGGACTGTCTCAACCTCTGGCAATTCAGGCATTTGGACAAACCTTTGGAATGACCGGGGGCATTGTGCCCCCGAATGGGCACTCTATAACAGCCCTGAAACCAAAGAGACTGCAACCCATGACCGAGACCACAACGCATTTCGGCTACGAAGAGATCCCAGAAACCGACAAAGCAGGGCGCGTCCAAGGCGTGTTCACCTCCGTGGCCTCCAAATACGACATCATGAATGACGTCATGAGCGCGGGCATCCACCGCCTCTGGAAAGACGCCATGATGGATTGGCTCGCCCCCCGCCCCGGTCAAAAGCTCCTGGATGTGGCCGGCGGCACCGGCGACATCGCCTTTCGCTTTCTCAAACGCGCCGGCTCCGGCCACGCCACAGTGCTCGACCTCACGGGGCCGATGCTGGAAGAAGGGCGCAAACGGGCCGAGGCGGAACATCTGGACGCGCAGCTCGATTGGGTGGTGGGCGACGCAATGGCGCTCCCGTTCGAGGCCAACACCTTCGACACCTACACCATCTCCTTCGGCATCCGAAACGTCACCCGCCCGCAAGAGGCGCTCAACGAAGCCTTCCGCGTCCTCAAGCCCGGCGGCCGCCTCATGGTGCTGGAATTCAGCCAACTCCCCGTCGATGGGCTGCAAAAACTCTACGACCTCTACTCCTTCAACGTGATCCCCACGATGGGCCGGGTCATCACAGGCGACGGCGACAGCTACCAATACCTCGTCGAATCCATCCGCAAATTCCCCGACCAAGACACGTTCCTCGACATGGTCAAAGCCGCCGGCTTTGAGAACGCAAAATACCGTAACCTCTCGATGGGCATTGCCTGCCTCCACTCGGGCTGGAAGCTCTGAATGACCACACTGACTATCCTTCAGTGTTCCCAAAATACTCCGGAGGGGTCCGGGGAGGCAGCGCCGCCCCGGCCGGTCGGATCGGCACAGCCGATCCGAAACACCTAGTCCCAGATGCGCGGACCCCATAATATACTGCGCCTCATCGTCACCGGCGCCACGTTTGAACGCACCGGCGCAATGGGCGTCGTGCTGGATGCATTTGAAGCCCCCCGCGCCTTCCGCATCTTTGCCCGCGCCCTCGCCTGGCCCTTCAAATGGCTTGGCTATGCGGGCGACCCGGCGATGCCGCCCGCGCCCCGGGCGCTCACAGCCCTCGGGCCCGCCTATATCAAGTTCGGCCAAATCCTCTCGACCCGCCCCGATGTGGTGGGTGCCGACATGGCGCGCGAGCTGCGCGTGCTGCAAGACAAGCTCCCCCCCTTCTCGGTCGAAGCAGCCAAAGCCGAGATCGAAAAAGAAATCGGGGTTCCCGTCGACGAGGTCTTCACCGATTTCTCCGACCCCGTGGCCGCCGCCTCCATCGCGCAAGTCCACAAGGCCAAACTGGCCGAAACAGGACAGCCCGTCGCCGTCAAAGTCCTGCGTCCCGGCATCGAACGCGCCTTCCGCAAAGATGTCGATGCCTTCTACCTCGCCGCCAATGTGATCGAACTTCTGTCCCCCGGCTCCCGCCGCCTGCGGCCCATGGACGTGATCCAGCACTTCGATGGCGTCGTGCAGGGGGAACTTGACCTACGGCTCGAAGCCTCCGCCGGTGGCGAGTTCGCCGCCAACACCAAAGACGATCAAGGCTTTCAACTCCCCAAGATCGTCTGGCCCTACTCTGCCCGCCGCGTGATGACGATGGGCTGGGCCGATGGCCTGCCGCTCGGCGACAACGCCGCCCTCGACGCCGCGGGCCACGACCGGCGCGCTTTGGGCGAACGCGTGCTGAAGCTTTTTCTGATGCACGCCCTGCGCGACGGCTACTTTCACGCCGACATGCACCAGGGCAATCTCAAGGTCGCGCCCAATGGCGACATCATCGCCTATGACTTCGGGATCATGGGCCATATCGATGAATACACCCGCCGCGTCTATGCCGAGATCCTCTATGGCTTCATCCGCAAAGACTACAAACGCGTGGCCCAGGTCCATTTCGAGGCAGGCTACGTCCCAGCCGACAAAGATGTCGACGAGTTTGCCCGCGCCCTGCGCGCCGTGGGCGAGCCGATCTTCGGCATGGATGCCAGCCAAATTTCCATGGGCCGCCTCTTGGCCTACCTCTTTGAAGTGACCGAACGCTTCGGGATGGAGACCCGGACCGAGCTGATCCTGCTGCAACGCACCATGGTCGTGGTGGAGGGCGTCGCTCGCTCGCTCAACCCGCAGATCAACATCTGGGAAGTCGCCTCGCCCATCGTGTCAGACTATATCCAGAAGGCGCTCGGCCCGCGCGCCATCGCCCGCGACCTCTACCAAACCGCGCAAGTCCTCACCCGCTTCGGCCCCCGCCTGCCCGGACTGGTCGAGGCCGCCCTGGTCCGCCAAGCCGTCGGCGACCCGACCCCCCGCGAGCGTGGCTTCTGGCGCTGGATCATTCTCACCGGCGCACTGTCGGCGATCGCCGGCGCTGGCCTTGGTGTACTGATCGACGCGCTTCTCTGATCGCGACCACCTGTGCTAGAGTTCGGACCATGTCCGACCCCAAGCCCCGCGCGCCACAACTGCTCTACAGCACGCTCATTGTCTGTGCCGCTCTTGGCCTTGTGGTCAGTGTCGCGGCGTTTCATGCCGCCGCACACACGCCCACGGGCCCACAAAGTAAGATCGTTGAAACGCTCGGCGGGGCAGGGATCACGCTCATTTTCGTCGGTGTCATCGGCGGCTTGCTAGGATTGAATTTCAACACCTACCTGCAAGATCGGAACCGTCGCCATCAGGAAGACGCAGCACAACGGGATGCAGCGCAGGAGGCCAAAGCCGCGCGCGAAACCTTCCACCGCGCCATGCTCGCCGATCTCAAATCCGTACATGACACGGTTGAAACGGCCCGCCTGCTCATCGAAGCCCACAAATCCGCCAAAACCTATGGCGAACAGATGCGCGCGCTCAACGATGCGCTCACCACACTTTACAACGTAAAGCGCGCGCCCCGCCCCAGCTACCCAGACCTGGAAGAGGCGCTGAAAGAGCCGATGCTGTGCTGCATTGGGTTTCTTCGGGGGCTGCTGGCCGAATACCGCGAGGAATACAAGGAAGCCTCGGACCTGCAAGGCGCTTACGAGGCCCGCAAAGAAGCCTACTTTCAAGCCATCAAAGACTTAAACCCGAACCCACCCGACTACCCCGATCTCAACACGGTGTGGGAGCACCTCAAAGGTTTTGAGGAACTCGAAATTCTGCGCGCCGAATACGCGGAAGAGCATTACATCCGCCGCTTCGTGATCCATGTAGATGCCGCCAGCCATATCATCCGGCGCGAACTGCCCGACGCCCGCGACAGCGCGTCTGAAAACGCCAAAGCCCGCAGCCGGATCAAGGACAGCGCAGACTTCTGCCGCGCCTGCAAAACGCTACGCAAAAAATCGAAGTCCGCAGCCCTGACCGTCGCGGACGTGATGTCCAGCGGCGCGGTGGCGGTCCAGAGCCTCGGTGTCAAACCCGTCGCAACTCTGCGTCCGCCCCCAAAAGGCGCTGCAGACTGACTGACCGCACGCACGCACCACTCCAAACCACAAATTTGTCATCGCCCAGCCCGCGCACTGGTCTATCTTACGCCCATGCCCCGCGATAACCCCCACCGCCCGTTCACGCCCAATCCCGATCAAATGGCCCAAGCGCCCACGGTCAGCGGCAATACGATCAACGGCCTGGGCGAGACCGAACCAAGACGGCCCGCCCATGTCTACTGGGCGCCCAACCCCGACGACATCCCGCACGGGCCCATGCAAAACTGGTTCTTCACCGTAAATCCGGGTCACCCGGGCTTTGGCGAAGCGCGCAAGATCCGCCATGCGATGCTCGCCGACCCCCTGCCAGAGGTCACCGGTCCCCCAGCCCAACGCACCGCCCAAGACTGGACCGCCGCCCTCCATGACTTCGTCACAGCAGGCGACTGTGAAAAGATCGGCGTGGCAGCGATGCAAGACGGTTGGGTCTTCGACGGCTACGACCTGCCCCAGTCCCGCGTGATCATCGCTGGCGTCCAACACGACTACGATGAGATCAGCGCCGCCCCCTCGCCCTCTGCCGGGGCCGAAGTGATGACCCAATACAACCGCGCCATGGCCGTATCGCTCAAAATCACCCGCTGGCTGCGCGCCCAAGGCTGGGCCGCCGAGGCCGTCACTGGCCCCACGGCCGGATCCCTCGCGATGATCCCACCCGCACTCGCCTGCGGCTTTGGTGAACTGGGCAAACACGGCTCCATCATCGACCGCGACATGGGCGCCTCATTCCGCCTCTCTGCGGTCCTCACCGACGCGCCCTTCGCCCCAACACCGCCCGCCGACCACGGCATCGACGCCTTCTGCCAAAGCTGCCGCATCTGCGAAGACGCCTGCCCGCCCGAAGCGCTCTCCCCGGTCAAGCAAATGGTGCGCGGCACCGAAAAATGGTATGTCGACTTCGACGCCTGCCTGCCCTTTTTCAACGAAACCCAAGGCTGCGCAATCTGCATCGCCGTCTGCCCCTGGTCCCGCCCCGGCGTCGGCCCGAACCTCGCTGCGAAACTCGCCCGCCGCGCCGACCGCAAAGCAGCCGAGGACTAGGACCCTTTCATTGTTCTCGAAATACTCTGCGGGGATCCGGTGTTGCAAAACCCCCGGTCCGGGCCCAACACATCAAAGCCGCTCAAACGCCAGCGCGATGCCCTGCCCACCGCCGATGCACATGGTGACCAGCGCGCGGCTGCCACCGATCCGCTCCAACTCGTACAGCGCCTTCAGCGCAATGATCGCGCCCGTTGCCCCCACCGGATGGCCCAGCGCAATCGCGCCGCCATTGGGGTTCACCCGCGCGCCGTCAAACCCCAATTCGCGGCTGACAGCGACCGCCTGCGCGGCAAAGGCCTCATTGGATTCGATCACATCGAAATCACCGACCCCCAGCCCCGTCTTCTCCAACAGCCTCTGAACAGCCGGAACCGGCCCGATGCCCATCACCTCCGGACGCACGCCCGCATGGGCATATCCCAACACGCGTGCCTTGGGCGTCAAGCCCGCCGCCTCTGCGGCACTGGCCGTCGCCAGAACCAGAGCCGCCGCACCGTCATTGATCCCGCTGGCATTGCCCGCCGTTATAGACCCGTCTTTCTGAAACACAGGCCGCAGCCCGGCCAGCGCCGCCGCATCCGTCGCCTTGGGGTGTTCATCCACCGCAAAGGGCACCATGTCGCGCTTCACGCGCACCTCGACAGGCACGATCTGACTGGCAAAGCGATCATCCGCAATCGCCGCAGCCGCCCGCGTCTGGCTCTCCAGCGCAAAGGCGTCTTGATCCTCGCGCGTCACTTGGTGCTCTGCGGCCACGTTCTCCGCCGTCACGCCCATATGCCCGGTCCCAAACGGGCAGTTGAGCGCGCCCAGCATCATATCAAGCGACCGCACGTCCCCCATCTTCGCACCAAAGCGCTGATCGGGCACGATAAACGGGCTGCGCGACATGTTTTCCGCCCCACCCGCCAACGCAAACTCCGCATCACCCAGCGCCAGCGCCTGAATGCAGGACACCATCGCCTGCACGCCCGATCCACACAGCCTGTTCACGTTCATCGCAGGCACCGTGTCCGGCACACCCGCCTCCATCGCCGCCGTACGGCTCAGATACATATCGCGCGGCTCGGTGTTGATCACATGCCCAAAGACCACATGGCCGATCTGCCCGCCCTCAACGCCTGACCGTTCCAACGCCGCCGCGGCCGCCGTCTTGGCCAGTTGCCCCGGCGGCGTACCCGCCAGCGCGCCGCCAAAGGTCCCAATCGCTGTGCGCGCGCCGTCCAGAATGACAGTATCTTCAACCATGGTCGCCCTCTCCTCTACCAACGTCCCAGGCTAGGCGCGCGCGCGGGCATTGACCATCCATGACGTCACATCATTTGACAAACCTAGCCTTGGCCGCGCAAAACTCCGTCATGACGGATGAAATCGACGCTATCTTGAACCTGCTCCCGACCCGCCTGAAAGAGGCACGCCGCGCCCAGGGCCTGTCTCTCGAAGCCGTGGCCAAGCTCAGCGGGGTCAGCCGCTCCATGGTCAGCCAGATCGAGCGTGGGGAGAGCTCGCCCACCATCGCGACGCTCTGGAACCTGACCCGTGCGCTACAGGTCGATTTTGCGGGCCTTCTGGACCAAACCGCCGCAACCGGCATCGAAACGCTACGCCAGGCCGACACGCCCACCATCGAAAACCGCGGCACCGGCTGCGTGATCCGGATCCTGTCGCCCCCGGAAGAGGCCGGACGCCACGAGGTCTACGAGTTGGTGTTTTCCGCCCAAGGCGCCCTCGACAGCGCCCCCCACGCCCGGGGCGCGCGCGAACATCTCACCGTCATCGACGGAACGCTTGAAGTGACCTCAGCCGAGGCCACAACCCGCCTCGCCCCTGGCGATACCGCCCGCTACGCCGCCGACGTGCCCCACGCGATCCGCGCCCAGGCCCCCGCTCGGGCCTTTTTGGTCGTGCAATCCGCTTAACCTTTGCGGCGCGGACGCTGCGGCGTCTCGGCAAACGACATCTCAAGATCCTCAAAAAGCCCCAACTGCGCGGGCTCCGCGCTCAGCATATCAAACCGCTGCATCCAGGCCATCGGCTTGGCCAGCTCTCCGCTTTCCACCCATTCAAAGTAGCCCAATGCGCCCTTCGCGGGGATGGGGTCAACCGCACGCGCATTCTCAAGCACCAACCCGTGATCCCCGCCAAACCACTCACTGTCGGACTGATCCACGATGGCGACCACATCCACCACGCCGATGATCGCACTCCGCGCCAGCGTTTCGGGCCGGGGGCAGGTCACCCCATGCAGCGCCAACCGCCACGCGCCCCACTGAAACTCCGCCTCTTTCAGGCCAGCCGCCGCATGGATCGCAACCGGCCCCAGCCCCATGCGCCCGGCACGAATGGACGCGGCACTCCGGTTCTCAATCGGCTTATGCCCCGCAACAATCGCCCAGGCCCAAGGCTGGCGCACGGATAGAGCAAGGCGCGGCAGATCTGTCATACCCCTCCAGTTAGGCACCCGGCGCCTGCGGTCAATTCACACATCACGGACAAAAATCCGTGAAAACAGAAATCCGCTATTTCGGACACACCTCCACCATGATAGAACCAGCCAAACACAGGAGTCGCGCCCATGCCCCAAGCCTTCCTCGACCACATCACCACCACGCTCGGCCAGATCGACGCCGACGGCATGATGAAGCGCGAACGCGCGATCACCGGCCCCCAAGGCGGCCACACCACTGTGGCGGGCCGCGACCTGATCAACCTCTGCGCCAACAATTACCTCGGCCTCGCCGACCACCCCGACCTGATCGCCGCCGCCCAAGGCGCGATGGACAGCCACGGCTTTGGCATGGCCTCGGTCCGGTTCATCTGCGGCACCCAAGACCTGCACCGCGCGCTGGAAACCAAGCTCGCCGCCTTCCTGGGCCACGACGATGCAATCCTCTTTGCCGCCTGCTTTGACGCCAATGGCGGGCTCTTTGAACCCCTCTTGGGTCCCGAAGACGCCGTGATCTCGGACGCGCTCAACCACGCCTCCATCATCGACGGTATCCGCCTGTGTAAGGCCAAGCGCTACCGCTACGCCAACTCCGACATGGCCGATCTGGAGGCGCAACTAACCCAAGCCCGCGATGACGGCGCGCGCCACATCATGATCGCCACCGATGGTGTCTTCTCGATGGACGGCTACCTGGCCAAACTGCCCGAGATCCGCGCGCTGGCCGACCGGTTCGACGCGGTCCTGATGGTCGACGACTGCCACGCCACAGGCTTCATGGGACCGAAGGGCGCAGGCACGCCCGCCCATTTCGGCACCCACGCAGACCTGCTGACAGGGACCCTTGGCAAAGCCCTGGGCGGCGCCATCGGCGGCTACATCGCCGGGCCGCAACCCGCCATCGACCTGCTGCGCCAGCGCGCGCGCCCTTATCTCTTTTCCAACGCCCTGCCGCCTATGGTCGTGGCTGCGGGCCTCAAAGCCCTCGACCTGGTCGCGGAAGGAGACGACTTGCGCACGCAGCTCTTTGACAACGCCGCCTACTGGCGCGCGGGCCTGACAGACCTCGGCTTTGACCTGCTGCCCGGCGAACACCCGATCATCCCGGTCATGCTGGGCGAAGCACAACTGGCCCAAGACATGGCCGCCCTGCTCTTTGACGAAGGCGTCTATGTCAGCGGCTTCTTCTTCCCCGTCGTCCCCCGCGGCCAAGCCCGCATCCGCACGCAAATGAACGCAGCCCTCACCCGCACCGACCTCGACCGCGCGCTGGGGGCCTTCGCCCGCGTGGGCCGCAAACTGGGGGTGATGTGATGCGCGCGCTCGTCAAAGCGAAACCCGAACCCGGCCTCTGGCTGCAAGACACCGCCACACCCGAAATCGGCCCAGACGATGTGCTGATCCGCATCCGCCGCACCGGTATCTGCGGCACCGACCTGCATATCTGGAACTGGGACGACTGGGCGCAGAAAACCGTGCCCGTGCCGCTCATCACCGGGCACGAATTCGCGGGCGAGATTGTGGAACTTGGCGCGAACGTCACCGACCTTGGCATCGGGCAACGCTGCTCGGGCGAAGGCCACCTGATCGGCAAAACCTCCCGCCAGTCGCGTGCCGGCAAGTTCCACCTGGACCCCGAAACGCGCGGCATCGGCGTGAACGCGCCCGGCGCCTTCGCCGACTACCTGCGCCTGCCCGCCTTCAACGTGGTACCGCTGCCCGACAGCATCGACGACGACACCGGCGCGATCCTCGATCCCCTGGGCAACGCCGTGCACACCGCGCTCAGCTTTGACCTGGTGGGCGAAGACGTGCTGATCACCGGCGCAGGCCCCATCGGCATCATGGCCGCCGCAGTTGCCCGACACGTGGGCGCGCGGCACGTGGTGATCACAGATGTGAACCCCGACCGCCTCGCCCTCGCCGCCCGCATGGCCGACGTGGTCCCCGTGAATGTTGCGACAGAGGACCTGGCCGAGGTCACCGCACGCCTGAACATGCGCGAAGGCTTCGACGTCGGCCTGGAAATGAGCGGCGTGCAATCCGCCCTCGACCAGATGATCGAAAACCTGGTCATGGGCGGCCGCATCGCCATGCTCGGCATCCCCCCAGGCCGCAGCCCTGTGGACTGGAGCCGCATCGTCTTCAAAGCCATCACGCTCAAAGGCGTCTACGGCCGCGAAATCTTCGAAACCTGGTACAAAATGATCGCCATGCTCGAAAACGGCCTCGACGTCTCTGGCGTCATCACCCACCGCATAGCAGCCACCGACTTCGCATCAGGCTTCACCGCCATGCAATCCGGCTCATCGGGAAAGGTTGTATTGGACTGGGCGGCACAGTCTTAGCCCAGTCCGCAATAAGGTTCATTAAGTTATTTCTCTAAGCGCATAGATCTCGCAAGAAAAACGGCGGACCCAACGACAATCGAATATCCGAATGCCACATCTCTTTCAGCAACAAGAGCCACAGCCACCGGCAGAACAATGAGTAGGTGTCCAGGTCTCAATTCAGATTTTCTTTCGAAAACAAAAAATAAGAACAATAGAGATGCCAGGAAAGCAGTTGTCAGGCTCCATAAATCAATAGGTACAAAAAACATCAAAAGTATAATATGCGCAAAAGCAAAACAGATGGAGATGAAAAGTTCTTTGGTGTACGCAGCTCTATTTTGACTCATCCCAATCTCCTACACTGTCAATTGAAGAAATCCTCATCACCTAATTTCTGGGAATTTGTGAAGCAGCTCTCAAATATACCCCCATCGCGCGAAAATGCTCTCGCCAAATTAAAACAAATCGAACCATCAGTTGATAGAAGGCCTTATATAGAAATCGAAGGCTCAACTCATACTTTGAAATCAAATTAGAGGCGCGTCAACACTAATTGATACACTTTTCACATGAACTTTGTCCATGCCCGCGCACCAACAGAGGATCAGGCAGCGGAGGCGCAACTTGATGCGCTAGTGAAAGCCGGTTGTGAACTTACTTTCAAAGAGCGCGCGGCTGGTGGTCCGTGGGATCGCCCTGAACCGCACCGCATTTTAGATCGGCTTCGTGAAAGCGATGCCGTCATGTTCTGCTTATGAATCACAACCCTAGAAGATGAAGAATGAAAGCCAAACGCTGTCTCCAAACTACTTACAATCGGAGTCAATACTCTCTTGGCCGTTTGCGGAAATTGCTAAAGCCATATCCTGAACAAAGCACTTCAAGCGTGAGAACCCTGTATCTTCAATAGAGTACAATATGAATTTCTTATCTCCATATTCCGGAAAAACCGCTTCAATATAACCTCTGTAACTTCCATCGAGATCTCCAAGACTTGCAAATAAAGCTGATAGCCCAGCATATCCTGGAGTGTGTCTTAGCGCCTCCCAATTCTCCAAGAAATAGACTAGAATATCTGCATCTCTAGAGTTGTTCACCAGCACTACATTTCCAAAAACTTCGGAACCGTATCTCCTTGTCAACTCCAGAAATGCTTCCTCTTCACCCTTTTCGAATTGTGCAACCAAGAGTATATTCAAGCCCCGCTCCGAAGCCCAAGCCTTTGTCGACACTAGTCCACTGCTGAGCAGCAAAAGCCAAAGTAACGCTACAAATGTGACAATGGCGGCAGCCGCCCCTTTAGCAGGTTTCATTTTCAACCCAAAAATGACTTCGTTAGCAAGTGTCAGTCAGCATTTTGCAGGTGTCAATCACCCACCTCCGAGAAATCTTGGGCGAACGGCTTATCAGGCCGTTTGCTATGAGTTTCTAAGGGCGAACCTTTGGTTCTGCTGGCATCCGTAACCCGTTCAAAATGTCATAACTTACGACCCACCTAAGTCGCCCGACAAAGCCGCCCAGCATCCGCTCCGAACGCCTTCCAAGCGACCCAGAACTGCTCATCTGCTACCCGGTCGGATTGGCGCGCGTCTTGGAGGCCCTGTTGGTTCGTGAAATACCCCGCCCCGCGCCGCTGTTGCGCGGCACTCAGGCGCTGGTCGGCGACAAATCACTTGTTCCGGGACTGTACGCAGTCCTAAACAACCTGGTGGATTGAATTGGGCTTGGCGGCTCCAGAGAGTTCTTGCGCGCATTCATTCGCTGCCACGAGTGAATCTGTTACTCAGACAACTTCGTATGGATTGCGTAGGCAATTGCGACACACAAGAGCAGCAAGAAGCTTTTCATAGCTCTTGGTACCTTGAACTTTAGGACTTTTTCCAACGCGAGATCAGCAAAAATAGCGACGATCAAGCCAGCAAGAACTATTAAAATTATGGACACTGAGTTGCTCAACTCAAGACCTCCATAGACTTCGCACAAACACTCTCAAAAACGCCCTCGAATTTCTTTCAATCCGTTCAGGAGGTCATATCCTACGTCGCCCGACAAAGCCGCCCAGCATCCGCTCCGAACGCTTTCCAAGCGACCCAGAACTGCTCATCTGCTACCCGGTCGGATTGGCGCGCGTCTT